>NZ_JBVJGZ010000027.1:0-82492 GCF_055587025.1 Streptomyces sp. NPDC048600 | reverse complement strand
CACACCCCCCCCCCCCCCCCTCCTCCCCCCCCCCCCCCCCCCCCCCCCCCCCCCCCCCCCCCCCCCCCCCCCTCCCCCTCCCCCCTCCCCCCCCCCCCCCCCCCCCCCCCCCCCCCCCCCCGGGCCACCCCTACGGGGTGGCAGGGGCATGCCCGGTCACTCCTGCGGCGGCCCGGGATGACACGAAAGGCGGCGGGGCGGGTACGTAGGTCTGCATGACACCTGAGCGATCCCTCCCGCCGGTGCCCACGTCCACCTACCGGCTCCAGCTCCAGCCCGCGTTCCCGTTCGCGGCCGCCGCGGCGACGGTGCCGTACCTGGCCTCGCTCGGCGTCTCGCATCTGCATCTGTCGCCCGTCCTGGAGGCCGTCCCCGGATCGGCGCACGGGTACGACGTCGTCGACCACGCGCGCGTGCGCGGCGAACTGGGCGGCGAGGACGGCCTGCGCGCCCTCGCGCGGACCGCCCGGGAGCACGGGCTCGGCCTGGTGGTGGACATCGTGCCGAACCACATGGCCATGGCCCCGGTCCACAACCGCGCCCTGTGGGAGGTGCTGCGCGAGGGCCCGAAGTCGCCGTACGCGCGCTGGTTCGACATCGACTGGGAGGCCGGGGGCGGGCAGCTGCTGCTGCCGGTGCTCGGGGGCCCGCTGGGCGAGGAGGCGGACGCCCTGCGGGTCGAGGGCGACGTGCTGCGCTACCACGACCACGCCTTCCCGCTGCGCGAGGGCACCGAGGACCTGCCGCCGACCCGGCTGCTGGACGCCCAGTGGTACCGCCCGGTGTGGTGGCGGCTGGCCCGGACCGAGCTCAACTACCGCCGGTTCTTCAGCATCTCGGAGCTGATCGGGGTGCGGGTGGAGGACCCGGAGGTCTTCGAGGCCACCCACGGCAAGATCCTCGCACTGCTGCACGAGGGCGTGATCGACGGGCTGCGGGTGGACCACCCGGACGGACTGGCCGACCCGGACGCCTATCTGGCGCGGCTGCACGAGGCCACCGGCGGGCGCTGGACCGTGGTGGAGAAGATCCTCTCGGACACCGAGCACCTGCCGCCCTCCTGGCCGGTCGCGGGCACCACGGGTTACGACGCGCTGCGCCGCGTGGACGGCCTGTTCACGGACCCGGCGGGCGCGGGCGAACTCCTCGCCCGCTACCGGCGGTTCGCGGCGCCCCAGACCGACCGGGGCGGCTCCTGGGACGCGACCGTGCGGCGCGCGGCGTACGGGGTGATCGGGCACGAGCTGGCCGCCGAGCTGGAGCGGCTGACCCGGGTGGCGGTCAGGGTGTGCGCGTCCTCGCCCGGCCCGGAGCTGCGCGACCGTGCCCCCTGGGCGCTCGCCGCGGCGCTGCGCGAGCTGCTCGTCCGCATGGAGGTGTACCGCCCCTACGCCTCCACGGACGCGGCCCGTGTGGTCACCGAGGAGGCCGCCGCCGAGGCCCGGCTCGCCTTCGTGGTGCCCGAGGAGGCCGGGGCCGTGGACGTCGTACGGGAGCTGCTGCTCGGGCGGCACGGGGACGGGCCGGAGCAGCGGGAGTTCCGCGCGCGGTTCGCGCAGCTGTCGTCGGCGCTGCGGGCCAAGTCCGTCGAGGACACGGCCTTCTACCGGTATGTGCCGCTGCTGTCGGCGACCGAGGTGGGCGGCGATCCCGGATCGCCGGGGGTGTCGCCGGAGGACTTCCACGCCTACTGCGCGCGCGTGCAGCGCGACTGGCCGCTCGCCGGCACGGTGGTGACCACCCACGACACCAAGCGCAGCGCCGACGTACGCGCCGCGCTCGCCGTGCTCACCGAGTGTCCGGAGCGCTGGGCGGAGCTGCTGGACGGCCTGTCGCGCCCCGAGGAGGCGGTGCCGGACGGGCAGCTGGCCTGGGCGGCCTGGCAGACGGTGTTCGGGCTCGGGCCCGCGGCGCCGGAGCGGGTGCAGGGGGCGCTGCTGAAGCATGTGCGCGAGGCCGGGATGTTCACGAGCTGGACCGAGCGGGAGCCGCCGTACGAGGAGGCGGTGGCGGCGTTCGTGGCGGCCGGGCCCTGCGGGGCGCCGGGGGAGCACGTGGCCGCGTTCCGGGCGTCCCTGGAGTCGCACATCCGGGCGAACGTGCTGGGGGTGGCGCTGGTGCAGCTGACGATGCCGGGCGTGCCGGACGTCTACCAGGGCACGGAGGCCGAGTACCGCGCGCTGGTCGACCCGGACAACCGGCGGCCGGCCGCGCTGCCGCCGCGGGACGGCGGCGAGAAGGCGGCGCTGACGACGGCCGCGCTGCGGCTGCGGGCGCGGCGGCCGGAGGCGTTCGGGGCGAGTGCCACGTACACGCCGCTGGCGGCGCAGGGCCCGGCCGCCGGGCACTGCGCGGCGTTCGCGCGCTCCGGCGAGGTGATCACCGCCGTGACCCGGCTGTCGCTGCGGCTGGCGGAGGCGGGCGGCTGGCGGGACACCCGGCTGCCGCTGCCGCCGGGCCGGTGGGCCGACGTGCTCTCCCCCGGGCGGGAGTTCGCCGGTCACGCGCGCGTGGCGGAGCTGTTCGGGGAGCTGCCGGTGGCGCTGCTGGAACGGGCCGGGGAGGAGCCGTGAGCCGCCGACGGGCGGGGGCGGCCGCGCCCGTGCGTCCGGGCGCCCCCGGGCGGCTCCGGCGCACATTCTTGACAGAGTCTCAACTCCGTGGGGTACTGCGGAGGCGAGGGCCGGCCGGACCAAACGGGGGTGAGTCTCCTGCCGGAGCTGCGCTACCCCACCCTGCCCGAACTGATCTCGTCCGCCCGGGCCCTGGCCGTGCGCCATCCCGGTCTGTGCGCCCTGCGTCAGGTGGGGGTGTCCCGGGAGGGGCGCCCGCTGCATCTGCTGTCCGTGGGCCGCGCCGGGCGGGCCGTACTGGTCGTCGCGGGCGCCCACGCCAATGAACCGGCGGGCGGCCCGACCCTGCTCGCGCTCGCCGAACGCGTGCTGCACGAGCGCGTGCTGCGGGACGGCACGTCCTGGCACTTCCTGCTGTGCGCGGACCCGGACGGGGCGAGTCTGCATGTGACGCCCGCGCCGCGCAGTCTGCTCGACTACCACCGGGGCTTCTTCCGCCCGGCCGGGCCCGAGCAGCCGGAGTGGTCGCCGTCGGTGCTGCCGCCGGACCGGCTGCCGCCCGAGACGCGCACCCTGACCGGGGTGATCGACGAGCTGCGCCCCTACCTCCAGGTGACACTGCACGGCACCGATCTGGGCGGCAGCTGGGTGCAGCTGACGAGGGACATCCCGGGGCTGGCGGAGCCGTTCGCCAAGTCGGCCGCCGAGCTGCGCATCCCGGTGGAGGCGGGCGCTTCCGACGCCGCGGGCTGGCCGACGTCCGGGCCCGGGGTGCATGTGATGCCGACGGGCGAGTCGGGGGTCGCGTACCCGAGCATGCCGGACGACGCGCGCAACAGCACCTGGTACCACGCCCATCGCTACGGCGGCCTCACGGCGGTCGTGGAGGTGCCGATGTGGGCGAGCGACCTGGTGGACGACGTGGCCCCGCATCCCGCTCCGGCGGCGGCGCTGCGCGTGCTGGCCGAGGGGCTGGTGCGCGACGCGCTGGAGGTGGAGCGGGTGCTCTGCGAGGCGCTGCCGCGGCTGGAGGGCGTGGACAGCCCCCTGCTGCGGGCCGGGCGGTGGGTGCTGGAGCTGGTGCCGGGGCTGGCCGCGGACTGGATCAACACCCCGCCCGCCGATGTCTCGATGGCGTACATCGGCAGCGTGGAGGCCTTCGCGCGGCGGCTTCCGCTGCGGTCGGCGGCGATGCTGCTGCGGGTGCTGCGCGCGACGGACGACCGCTCCGCTCCGCTGCTCGAACGGCTGGTGGTGGACTGGAGCGAGGCCTTCGCCGAGCGTTTCCACGCCCGCTGGGTGCCGCTGGAGCACCAGATCGAGCACCAGTCCCGCACGGTGGTCGCGGCGGCGCTGCACGCGCGCGTGTGGGCGGCCTGAGCACCGCCCGCACGCGCGCGGCGGCGGCTCAGTCGCCCATCGCGAACACCGAGCCCGTCAGGTCGGCCAGCTCGCACTCGTTGCCGAAGGTCCTGGTGTAGTCGACGGACATGCCGTTCCACCGCCCGCGCGCGTGGGCCGTGACCGGCGCGTAGACCATGGGGCAGGCCTCGCCCCGGGCCGGCATCCGGTCGACGCGGCCCGCCACGGCGGTGAGCTGCTCGCAGGCCTCGGCGGCGCGGGAGTGGCCCTGGGGCGGGTCGCACATCAGCAGGGTGCCGCGGGTGTCGCCGGACCGGTTGTCGCCGTGGGTGACGGAGACGTAGAGCCAGTTGGCCTGGAAGGACTCCTGGTGGGCCGCCTGGACCGGGGTGGCGGCGGCGACGAGGAGAGCGGCCGCCAGCAGGCCGCCCCGCACCGCTTTCGCTGTGATCGTGTGGGTCATGCCCGAAGCATCGGCACGACGTCCCCCGCGCCCCAGCCCCGCTCACCCGAAAGGGAGCCCTCCGCTCAGTTCACCGACAGTCTGAACGTCATGTTCCCGAAGCCGACCTGGTCGCCCTCGCGGACGACGGCGGCGCCGATCACCCGGCGGCCGTTGACGGTCGTGCCGTTGGTGGAGCCGAGGTCGCGCAGGACCCACATCCCGCTCTGGCGGGTCAGCTCGGCGTGCAGGCGCGAGACCGTCTCGTGGTTGAGCCGCAGCCCGCAGGCGGGGTCGCGGCCTATGCGCAGCGGGTGCCCGGTGTTCTGGTGGGGCAGCAGCAGCTTGGGCAGCCGCTCGGCCTGCCAGGCCCGGCGCAGCCGTACGGTGAACCCGGACACCGCCTCGACGCTGCCGAACACCAGCCGGGCGACCCTGTTCTCCCGGGGCAGGTCGGCGGTGAGCGCGGCGAGTTCGTCGGACCGGCGGGCGGCCAGCGCGAGCTCCATGCGGCGGATGAAGGTGTCGTGCGACAGCCGGCCCATGGCGACGCCGTCGCGCAGCGCCTTCAGCGCCTTGTCGCGCTCCGCGTCGGACAGCCGCGCGGGAAAGGCGGGGAACTCGAAGGACGACGTCACGCTGGTGATTGTCGGTCAGTGAACCCCAGGTGTCCAGAAAACGGGGAAACGGCCGCCACGCGCGCGTACCGCACGGCACCTGCGAGAAAGGAGGGTTTCGGCGCCGGATCGGCCCCCGGATCGATCTCGGTTGGCGCACCATGGGGGAGCTACATCACGGTGAGCAGACGAAGGGGAACCGTCCGTGCAGTTCGAGGTGTGGGCACCGCAGGCCGGCCGTGTGACGCTCCAGTGCGACGGGGCCACTCGGGCGATGGAGCGCGATCCGCGGCGCGAGGGGTGGTGGACGGCCGAGGCGGAGGCGGACGACGGCTCGCGCTACGGGTTCGCGGTGGACGACGGGCCCGTGCTGCCGGACCCGCGCTCGCGGCGCCAGCCGGACGGGCCGCACGGGCTGAGCGCGGTCGTCGACCAGGGGCGCCACGACTGGCGCACGGCGTGGGAGGGCCGTCCCCTCCAGGGGGCCGTGCTCTACGAGCTGCACGTGGGCACGTACACGCCCGGGGGCACCCTGGACGCGGCCGCGGAGCGGCTCGGGCATCTGGTGGAACTGGGCGTCACGCACGTCGAGTTGATGCCGTTGTGCCCGTTCCCCGGGCGGCACGGCTGGGGGTACGAGGGGGTGTCGCTGTGGGCGGTGCACGAGCCGTACGGCGGCCCCGAGGCGCTGAAGCGCTTTGTCGACCGGGCGCACGGGCTGGGACTCGGGGTGGTCCTGGACGTGGTGCACAACCATCTGGGGCCGGACGGCAACTATCTGCCCGCGTTCGGGCCGTACTTCACGGACACGCATCACACGCCGTGGGGCGTGGCCGTCAATCTGGACGCGTCCGGCTCGGACGAGGTGCGGGCGTTCCTGCTGGGCAGCGCGCTGGCCTGGCTGCGTGACTACCGGGTGGACGGGCTGCGGCTGGACGCCGTGCACGCGCTGGCGGACACGCGCGCGTACCCGTTCCTGGAGGAGCTGTCGGCGGGCGTGGACGCGCTCGCGGCGGAGCTGGGACGGCCGCTGTTCCTGATCGCCGAGTCCGATCTGAACGACCCGCGGACCATCACCACGCGGGAGGAGGGCGGGCTCGGTCTGCACGCGCAGTGGAGCGACGACTTCCACCACGCGCTGCACACCGCGCTGACGGGCGAGTCGCAGGGCTACTACGCGGACTTCGCGCGGGACCCGTTCGCCGCCCTGGCCAAGACGCTCACCGGCGGGTTCTTCCACGACGGCACGTACTCGAGCTTCCGGGGACGTAGGCACGGCCGCCCGCTGGACCGCGCCCGGGTCGCCGGGTACCGGCTGCTCGGCTACAGCCAGACGCACGACCAGATCGGCAACCGCGCCCAGGGCGACCGGCTGTCGGCCCTGGTCTCCCCCGGGCTGCTGGCCTGCGCGGCGACGCTGACGCTGACGGCCCCGTTCACGCCGATGCTGTTCATGGGCGAGGAGTGGGCCGCGGGCACGCCCTGGCAGTTCTTCACCGACCACACCGACCCGGAGCTGGCCGAGGCCGTACGGCGGGGCAGGCGGCGGGAGTTCACCGCGCACGGGTGGGCGGAGGAGGACGTTCCCGACCCGCAGGACCCGGCGACCCGTGAGCGCTCCTGTCTCGACTGGTCCGAGCCGCGGGCCCCGCACCACGCGCGCGTGCTGGAGTGGTACCGGGCGCTGATCGCCCTGCGGGCCGAACTGCCCGACCTCACCGATCCCGACCTCGCGGACACCAAGGTCGCCTACGACGCCGAGGCGCGCTGGCTGGCCTTCCGGCGCGGCGACATCCGGGTGGCCGTGAACCTCGCCAAGGAGTCCGCGCCCATCCCGCTGGGCACCCGCCCGGTACGCATCCTGGCCGCGTGGGAGCCGGTGGAGGCGCCGGGCGAGGACGGGGTGCTGCGGCTGCCCGGGGAGTCGTGCGTGGTGCTGTCGCAGGACTGAGGGGGCGCCGGGGCGAGAGGCGGTACCGGGGCGCCGGGGCGAGAGGCGGTACGGGGCGCCGGGGCGAGAGGCGGTACCGGGCGCCGGAACGGGAGGCGGTACCGGGCGCCGGAACGTGCCCTGGTACGCCCTAGTACTCGTCGTCCCCCGGCAGGTCCTTCTCGTCCTCCTCGTCCGCCGCCCGCAGCTCCGTGACCCGTTCCAGCAGGATGGCCTCCCAGGCGTGCCCCAGCTGGGTGCGCAGCAGCGGCAGCGGGACGGTCGTGTCCCGCCCGTCGAGGTGGGCGGCGAGGCGGATCACCGTGTCGCAGCGGGCCAGCCAGAGGCCGCGCAGGCAGGGGCGGGCGCCGTAGCCGGCGAGGGTGGCGGCGCGGACTGCGGCGGGGGAACCGACGGCGAGGGCGAGGCCCGCGATGTCCTCGGCGGGGTCGCCCAGGACCGCCAGGCCCCAGCCGAGGGCCCCGCGCACCCGGCCCTCGGCGCTGACCACGAGGTGGTCGCCGGTGAGGGAGTGATGGACGAGGACGGCTCCGCCGGGCTGCGCGGCGAGCTGGACGGCCGCGGGCGGGGTGAGCTGGTGCAGCCGGGCCGCGTCGAACTCGTCGGCGGCCGCGATCCGTTCGGCGGCCTGTGCGGCCACGCGGCGCAGCGAGTCCAGGGAGCGCGGTGTGGCACGCGGGACGCCGAGGGCCTCGGCCTGTCGTGCGGGCACCTCGCGCAGGCCGGTGAGCAGCCCGGCGAGGTCGGCCTCGCCGATCGCGGAGACGTCCTGCCGGTCGCCCGAGCCGCCGGGCACCTTGGTGTCGAGGGTGCAGGCGAGGCCGGGCGCCCATTCGCCCTGGGCGACGCTGACCGGTACGGCGACGGGGATGTGCGCCCGGACCAGGTCCCGCAGCCGCACCTCGCGGCGCAGCAGGGTGGTGGCCTCCGGGTCGGTGGCGAGGCGGAGCACATGGCGGCTCCCCACCCACCAGGTGGTCCGTCCCACGCTTTCGGGGATCGGCCGTACCTCGGGGCCGGCGGGGTCCTGCCCGCCGCCCTTGACGAGGGTGTGGAGCGCTCTGCGGACGGTGTCCGCGCTGGGTGTCGGTGCCTGGGTCATGGTCACGCCGTTGTCGCTCGGGGGTGTGGTCGGCAGAGACGGGTTCCGGGCGGGTCGCCCGGTCAGTCCACTATGACCATCTCGCGCGTGGTGCCGCTCAGCCGGCGGCCTCCGTCCTCGACGACGGCGTCCCCCGCGAGCGGTCCGGCATGCCTCGCGCCCGCGACCGTCGGCGCTGCCCGCCCCGTCCGGGCCCGGTGGTCGTCGTCGGTGAAGGGCGCGGGCGTACGGCCGGTCATCCGGGCCTCCCTGGGCGGACGAAGGGGACTACGGGCAGCATCCTGCCCGCCCGGAGGGGGCGGCGCGAGCCGGTTCGGCACACCACATGGGAAGTTAATGGTCACTTCTTGCACAGCCATTAGTCCTAATGGTTTGATCATTTCTATCCGTTAGGGCGATGACTGGGGGACACGGAACCGTGCTCGTACTCGCACACATCAGCGATCTGCATCTGGACGGCACCACGCGCGCGACGGAGCGTGCCCAGCGGGTCCGGGACCACCTGTGGGGGCTGCCGGGCCCGGTGGACGCCCTGCTGGTCACCGGGGACATCGCCGATCACGGCGCGGAGCCGGAATACGAGGAGGCCGCCCGCCTGCTCGGGCTGCGCGACGGCGACACGCCGTTCCCGGTGCTGACCTGCCCCGGCAACCACGACAGCCGGGGTCCCTACCGCAAGGTGCTGCTGGGCGAGCCCGCCGCCGAAGGGCCGGTCAACAGCGTCCGGGTGCTCGACGGCGCCGCCGTGCTGATGTGCGACTCCAGCATCCCGGGAGAGGACGACGGAGCCCTGGACGACGAGACGTACGACTGGATCGAGACGACGCTCGACGGACTCGGCCCGGACCTGCCGGCGCTCCTGGCGTTCCACCACCCGCCGGTCACCCTGCACCACCCCCTGCCGGACTCCTGCCGGCTGGGCGACCCGGGACGGCTGGCCGCGCTGCTGGAACGCCGGCCGCGGATCGCCGGGCTGATCACGGGCCACGCGCACACGGCGGCCGCCGGCGTCTTCGCCGGACGGCCCGTCCTCGTGGGGCCGGGTGTGACGTGGACGCTGCGGCTGCCCTGGGAGGGCGAGCAGGTCGCCGACCGGGACGCGCCGGTCGGGCTGGCCTTCCATGTGCTGGACGACGCCGGGGGCCTGACGAGCCATTTCCGTACGATCGCGTGACGGACAGCCAGTTCACGACGGACGGCCAGATCGCGACGGACGGCCAGATCGCGACGGACGGCCAGATCGCGACGGACGGTCAGGTGACGATGCCCGGTACGACCGTGAGCTGCTGGAAGCCGCCGCTCTCGTGACGCACCGTCACCTTCACCTCCTGGCCGGGCCGGGCCTCCGCCACCGCGCGGGCCAGGTCGGCGGCGGTGTCGACGCGCGTACCGCCGAAGTCGAGCAGTACGTCACCCCGGACCAGGCCCGCCGCGTGACCGGGTCCCGGGATGTGCACGCCGACGACCAGGGCGCCGGGCTTCTCGGCGTCGACCGCCTCCACGCCCAGGGTCGCGCCCGCGGGCGCCCGGGCGGCGGGCGTGGCCGGGGCGGACGAGGCCGCAGGTACGGGGGCGGGGGGCCGCGGGGCGCTCGGCCGCTGGAGTTCGGCGAGCCGGCTCATACCGATCACGGTGGCGCCGACGGTGCCGAGGCCCACGCCGGACAGCACCAGGACCGCCCCCGCGAGCAGGCCGAGCAGCAGGGTGGTGAGCCGTCGGCCGCGGCGCCGGGCGGCGTGCGGGCGCCGGACGGGTGTCCGGGCGGTGCCGCCACCGGGCTCCTGGCCGGGCATCGGCTTGGGACGCAGCGCAGTCTGTTCCATGGTTCGCCTCCGGCTGGTGCTCTACCCGGCGCACCCGGCCACGACGATCCCCGAACGAGTGAGACTGACCCGCGGTCAGCAGCGGGAAGCCTTACCGGTCACCGGCCGGGTCGCGGGCCGGAAGGGACTCTTCGACCAGCGCCTCGACCGTGCGCGCCGCCGCCCCGGGCACCCCCGCCGCGATCCGGCGCGGCGAGGGCCGTCACGTGCGGTGACGTGACTGCTCAGGCCCGGCCGGCGGGTACGGGCAGGGTGGCCGGGGCCGGCGCGCCGTCCGGGCGGAATCCGTGGGTGCGGCGGGCCAGGTAGTCCGACTTGTAACGGTCCACGGCGCGATGCCAGTTCAGGATGCCGGACATCCAGTTGCGCAGCGCGTCCACATAGCCGTCCATGGCCTCCCGGTCCTCGGTGGAGAGGGCGAAGTCCTCATGGACGACGGGCAGTTCGACGGCCACCACATGCTCGAACTGCTCCATGCGCTGGTTCATCAGGTCGGCGACGATCCGCAGCCCGGTCGGGTAGTCGCAGCCGAAGAAGTTCTGCACGACCAGGATCGCGTTGTGGACCTCGCCCTCGTACTCGATCTCCTTCTGGTACGAGAAGACGTCGTTGAGCAGACAGGCGAAGTCGATCGCGGCGTTCTCCAGGGAACGGACGGGGCCGCTGCGGTAGACCTCGGGCGCGATGCCGGGGGCGTGGCCCCTGCGGCACATGCTGAGGGTGAGGTCGGAGCCGAAGGTGGCCCGGCGCATCTCCAGGTAGTCGACGGGGTCGGGGACGCGGTGGTGGATCTGGTTGGCCAGCTCCCACACCCAGCTCTCGGTCATCACGTCGACCGCGGCCTTCAGCGTGCGCCGGGCCTCCCGGTCCATGTCCGCCGTGGTGCGCCGCCACAGGTCGGCGAGACCGCGTTCCATGCCGTTCACCGCGGGCGGCGGTTGCTCGCCGTCCAGGGGCATACAGGCCGAGAGGCGTTCGGTGGTCAGCCGGGCGGCGACGAGGTCGCGGCGCCGGCCGAAGACGAGCGGGTAGTAGTCGTCGCCGTAGGTGCCCCAGGCCAGCCAGTGGGCGCTGAGGTCGAGCGCCTCCTGACTGCCGTCGGGGTCGAGCCCGGCCGAGCACAGCGCCAGGTCGCAGGAGTCGAGCTTGTCCTCGTCCCAGACGCCCTCGCTGAGGATGCCCATGCGGTGCGACCAGGCGACCAGGCCGCGGCGCGCCTCGTCGAGACCGGAGTTGAGGCGCAGGGGGAAGGGCATGCGGATGTCCGGGATCGCGGACGGGCCGACCTTCTGGAAGGGGACGTGGCTGTGGGCGCGCAGCCGGTCCGCCGCGGTCGAGGCGAGCAGGGCCTGGATGTCGGCGGCACCGCCGAAGGGGCGGTTCCAGGGCGAGACGGAGGCGGCGCCCTCGTTCATGTAGCGGCTGGAGCGCATGTGCCACTCGTGGCCGCCGGACTGCCAGTCCTGGAGCCCCTTGGTGTACGCGGCGACCGCGGCGAGTTCGTCGGGGGCGAGGCCCTTCTCCAGCGCGACGGCGGGCACCTCGGTGAACGCGGTGTGCTCGAACTGGTGGAGGCGGGAGGTGAGGACGTCGTTGACGGTGTCGGCGGCCTCCTGGGTGGTACAGCCGAAGAAGGTCTCCAGGACGAGCACGCCGTTGCTGTGCTCGCCCTCCTCCTCGACCTCCCGCTGGTAGGAGAACAGGTCGTTGCGCAGGTGCACGGCGTCGGAGAAGGTCTCCATCAGCACCCTGAGGGGCCGGGTCGCGGCGACGGACGCGGGCACCTCGGCGGTGGCGTACTCCACGAGTCCGGCGGACCAGGGGGCGCCGCCGACCTTGCGGCGCATCTCGATGTATTCGACCGGGTTGGCGATCCGGCCCTCGTTGATGTTCGACAGCTCCCACAGGGACTCGTTCAGCAGATGCTCGGTCGCCACGGCGAAGCGGTGGCGCCAGTCGGCCGACATCGCCGGTACGGTCCGCCTCCACAGGTCGGCGAGGCCGGCCTCGACCGGGTTGGCCGGCTCGGGCATCGGGGCCGACAGGTCCATCGGCATGAACAGCGGCAGCCGGTCCAGATAGGCCTTGCCGCCCGCGCGGTCCTGGCTGCGCTTGAAGGTCTCCAGGAAGTGGTCGTCGAAGAAGAACACCCACACGTACCAGTCGGTGATCAGCGACAGGGCGGGGCCGTCGCAGTCGGGGTGGGTGTAGGCGCAGAGCAGGCCGTAGTCGTGCGCGTCGAGGTCGGCCTGCTCCCAGATCCCGGAGCCTTCCAGCATGCCCATCTCCCGTGCCCACGTGGTGGAGTGGGCGCGGGCCTCGTCCAGGTGCGGGTTCAGCCGGGCGGGGTGGGGCATGTAGAAGTGCGGGAGTTCGAAGGGCTGGGTCATGGGCGGGCCTTACCCATGCGTTTTCCCGTGCATCCGCCTGGGCTCATGTCATCACACCATCGCGTGAATTGCCTTTGGTGTGCGGAACTTTCGGGTGGGTGGGGGGTTCGGTGGGGGCCGGGGCGTGCGTCGGGTGCGGGGGTGGTGGTTGCCGGGGCGTGCGTCGGGTGCGGGCCGTCCGTGGCTGTTCGCGCAGTTCCCCGCGCCCCTGAGGGAGTGGGCGTGCGGATTCTCGGGCCGATCGGGGCGGTGGTTACGCGGTTCGCGCAGTTTCCCGCGCCCTTTGACCGCGCACGTTGGGTGTCTTTGCTAGGGGGAGTCGGTGGGGTCTGTTCCTGATGTGTTCGATCCGCGGGTGTACGGCGACGGGGTGCCTTACGGGGACTACCGGGTGCTGCGGGAGCGGTGTCCGGTGGTGTGGCAGGAGGAGCCGGAGGTGGCGGGGTGGCCGGGCGGGACGGGGTTCTGGGCGGTGACCCGGCACGCGGACGTGGTGCGGGTGCTCAAGGACTCCGCGTCGTTCTCGTCGTACGTCGGCGCGACCCAGATCCGGGACCCCGATCCCGAGGATCTGCCGTTCATCCGGCGGATGATGCTCAACCAGGACCCGCCCGGGCACGGCAGGCTGCGGCGGCTGGTCAGCCGGGCCTTCACGCCGGGGCGGATCGAGCGGTTCACGGCGGTGGTGGAGGAGCGGGCTCGCACACTGTGGGCGGGGGCACTGCGGCGGGCGCGGGAGGACGGCGGCACGGTCGACGTCGTGGCCGCGGTCACCGACGACTACGCCCTGCTCAACCTGGCCGACCTGCTCGGCGTGCCGGAGAGCGACCGCGGGCTGCTGCTGCACTGGACGCAGCGGGTGATCGGCTACCAGGACCCGGACGAGGCGGGGCCGCCGGTGCTGGACGGACAGGGCCGTCCGGTGAATCCGCGCTCCCCCGCGATGCTGCGGGACATGTTCGCCTACGCGCAGGAACTCGCGGAGCTCAAACGGCGGCGGCCCGCCGACGACGTCATGACCGTGCTCGCGCACGACGGCGAACTCGCCGACGCGGAACTGGAGATGTTCTTCTTCCTGCTCACCGTCGCGGGGAACGACACGGTGCGCGGCGCCGCCCCGGGCGGAGTGCTGGCACTGGCCGAGCACCCGGACACGCTGCGGGAGTTGCGGGCGGGCAAGCATGAACTGGGCACGGCGGTCGACGAGTTGCTGCGGTGGCATCCGCCGGTGCTCACCTTCCGGCGTACGGCCGTACGGGACACGGAACTGGCGGGGCGGAGCATCCGGGCGGGCGACAAGGTCGTGGTGTTCCACGCCTCCGCCAACCGGGACGAGCGGGTCTTCGACGACCCCGACCGGCTGGACCTGTCCCGGGCGCCGAACCCCCATGTCTCCTTCGGGGACGGTCCGCACGTCTGCCTGGGCGCGCACTTCGCGCGGCTCCAGCTGCGGGTGCTGTACCGGGAGGCGCTGCGGGAGCTGCCCGGAGAGTGGACTGCGGGGCGGCCCATACGACTGGTCTCCAACTTCATCAACGGCGTCAAGTCACTCCCCCTGTCAGTGACTTGACGCCGTGATCCCCGCCCTCCCCACCCCGGGCCCGGGAGAGGAGGACGGGGGGCGGACCCGCCGGTGCCCATCCGCACCGGTCGGCCCGCCTGCCCGGGTGACCTCAGAAGGTCAGCTTCCAGCTGTTCAGCGTGCCGCTGTCCGCCGAGTAGACGTCCTGGACGCGCAGCTTCCAGGTGCCGTTGGCGACCTCGCTGGAGGCGTTCACCGTGTAGGTGGTGTTGACGTTGTCCGCGGAGTCCGAGGAGCTGGAGGACTTCAGCCGGTACGTCGAGCCGTCCGGGGCGACGAGGTCGATGACCAGGTCACCGCGGTAGGTGTGGGTGATGTTCACACCGACCTGGAGGGCGGAGGGGGCGTTGCCGGTACGGCCGGTGACGCTGATCGGGGACTCGATCGCCGAGCCGCCGTCCGGGATGGCCACCGAGCCGGTGCTGGAGAACACGGTGCCGGTGCCGCCGGAGCCGCCGGTGACCGCCTGGACGGTCTTGGCGGCGTCGGCCAGACCGGCGCCGCAGCCGCCGGTGCAGGAGCCGGGCAGCGCACGGGCGTTGGTCTTGATGGCCGACTCGATCTGGGCCGGGGTGAGCGAGGAGTTCGCCGACTTCATCAGCGCGACCAGGCCCGCGATGTGCGGGGTGGCCATGCTGGTGCCCTGGTAGTAGGCGTAGGACTCGGTGGACGGCGTCTTGGTACCGGAGTTCAGCGTGGAGTAGATGCCGTTCGCGGTGCCGGTGCTGGTCTGGCCGCCGGGGGCCGAGATGTCCACCAGGGAGCCGTAGTTGGAGTAGCTCGCCTTGGCGCCGGTGCGGCTGGTGGCCGCGACCGAGATGACGTTGTTGCAGTTGCCCGGCGAGTGGTTCGCCACGTTGTCGTTGTCGTTGCCCGCGGCCACGACGACCGTGGTGCCGCGGTTCACGGCCGCGGTGATGGCCGACTGGGTGGCGGAGGTGCAGGCGCCGTCGCCGCCGAGGCTCATGTTGATGACCTTGGCGACGTTGGTGTTGGCGGGCACGCCGGAGACGGTGCCGCCGGACGCCCAGGTGATGGCGTCGATGATGTCGGAGTCGTAGCCGCCGCACTTGCCGAGCACGCGGAGCGGGGAGATCTTGGCGCCGTAGGCGATGCCCGCCATGCCCTTGCTGTTGTTGGTGGCCGCGGCGATGGTGCCGGCCACGTGGGTGCCGTGCCAGGAGGAGTTGCTGGCCGGGACGCCCGTGCCGCAGTCGCCCGCGTTGTACCAGTCGCCCGGGTCGGCCGGGTTGGAGTCGCGGCCGTTGCCGTCCACCGACACCGCGGTGTCGGAGATGAAGTCGTAGCCGCCGACGATGTTCGCGGCGAGGTCGGAGTGGGTGACGTAGCCGGTGTCGATGACGGCGACGGTGACGCCGGTGCCGGTGGTGGTGGTCCAGGCGCCCGGCACGTTCATGCCGGCGGTGGCCTCGAACAGGTCCCACTGCTTGGCGTAGTCGGTGTCGTTCGGGTCGGCCTTGGCCTTGTTCAGGCGGTCCGGGACGACGTAGGCGACCTGCGGATCGGCCTGGAACTCGGCGATGACGTCGGCGACGTCCGTGCGGGTGAGGTCCTCGCCGAGGTCGACCAGGGCGGCACCGGTGCCGAGGCGGCGCTGGAAGTCGAGGCTCTCGCCCGCCTCCTTGCCCTTGGCGACGGCGTCGGCCTCGGCGGCCTTGTTGGAGGTGGCCTCGGTGGCGCCGGACTTGTAGCCGACGATCAGACGCTCGGCGGGGGCGCCCGGGGCGGCCTCGGTGCGGGCCGCGAGGTCGGCGGAGGCGGCCGGAGCGGAGCCGTCCTGGGCGACGGCGACCGTCGCGGTGGCGGCGGTGAAGAGCGCCGCGGACACCGCGGCGGCGGATATGAGTCTCCGGCGGGTGGAGGGAGAAGTACGCAAGGGCTTGCCTTTCGTGGCCGTACTCCGGGCACGCGGAGCGGCGGTCGAGCGCTTCTTCGTCGAAGCGGTGGGGGCTGTTCGAAAAGCGAAAAGCGGTGGCCGGCCAGGCGTGGTGCACCGACCCGTCGTGGGGGTTACCTGTGGGTCAGCTGTGCTGGAACGATAGGGAACGGGACGTGGGTAGGGGTACAGGGGAAACCCTTGATCAGGCCGGAAACCCACCCTCGCCGTAGGGCACTTGAACAGGGATGCACCCTTTGGTCCTGGCTTGGAGCGCGCGTTCGCGGCGGGCCGTCGGCGCGATGCGCGCCCTCACCCTCGGCCGGTGTCCGACGCCCCGATCCGGCCGACGTGGGCCTCCCCGGCGGCCATGTTCCAGCCGTCCCATCCGGCCGACGCCGAGAGCTCGAGCCGCCTCGTTCCGGCCGGTAGTGAGCGCCGGGGCCACGCTCGTTCCGCCCGGTATTGAACGCTGGGGCCGCGCTCTGCGTACTGCCCTCGGAACCCCGTACGCCCGACGAGCCGGAGGAGGCCCGCATGCCCGGCGCCCCCACCACCGCGGCCACCCCCACGGCCGCGGCCCCCACCAGCGCCGCCCCCGGCAAGGCCCCCGCCCGCACCGGCACCGCGACCGCCCCTCTCCCCGGCGGCACCACCGGCAGACCCCTCGCCCGCGCGGGCGCCGGTGCCGCCGTCGCCCTGCTGCTTCCCGCGCTGGCCCTGGCCGGGTCGGCCCCGGCGCACGCGCACGGCGCGCCGACGGACCCCGTCTCACGGACGGTGGCCTGTTCGCCCGACGGCGGCGCACGCGCCGGTTCGGCGGCCTGCCGGGCGGCGGTCGCGGCGAACGGCGGGCCCATCGCCGCGTGGGACAACCTGCGGCTGCCGGACGTCGGCGGCCGGGACCGGCAGACCGTCCCCGACGGCCGGCTGTGCAGTGCGGGACTGCCCGGCTACCGGGGCCTGGACCTGGCCCGCGCCGACTGGCCGACGACCCGGCTCAACCCGGGCGGCACGATCACGGTGTCGTACGCCTCGACGATCCCGCACGCCGGGTCCTTCAAGTTCTTTCTGACGAAGCCCGGTTACGACCCGACGCGGCCGCTCACCTGGTCGGACCTGCCGGAGCGGCCGTTCGCCGAGGTCCGCGACCCGGCGCTGACGGACGGCGCCTACCGGATGCGCGCGACGCTGCCGTCGGACCGGACCGGGCGGCATGTGCTGTACACGGTGTGGCGGAACAGCAGCACGCCGGACACCTACTACTCCTGCTCGGACGTGGAGTTCACGTCGGCCGCGAAGCCGGCGAGGCCGACGCCGACAGCCGCGGCCGAGGGCGCGTCCGAGGCAGGATCCGGGAAGAATCCGGCCGGCGCCGCGACGAGGACGCCCGGGGCCTCCGAGCCTCCCGCGGCCCGGACGCCGGCGACCGCGGAGGAAAGCTCCGGGACGGTGAAGGACCCCGCGGACGTGAGCACGCGCCGGCCGGTCGACGCGACACCCGTCGCACAGGCCGAGTCCGGGCCCTCCGCCCCCTGGGTGGCGGGCGGTGCCGCCGGTGTACTGCTGCTCACCGGCGGCATCACCCTCGCCCTGCGACTGCGCCGCGGAGCGTGAACCAGCCCTGGAAGGGGCTCAGTTGACGAACACCACCGCACCCGCGGCGGTCACCGGGGCGTACTTCGCCGAGAAGTAGGCGCTCGCGAAGCAGAGGGACGAGCCGGACACCTTGCCGAAGGGCTGGGCGGCGAAGGCGATGCTGTTGTCGGTGTTGCTCGCGGTGCCGGTCAGGCCGGGGCCCTGGTAGACGCAGGTGACGGAGCCCAGCAGGGTGCGCAGCCTGACGGTGGTGCGGACGGAGGAGCCGCTCGGCGGGGTGACCGTGACGACTCCGGCGGAGGTCACCGTGGTGTCGTAGGGCAGGTTCTCCACGGTGATGCCGGTGACTCCGGTGACCCCGGTGACGTTGCTGGTGCAGCTGTCGAAGGTGTGCGCGGCGAGCGACTCGGTGGCGGTGCCCGGCGCGGCCGGGTTACCCGTGACGGTGGCCGAGAACTGCGAGGCCGTGCAGCGGACCCCGCTGGTGCCGGTGGCGCTGGAGTAGAACGTGGCGGCGGTGCCGGAGGACAGGGAGGCGGTCAGGACGTCCCCGGCGGCGACGGGTGTGCCGCCGAGCCCGCCGGTGGTCAGCACGGGTGTGTCGGCGGCGCCGGCCGGGGCGACGGCGGGCAGGGTGAGCGCGGCGACGGCCGCGGCGAGCGTGAACAGGGTGCGAGTACGCATGCGGGTGCCTCTTCTCCGAACGGGGGTGGCGGCCGTGCCGGTCCGGGCACGCGGCCGTGCCGCGGGGACGGGCCGGATCCGGCGCCACGGATCCGGACGGAGCGACGGAGCATTCCGCAAGTGGGTGACGCTCCGTCAAAGTCAATGCTGTAAAGGCAAACTGACTGGCCGTCAATAAATGCGCGGACACCATTGACCCCCGCAAGTAACCGCCGGTAACTTCCTGGTACGGCCACTGCGGACCGCGAGAAAGCCCTTGCGGCCGCCGGGAGTCGCGAGCGGGCGTACCGCCGTGGCCGTAGTCCGCGCCAGGACACCGCGCCACGGAAGACACCCCGCATTCACCCGCACCGGGAGCAGTCATGGCCTCGTCCTCGGACCACACCCCGCACTCCGGCCCCACACCGGAGCCACCGGAAAGCGATTCCACCGCGGCGTCCGGCGCGAGTCCGGCCGTCCAGGGCACGGAAAGACGCGGCCGGGTGCGGTTGCGCCGGGCCGCCGTACCCGCCATGGCGGCGGTCGCGGCCGTCGCGGGCATGGTGATCCTCACCGCGCAGGGCGCGCTGGGCGTGCAGTTCGCGATCTCCGGCATGCCCTTCACGGTCACCGCGACCGAGCTGCGGGGCACCGGCTTCGAACAGTTCGGCGGGCTGGACAACATGGCGGAGGGCAGCCCCAACGCGGGCGACACCGGCGGCCAGGTGCTGATCGTCACCTCCGTGATCAAGAACGCCACGCTGTCCGATCTCTGCCAGAGCGTCGACCTCGGCGGTACGAATCTGCTGATCACGGCGGGCAGCGGCGCCGAGAAGGTCACCGCGACCGATCTGGCGACCGACTCGACCCAGCTGTCGGGCGACGCCGACTTCCGCGGCATCGAGATCGGCAACGACGCCAGCACCCTGACCAAGGGAGGGGTGCAGGGGCCGATCGGCGTGTTCAGCCAGCAGGCCGACTCCGTGCGCATCACCGGTCTGCGGCAGACCAACTACGCCACCACGGCGGCCGTGTTCAGGCTGCCCGGCCTGAACCTCCGTTTCAGCGACTCGGGTTGCTGAGCCGGTGACCGGCGAACGTCGGGGCGGTGGGCCGAGGGCCGTGCAGGCCGGGCGTCGCGACGCCGCCGAGATCCGTCGGAAGGGTCCCAGGGCCGCCTTCCGCCGCTGGCGGGGTACCCGGCCCTTCTGGGGCGGGCTGCTGCTGGCACTGGCCGGGGCGGAGATCCTGCTGACCATGAAGGCGTCGTTCGAGGTCGTGCTGCATGTCGGGATGCAGGGACTCGCCGGGTATCTGCTGCCGGTGCTGATGGTGCTGTGCGGGCTGCTGATCCTGTTCAGCCCGGCCCAGCGCCTGTTCTACTCGCTGACCGGCCTGCTGCTGTCGCTGGGCACCTGGGTCACCTCGAACCTGGGCGGCTTCCTGCTGGGAATGCTCCTCGGGGCCACCGGCAGCTGTCTGGCCTTCGGCTGGCTGCCCGACCAGGAACCGCGCCGCGGTCGCGGGCGCCGTCGCCGCGCGGCCGCCGCCGTGCGCTGAGCGGAAGGGGCCGCGGGGAGAGGTGTGCGCACCTCGCTCCCCGCGGCCCCCGTCCGTCCGGCGGGCGGGATCAGCCGAGGCCGGCCGACTTCAGCCAGGCCTTGGCCACGTCCAGCGGGTCCTTGTTCTCCAGCTGCACCTGGGAGTCCAGTTCGAGCAGCGTCGCGGTGTCGAGCTTGGCGGAGACCGCGTTGAGCGCGGCGACGCCCTCCTCGGACAGACCGCTCTTGTAGACCAGCGGCGTGACGTTGGCGAACCCGAAGAGGTTCTTCGGGTCCTTCAGGACGACGAACTTCTCCTTGGTGATGGTCGGGTCGGTGGTGAAGATGTCCGCGGCCTGCACGGCGTTCTTCTTCAGCGCCGCCTGGGTGAGCGGGCCACCGGCGTCCAGCGCCTTGAAGGACTTGAACTTCAGGCCGTACTCGGACTCCAGGCCGACCAGGCCCTGGTGACGGGTCTGGAACTCCGGGGACCCGCCGATGACCAGCTCGGGCGCGGCCTCCTTGAGGTCGGCGAGCGAGGACTCCGCGGTCAGGCCGTACTTCTTCGCGGTCTCGGCGTTCAGCGACACCGAGTCCTTGTCCTCCGCGGGCGAGGACTCCAGCAGCGTCAGCCTGGGGTCCAGCTCGGCCTGGGCCGCGGAGTTCACCGCCTCCGCGGACTCCTGCGCGGCCTTGGGGTCGAGATAGGCCAGCAGCGAGCCGTTGTACTCGGGCAGCACGGTGATCGTGCCGTTCTTGAGCAGGCCGTACGTGGTCTCGCGGCTGCCGATGTTGGGCTTGTAGGTGACCTTGATGCCCTTGGCCTTCAGGGCCTCGCCGTAGATGTCGGCGAGCAGGGTGCTCTCGGCGAAGTTGTTGGAGCCGACGACGACGGTGTCACCGGCGGGCTTGTCCCCGCCGGCGAGCGGGTTGTCGTCGGTGCCGTCGTCGGACGAGCCACAGCCCGCGACGAGCACCGCCGTCACGGCGAACAGGGCGGCGGCCGCACCGCGGCGTCTCGGACTGGTCCAGCTGCTCTTCACGATTGCAGTCACAATTCCCGTTCCGGGCTCGGAAGTTCGATGGGCAGATCTGGGTGTTCACGACGGGTGTGCGGGGTGCGGCCCGCGCACCCCCATCGATCCAATCCAGCGGCTTCTCGGTGAGTCAAGAGCGTCCAGATCACCATCTGGCTTCGAAGAGTGACCAGTTGTGATTGAGGGATGAACGAAACGTCATCGCACGATGGCTGGTTGTAACGGACTCTTGATGGGACTCGACCGATCCGGCCCGTCAAATGGCGGTACCCTCCCGGAAGTTGGCATGGACCACAGCTGCCCCTCGGGCCTCGCCGTGCCCCGACACGCCCCGAAGGAGGCGCCGTGTCCCCGAACGAGCGGAGCGTTCTGCGCGGCTTCGCCGACCGGTGGCCGTTCCGCCGCAAACTCAACGTCCTGCTCGGCGTCCCGCTCGCGGTCATCGCCCTGCTGCTGACGTATCTCGTCACCGATCTGCTCCAGGAGTCGCGGCGGGCACGGGAGGCGGCCCGGCTGGTGCGCGACAGCACCCAGGTCGCCCGGCTGGTGGACCGGCTGGAGGCGGAGCACCAGCAGGCGATCCTGCTGTCGGTGCGGCACGAGGCCGCCGAGGGCGTCGCCCGGCCCTCCACCGCCGCCTACCGCGAGGCCCAGGCCGTCGTCGACCGGCAGCTCGACGAGGTGCGCCGGACCTTCGGCGGCCGGCTGCCGCTGACCGAGTCCCAGGCCCTGCTCGAGGTCGAGGCCCTGGACGGGTTGCGCGACACCGTCGAGCGGGGCTACCTGCCCGCCGAGAACATCGACCCGGCGTACGCGGGCGCCGCGCAGGGGCTGATCGACGGGCTCGGCCTGAGCCGCGACTCCGTGCTCGCCGCCACCTTCACCGGCGGCCTGCTGGACTCGCTGCTGCGCGCCGGGGCCGCCCACGGCGCCTTCGAGACCGGGGTGTTCGCCGCGGGCACCCGCGACTCCAACGCGCTGATCCAGCTGCTCGGCGCGGTCGGCTCCTACGAGCAGTACACCTACCAGGCCGAGCGGTTCACCCGGCTGGCCACCGAGGAGCAGGCCGAGCGGCTGCGCACGGTCGAGCACAACACCGCGCAGGCCGCCATCGCCCAGCGGTACGCCGAGCTGCGGATCGACCCCAGCGGCCTCCAGGCCGGCGATCTGGCGGAGGTGCGGGCCGCGTTCCGGCAGGCCCTGGCCGACTACCCCGACTACCGCGCCCAGGCCGGCATCCGGCTCGCCGTCACCACCTCGCTGATCGGCGAGATCGCCGACCGCGCCGACGGCGCCTCCGCCGACGCCCAGCTGCGCGCCGGACTGCTGCTGGGTCTCGCCCTGTTCGGCTGTGCCGCGTGGCTGGCCCTGTCGGTCGTGGTGCGCCGCTCCGTCGTACGGCCCGTGCAAGCGCTCACCGGGGCCGCGCGGGAGGTGGCCGAGGTCGCCGGGCGCGAGCTGGCCCGGGTCGCCGACGACGACACCGAGGACGACGGCCCGCCCCGGCTGCGCGCGATGCCGGTCACGGCCCGGGACGAGATCGGGGAGCTCGCGGAGGCCTTCAACCGGGTGCAGACCACCGCGGCCGCGCTGCTGGAGCGGCAGGTGCTCAGCCGCCGCAACGTCGCCGAGATGTTCGGCCACGTGGGCCGCCGCGTCAGCAACCTCACCACCCGCCAGCTCGCCCTGATCGACGCCGTCGAGCGCGGCGAGACCGACCCCGCGCTGCTCGAACGCCTCTACCGCATCGACCACATCGCGGTCCGGCTGCGCCGCAACGCCGACAGCCTGATCCTGCTGGCCGGCCTGCGCGAGACGCTGCTGAACGCCGGTCCGACCGAACTCACCACCGTCGTCCGCGCGGCTCTCGGCCAGATCGAGGGCTATCAGCGCGTCGAACTGCACGCCGGGACCGAGGCGCGGCTGGTCCCCGACGTGACGAGCGACCTGACCCTGATGGTCGCCGAACTCCTCGACAACGCCGTGCAGTTCTCCCCCGCGGACACACCGGTCGAGGTGACCGTCGTGGCCGGGGCGGACGGGGCGACGGTCACCGTCACCGACCACGGGCTGGGCCTGAGCCGCGACCGCCTCGCCGAGGAGAACGCCCGTCTCGTACGGCGTGAGCGGCTGGACCTCGTGCCCACGCGGGTGCTCGGCCTGTTCGTGGTCGGCGCGCTGGCGCGCCGCTGGGGCATCGGGGTCCTGCTGTCGCGCACCCGGGGCGGCGGGGTCACGGCCGAGGTGACCGTACCGGCGTCGCTGCTGGCGTCGACCGGACCGGCCGCGGCACCCGTACCCGGCCCGGCGCCCGCGGTGGCCGCCGGGGCGGCGGCGGCCGGTCCCGCGCCCGGGCCCCGTCCGGCGACGGTGACGGACGGCGACGGCCCGCGGGAGGCCCCGGACGCATCTGCCGGCATTCCACGGGAGACCGCGGCCGTGCGCGAGGACCCGTCGCCCCCGGGCGACCCGTCGGCCCAGCCGCCGCTCCCCCGCCGCGTCCCGCGCCGCCCGGCCCCGGAGGGGACCCCGCTCGTCCCCAGGGCCCGCACCGAGCCGCGTCCGGACCCCGTCGGGGGCACCCCGGACAGCCGCGCCTCCGGCCGTCCCCTGCGCCGCCGGGTCCGGGGCGCGACCCTCGGGACGACCGCCCCGGACACCGGCCGGCCCGCCACGGCCAGGGCGGCGTCCCCCGCCGACGCGGACGCCGTACGCAGCGAGCTGGAGGAGTTCGAGGCGGCGGTGGCACGCGCCCACCACGACAGCGCACGGGACGGCGACGGCGCACAGGACGGCGAGCGCCCCGGCGACGCCGGGAACCGGCCCGACGACGAACGGCACGGCACACAGCGGCACGGCACAGAGCGGCACAACCCCGCAGACACCCCCGCGGAAGGAGCGGAGCAGTGAGCACGTCGACAGACGACACCCCGGCCGAAGGGGCCGGGCCCGAGGATCTGCGGGCGGCCGCGGCGGACTTCACCTGGCTGCTCAACCGTTTCGCGACGGAGACCGCGGGCGTGGTCGACGCGATCGCCGTGTCCTCGGACGGGCTGCTCATCGCGGTGGCCCAGTTGCGCGAACGCGCCCACTCCGAGCGGCTCGCGGCGATCGTCTCCGGATTGACCAGCCTCGCGGCCGGCGCGTCCGGCAACTACGGCCTGGGCGCCCTGAACAAGGTCATCATCGACCTGGAGGGCGGTCATGTGCTGGTCTCCGCGATCGGCGCCGGCGCCGTGCTCGGCGTGGTCGCCGACAAGGGGGCCAAGCTCGGCAACATCGCGTACGAGATGACCCTGTTCGCCAACCGCGCCGGGGCCGCGCTCAGTCCGCAGCTCGTGCTGGAGCTGAAGAACAGCGTCGGCGTCACGCAGTCCGGCTGACGGCCGAGAGGACCTGCATCACCATGGCGGCGGACGACGGCACCCCGGGCGGGCCCCGGGCGGGGGAGGTCCCGCCCGAGCCGGTCGGGCCGGTCGCCGCCGTCCGGCCGTTCCTGGTCACCGCGGGCCGGGTCGCGCCCGACGCCGAGGGGCGGCCGATGCCCGTCGAGACCCAGGTGGTGGCCACCGCCGAGGGACTCGCCGCGCTGGACCGGCTGTCGTTCGAGCGGCACGACATCGTGGCCGCGTGCCGGCGGCCGCAGTCGATCGCGGAGATCGCGGCACGGCTGCGGCTGCATCTGAACGTCGTCCGCGTCCTGGCCGAGGACCTGCGTACGGCGGGCCAGCTGACGGTGCATCTGCCCGACACGGCCGCCGTCCACGACTCGTCCGTCCTGCGCAGGGTCATCGAGGGCCTGCGCGCCATCCCCGACTCCCGAGGGGTACTGCGTGACTCCGACTGAGCAGTCCGGCGGCGCCGCCGAGGGGGCCGCCGAGCGCCCGCCGCTGCCGGTGAAACTGGTGATCGCGGGCGGCTTCGGGGTGGGCAAGACCACCGCCGTCGGCTCGATCTCCGAGATCGAGCCGCTGACCACCGAGGCGTCGATCACCGAGGTGGCGGCGGGCGTGGACGACCTGTCCCACACCCCGCGCAAGACCACGACGACCGTCGCGATGGACTTCGGCCGGATCACCGTCGACCCCACGCTGACGCTGTATCTGTTCGGCACTCCCGGGCAGGAACGGTTCGGCTTCATGTGGGACGACATCGTCGAGGGAGCGGTCGGCGCGCTGGTCGTCGTCGACACCCGCCGTCTGGACGACTGCTACGCGGCCGTGGACTACTTCGAGCACCGCGGCATCCCCTTCGCGGTCGGCGTCAACGCCTTCGACGGGCAGGTCGAGCACGCCCTGGACGAGGTCCGCTGGGCTCTCGACGTCTCCGCGGGCGTCCCGGTCGTGGTGTTCGACGCCCGCGAGCGCGGCTCCGTGCGGGACGCGCTGCTGGAGGTGCTGGAACTGGCCCTGGCCCGGCAGGAGGCGCGGCCGTGACCGTCCCCGCGCAGGGGCGGCCCCGCCCTCCCGGTCACGCCTGGGCGCTTCGCCGCACCCCCGCCGAGACCGTCAGCCGGCCGGCCGCCCAGAACACCGCCAGGGTCACCAGGGCCAGGCCCGCGACCAGGGTGGCGCCGCCGACCACCTTCTCGTAGTCGCGCTGGTAGAGGCCGTCGATGATGTACCGCCCGAGGCCGCCGAAGCCGACGTACGCCGCGATGGTGGCCGTCGACACGATCTGCACGGCCGCCGTGCGCAGCCCGCCGAGGATCAGCGGCAGGCTCTGGGGCAGTTCCACCCGGAGCATGATGTCCGTCTCGCGCATGCCCATGCCGCGGGCCGCGTCCACCGGGGACGGGTCGACCGAGCGCACGGCCTCGTACGTGGTGACCAGGATCGGCGGTACGGCGAGGACGACCAGCGGGATCATCACCGGAGCCATGCCGAAGCCCAGCAGCATGGTCAGCAGCACCAGCAGACCGAAGGTGGGCAGGGCGCGCCCGGCGGTGGCGATCAGGGCGAGGACGTTGCCGCCGCGGCCGTAGTGGCCGGTGACCAGGCCGACCGGCAGGCCGATCGCGGCGGAGAGGCCGAGGGCCTCCAGGGTGTAGCCGACGTGCTCGGCCACGCGTGTGGGGATGCCGTCGTAGCCGTGCCAGTGGGTGCCGTCGCCGAAGAAGGCGTTCGCGAAGTCGAGAATGCTCACGGGGCGTCCTCCTTCACGGGCGGCCTGCGGGTGGCGCCTCCCTTGGACGTGGTGTCTCCCCCGGATGTGGTGCCTCGCTCGGAGGCGGTGCCTCTCCCGGAGGCGGTGCCTCGCGGCATCCAGGGGGTCAGCAGCAGCCGTACGCCGACCAGCAGCGCGTCGATCAGGACCGCGAGGACGGCCATGGTGAGCACGGCGTTCCAGGCGAGCTCCGGCCGGTTGTAGATGGCGGCGTCGTGCAGCAGGTTGCCGAGGGCGCCCTGGTTGCCGATGAGCATGCCGACGCTGACCAGGGAGATGCTGGAGACGGTCGCCACCCGCAGCCCGGCGATGATCGCGGGCACGGCGATCGGCAACTGCACCTGCGCGTAACGGCGCAGGGGTCCGAAGCCCATGGCCCGCGCGGCGGCGAGGGTCTCCGGCGGCACCGAGCGCACACCGTCGACGATCGCGGGGACGAGCACGACGAGGGTGTAGACGGTGAGCGGGATCATCACCGTCAGCTCGGTCTGGCCGGTGTAGTCGATGAGGACGACGAAGAACGCCAGCGACGGGATGGCGTAGAGCACGGTCGTCACGGCCAGTACGGGCGGGTACAACCACCGCAGCCGTACGCACAGCTGGGCCAGCGGCAGGGCGAGCAGCAGTCCGGCGAGGACGGGCAGCAGCGCCTCGCGCAGATGCAGCCCGATCAGGCCGGCCCAGCTGTGCTGGAGGTCGCTGGGGATGTCGAAGAAGCGGTTCACCGGGCGGCCTCGGCGTCGGCGTGGGCCGCCTTGCCGGAAGCGCTCGTTTCCCCGGACCGGCTCAGGGGGACGCCGGCGCCCGCCGGTCCCGGGCGGCCCGCGGCGTGGGCGCCCCGGATGGCCTCCCCGATCACCGTCTGCGAGACGACCCCCACGGCCCGCCCCTCCGCGTCCACGGCCACCGCCCAGCCCGTCGGCGAGAGCACGGCACAGTCCAGGGCCGCCCGCAGCGAGTCCTCGCCGGAGACGAACGGCCGCCCGTACGACAGGAGTCGCGCGGGGTCGATCTCCCCGGCGGCCAGGTCGCCGGGCTCGCTCCAGCCGAGCGGCCTGCCGTCCAGGTCGGTGACGAGCAGGTAGGGGAACTCCCCGGTGGCGCGGGCGGCGAGCTGCTCGGCGGTGGAGTCGACGGCCACGACCGGGGCGGAGAGCAGCTCCAGTCCGGCGGAGCCGAAGAAGGACAGCCGGCGGATGCCGCGGTCGGCGCCGAGGAAGTCCTCGACGAATGCGTCGGCGGGCTGCGAGAGCAGCTCCGCGGGCGGCGCGAACTGGGCCAGGCGGCCGCCGGTACGCAGCACGGCGACCATGGTGCCGAGCTTCACCGCCTCGTCGATGTCATGGGTGACGAAGACGATCGTCTTGCCCAGTTCCGCCTGGAGACGCAGGAGTTCGTCCTGGAGCTGCTTGCGCACCACGGGGTCGACGGCGGAGAACGGCTCGTCCATCAGCAGCACGGGCGGGTCCGCGGCCAACGCCCTTGCCACGCCGACGCGTTGCTGCTGGCCTCCGGAGAGCTGGTAGGGGTAGCGGCGGGCCAGGGCGGTGTCCAGGCCGACACGTTCCATGAGTTCGCGGGCGCGGTCCCGGGCCTTGGCCCGGCCCCAGCCCAGCAGACGGGGGACGGTGGCGATGTTGTCGAGGATCGTGCGGTGCTGGAAGAGGCCGGCGTTCTGGATGACGTAACCCATGGACCGGCGAAGGGTGTTGACCGGCTGCTGCCGGATGTCCTGGCCGTCGAGGAGGATGCTGCCCTCGGTCGGCTCGACCATCCGGTTGATCATGCGCAGGGTCGTCGTCTTGCCGCAGCCGGAGGGGCCGACGAGGACGGTGACCGCGCGGTCGGGTATCTCCAGGGAGAGCCGGTCGACCGCCACCGTGCCGTCCGGGTACCGCTTGGTGACTGCGTCCATCCGTATCAAGACGGGGGTGCCTTCCGGTGGTTGGGCGGTGGGGGGCGCTGCCCGGAAGTCTAGACGGAGGGTGTTGCGGGGTGTGGCTGGTCTTTCGCGCAGTTCCCCGCGCCCCTTGAGGGGGGTGTCGTCGCGTGGGTGTCTGCGGGTTCGTCGTGGTTGTTCGCGCAGTTCCCCGCGCCCCTTCAGAGGGGTGGTCGTCTAGGGCGTCAGGGGGTTGGGCGGGCCAGGGGTAGGCCTGGCCGGGGCGTCGTCCGGTGCGTCCGCGCGCGAGCGCAGTCGGGCCGCCAGGACGGCCACGTCGTCCTCGGCGTGACGGGCGTCGAGCCGGGTGAGGACCGACTCCAGGACGGCCTCCACGTCCGGCTCGCCGACGAAGCGGAGCCGGGCCAGCCGGTCGAGGGACCGGTCGATGTCCTCGCCCCGGTGCTCGACCAGCCCGTCGGTGAACAGCAGCAGGGTCTCGCCCTGCCCGAGCCGGTAGGTGCCCGCCTCGTACCCGCCGAGCCCGGTGCCGAGCGGTGGCCCGACCGGCACGGGCAGCAGGGTCGTCTCGCCGTGGGCGTCGATCACGGCGGGCGGCAGGTGCCCGGCGCTGGCGAGGGTGATCTGCCCGCGCGCCGGGTCGACACGGGCGATCAGACAGGTCGCGGGACGGCGGTCCGGCTCGCCCGAGACGATGTCGTCGAGTTGGCGCAGCACTCGGTGCGGGGGCAGGTCGGCGGAGGCGATGTAGCGCAGCGACTGCCGGTAGGCGGTCATGTCCACGGCCGCCTCGACGCCGTGTCCCATCACGTCGCCGACGACCAGCAGGGTGCGGCCGAAGTGCAGCCGGACGGTCTCGCACCAGTCGCCGCCCACCAGGCTGCGCCGTCCGATGGGCTGGTAGCGGATGGCGACGTCCAGGTTGGGGTGCGGGCGGCCGGGTTCGGCGAGCAGGGCGCGCTGGAGGTCGCCGACGATCCGGCTGATCCGGGCGTGTTCGCGGGCGTGCCGCAGATGGGAGGCGGCCCGCTCGGCCAGCAGCTGGAGGAACTCCGCCTCCGGGCGGGTGAAGGGCGCGGCGTGGCGGCCGCAGACCAGCATGCCGAAGCAGGCGTCGCCGGTGGCGACCGGCACGCACAGCGCGGGCCGGACACGGCCGCCGGGTGCGGCGCCGGCCCAGCCGCGGCCCTGCCCGACGTCCTGCGCCGCCACCGCGGCCACCCAGCGGGGGTCGGGCAGCAGGTCCGCGTCGCCCCGGACCGCCTCGTACCGAGGCGTGCTCTCGGCGGGGGCCGTCAGCAGCGCGGCCGCGCAGCCGGCGTACCGGGCGGCCGCACGGGTCAGCTCCTCCCTGGTGCCGTCCTCGTCGAGCGTGGTGCCGATCCCGGCGAGCGCGTCCCGCACGGCCGCCGTTCCCGTGGGTACCCCCGGCGCGGCCGTCGTGCCGCTCTCCCGTTCCCGGCTTTCCCCGCGCCGCCGACGGCCGCCGGAGAGCACCCTTCCGGGTCTTCGGGGCGCGTGCATCCAACGCGGGATACTGAACACCCTAAAAGGGTTGCAAACCGGAACTAAAAACGCATAAGAGTGCAGGCTGCGTGGCAAGGCGCCCGCGCGGGCAGAACGGTCGTGGGGGCGGATACCGGGCCTCGGACCACACGGCGACTCCGACGACCGAGGCGTCGGCTCCTCCGGCCGAGGCCACACCACGACGCCCCCACCGCTCCCCTCCCCCTGTCGTACCCCCTGCTCGCCCCGTCCCTCCAGCGCTCCCGTCCCGCTGCCGTACCTCCTGCCCGCCCCCGTCCCCCACAGGCCCCGCCCTGCCTCACCGACCCCGCCCGACCCCGCCTGGACCCCGGCCCCTCCCGGGCCCGGGCCGGGCGGGTCACCGTGTCGCCCAGCCGCCCGCGCCGCTTTCGCTGCGCGACACCGTGGCGTCATGCCGGGCGGGGACCTTTCGGTCGTCCCCCTCCCCGGGTGCCCTCCCCCAAGGTGCGCCTCCCCCGCCCCGTTTGTCTTCGTCCGCCCCGCGTTCCCCGCGCGGGCGGGACGCGGAAGGACGACGTACGCCGTGACCCTGCCGCTCACCGGGCCTCCCCCCGCCCTCCCCGCCCCCGTCCGCTCACCCGCCTCCGCCCGCGCCCTGCGCCTCACGCTGAGTCTGCTGCCGCTGCTGCTGATCGCCGCGTGGGCGGCGGTCGACCTGCGCACCGTGCGCGAGGGCACGGCCCGGCTGGCCGCCGCCGACCCCGGCTGGCTGCTGGCCGCGTCCCTGTTCACCTGCCTCGGCTGGGTGGCCGCCGCCTGCGTCCGCCAGGGCGCCGTACCGGAGCGGCTGCCGCCCGGCCTGCTGCTGGCCTCGCAGTTCGCCGCGGGCGCCGCGAACCATGTCCTGCCGGCCTCCCTGGGCGCGCACGCCGTGACCCTGCGCTTTCTCCAGAAGCGCGGCGTCCCGCTGGCCCGCGCGACCGCCTCGCTCGCCCTGTACTCGCTGGTCAGGCCCATCGCGAAGACGGTCGTCCTGGTGGTCTTCGTGCTGGTCGCCCCGGACCTGCTGCGATTCGGCGACCTCGTCCCGGACAGCTGGGCGCTGCTGCTGACCGCGGGCGGCGCGCTGGCCGGGCTGGCAGCGGCCGGGGTGATCGTCGCGGTCGTACGCCCGCTGCGCCGGCCGGTGGCCGGCTTCCTGCGCACCGCCCTGAGCGACGCGCGGTTGCTGCACACCATGCCGGGCCGGTATCTGCCGCTGTGGGGCGGAGCCGCCGCGACCCCGCTGCTCCAGGGCAGTGTGATCGCCTGTGTGGGGTTCGCGCTGGGCCTGCCGCTGTCGTGGGCGCAGGTGGTGCTGGCCCTGCTGGTGGCGAGTACGGCGGTGGGTGCCGTGCCCGCGCCCGGCGGCATCGGTCCCGTGGACGCGGCGCTCGTCTTCACCATGGCCGCGTTCGGCGCCCCGGTGGGCCTGGCCACGGCGACCGTGATCGGCTACCGCGTGCTCACGGTCTGGATCCCCCTGCTGCCGGGCGCCCTCGTCCTGTCGGCCCTGGTCCAGCGCAAGGTGCTCTGAGGCCCGCCCGGCTCACCCCGTCGAACCCGGCCCTCTCACGCCCGACCGGTCCCACCCCGCCGCCACGAACCCCGTCTCCAGCTCAGCCACCCGCGGCCGCGCCGCCACCGCCCGCACGGCCACCGCCGCCGCGTGGCCGGCGCCCACCGGTACGTCGGACACGCTCCAGCCCTCGGGGCCGGGCCCGGCGTCCGTCCCGCCGAGGTAGTCGGCGTCGAGGGGCCGCCCGAGGCCCGTGCCGAGGCCTTTGAGATAGGCCTCCTTGCGGGCCCAGACCCGGGTGAACACCGCCGGGGCGAAGCCGCTCTCGGCGATCTCCCGGCGCTCGTCCGGATGCAGGGTGCCCGTCAGCCCGGGGACGTCGGAGGCGGCCGGGTACGGCTCGACGTCCACACCGACCGGCTGCGCGGCCAGCGCGATCAGCACCCGGTCGCCGCCGTGCGAGAGCGAGAAGTGCGGTGCTCCGAGCACCCCGGGCCTGCCGTGCGGCGCGCCGCAGCACGGACAGGGCTCCCGGAAGAAGGCGACCTCGGCGGGCGCGACCCCGAGGCGCGCCCCCAGCAGCCGCCGCAGGGCGACATGCGCGGCCCCGTAGCGCACCCGGTCCGCGGCGTGGCGCAGCCGCTCCAGCCGGGCCCGCTCGTCCGCGTCGAGTTCCCGTGTGTCCACGGCGGACTCGTCGAGCGCGCCCACCCGCAGCGACCACAGCCCGACGGTCTCCCCGGTCATCGCCGCAGCCCGGCGTCCACGATCTTGCAGACCTCGGCCAGCCGCTCCTCTGCGTCGAAGTAGAAGTGCCCGCCGTCCAGGACGTTCGTCTCGAACGCCCCGTCCGTCTCCGTGCGCCAGGAACGCATCGACTCGGCCGGCACATGCGGGTCGGCGTCCCCGACGAGGGTGACGACCGGGCACCGCAGCGGTGGGCCGGGCCGGTACGTGTAACCGGCGAGCAGGGTGATGTCCGAGCGCAGCCAGGACAGGGCGATCCGGATCATCTCCGGGTAGGCCAGCAGCTCCTGGGCGAGTCCGCCGAGCAACTGGAGCTCGGTGACGAGTCCTTCGTCGTCGTACTCGGCGAGCCTCGCCGCCAGATCGGTCTCCTGGGCGGCCGAGGGGGCCTCCCGGGCGGACACGAACAGGGCCGCGGGCGACGGCCCTTCGCGCTCCAGCCGCCGCGCCGCCTCGAACGCGAGGACCGTCCCCATGCTGTGCCCGAACAGGCCGAACGGTCTGCCGTCGCCCAGCGCGGCCAGCAGTTCGTCCCAGGCGCCCGTGAGGATCTCGTCCACGTCCCGGGCCGCGGGCTCCGCGATGCGTTCCTGCCGACCCGGGTACTGCACGACCAGCGTCTCGGTGCCCGTACCGCCCAGGGACCGGGCGAGGGTGCGGTAGTAGCTCGCCGAACCCCCGGCGTGCGGAAAGCAGATCAGCCGCTGCCGGGGCTCGTCGAGCGGGAGGTAACGCCGTATCCACGCACCCGAGGGCGCCATGCCCGTGCCCTCAGCTCTCGTCCGCCGCCAGCTTCAGGGAGATCGAGTTGATGCAGTACCGCTGATCCGTGGGCGTGGGATACCCCTCCCCTGCGAACACATGGCCGAGGTGCGACCCGCAGCGGGCGCACCGCACCTCGGTGCGGAGCATCCCGTGCGAGCGGTCCTCGATCAGTTCGACCGCGTCCGTGTCGCGCGGGTCGTAGAAGCTCGGCCAGCCGCAGTGCGAGTCGAACTTCGTGGCGGAGGTGAACAGTTCGGCGCCGCAGGCACGACAGGAGTAGACGCCCTCGGTCTTGGTGTCGGTGTACTCACCGGTGAACGCGGGCTCGGTGGCGGCCTGCCGCAGCACGGCGTACTCGGCCGGGGTCAGCTCCGCACGCCACTGCTCGTCCGGCTTCTCGACGTCGTACGACATGAGCCCTCATTCCTCACTCAGACGGGGACAGACGGTCCAGGATGCGCGGGCCGAGGTCGGTGACATCGCCCGCTCCCATGGTGAGAACGAGATCGCCCGCCTTCGCCATTCCCGCGACGACACCGGGCACCTCGGTCTTGTCGTGCACGGCGGTGACGTCCGCGCCCGCCGCCCGCGCGGCCTCGATGATCAGGTCGCTGGTCACCCCGGGGATCGGGTCCTCGCGGGCCGGGTAGATGTCGAGCACCACGGAGGCGTCGGCGAGCGCCAGCGAGGCGCCCATCTCCTTGCCGAGCTCCTGGGTGCGCGAGAACAGGTGGGGCTGGAAGACGACGAGGATGCGCGCGTCCCCGGCGGCCGCCCGCATCGCCTCGAGGTCCGCGGTCATCTCGGTCGGGTGGTGGGCGTAGGAGTCGATCACCTGAACCCCGGCCGCCTCGCCCTTGAGCTGGAGGCGGCGCTTCACACCGGTGTACGCGGCGATCGCGGGCGCGAGCTCCGCGGCCGGGATGCCGAGCGCCACGCCCGCGGCGAGGGCGGCGACCGCGTTGTGGGCGTAGTGCCGGCCGGGCACGGAGACCGTGAAGGTCAGCTCCTCGCCGCCGAGCACCACGGTGACCTCGCTCCTGAGGCCCTGCGGGACGACGGACAGCACCCGCACATCGGCGTCCCGCGCCTCGCCGTACGTCACCGTGCGCACCGACCCGTCGAGCCGCCGGGTCAGCTCCCGCGCGCCCTCGTGGTCGGCGTTGATCACCAGCGTGCCGCCGGGCACGATCCTGGCCGCGAAGGTCTGGAAGGACTCGTAGATCTCGTCCATGGACGCGTAGTTGGCGTGGTGGTCGAGCTCCACGTTGAGGACGATCGCGACCTCGGGGGCGTACTTGTGGAAGCTGCGGTCGCTCTCGTCCGCCTCGGCGACGAAGATCTCGCCCGTGCCGTGCAGGGCGTTGGAGCCGGGCGCGTCCAGGTCGCCGCCGATCGCGTACGAGGGCTCGCGGCCCAGCGCGGTCAGCGACACCGCCAGCATCGAGGTGGTGGTGGTCTTGCCGTGGGTGCCCGCCACCGCGATCGGCCGCAGCCCGTCCATCAGCGCGGCGAGCGCGTCGGAGCGGTGCACCACCGGGACGCCCAGCTCCGCCGCGCGGGCCAGCTCCGGGTTGTCCGCGCGGATCGCCGAGGACACCACGACACAGCTCGCGTCGTCGGCCAGGTGCTCCGCCGCGTGCCCGATGTGCACGGTGGCCCCGAGAGCCCGCAGCGCCTGCGCGGTCTCCGACTCCTTGGCGTCGCTGCCCGCCACCCGCGCCCCGCGCTGCGCCAGGATCTTCGCGATCCCGGACATCCCGGCACCACCGATACCGATGAAGTGCGGTCGGTCCATGGCGGTAGGAATGCCGGGTGCCATGCGTGATCTCCCAAGATGCGGTGCGTACGAGAGTGGAGCGGACCCAGCCTATTGCCTGCCGCGACCGCACCGGGCTGAGGGGCGCGGGCGCCGCACCGGTACACGGCTCCGCCGCGTGGCGGCCGCGACCGGCCTCGCGCACGCGCGCCTGTCTCCTCGATCTGCGCGGCAAGGCCGTGCCGCGCCCCGGCCCCCGCCCACGGGTGCCCCGGCCGCCGGGCGGGCGGCGCCTACGCCTTGCTGTGCGAGAACAGCTTCAGCACCGGCACCCCCACCTTGTGCCGGGCCCGGGAGGCCCAGTCCCGGTGGAAGAACTCCTCCACGTAGTGGGGGTCGGTCAGCACGATGACCTCGTCGGCCCCGATCTCCCCCACCAGCCCCTTCAGCGCGTCCAGCGGATGGTCGTCGACCAGCCGCCCCTCGGCCGGGGCCCCGGCCGCCCGCAGCGCGGCGAGCGAGACCTCCAGCGCCTTCTCGCCGACGGTCATCGCCTCGTCCCCCTCCGGCGTCTCCCCCTCGCGCACCGCCTCGTCCAGTTCCCCGAGGGCGATGTCGTCGATGGCGCGCAGCAGCCGGTCCGCCTGCTCGCCGCGCGGCTGGAGGAGTACGTGGAAGGAGACCTGCTCCTCCCCGTGCAAGGTCGTGACGAACTCCACGTCGGCGGACGTCAGGGCCTTCTCGATCATCAAAACGCTTGTGAACACCAGCGCCCCTTCTTGTTCGAGGGCCTTGTGGGCCCTCCGTCCTGCGTGGGCCGTGCGAGGCCCTGCGGAAACCATCCTGCCCCGTGATCGCACGGGTGCTGCCGGTCCTAGTGTGCCCAGCGGAAGCTAAACGGAACGGTAGATTCCGCCGATTTCACGACCGACGGTAGCGACCGAACAGGAACCCGGCCTCTTCCAGCAGGGACACGAGTTCGAAGCGGCTCGGTACGCCGACCGAGGGGCCGCCTGCGATGCGCTGCGCGTCGCCCGCGGTGAGCATCGGGGAGATCGTCAGACACAGTTCGTCGAGCACGTCGGCGGCGATCAGCTGGCCCAGCAGCCGGGGGCCGCCCTCGGTGAGGATCCGGGTGTACCCGAGTCCGGCCAGCGCCTCGACGGCCCGCGCGGGCTCCACCCCGCGCCCGTCCCCGGCGATCAGCACCCGCGCCCCGGCCCGCTCGGCGGCCGCCACCCGGTCGGCCGGCGCCTCGGCGCCGGTGAGGACGACGGTGGGGACCAGCGGGGAGGTGAACAGCGGGAGCGAGAAGTCGAGGTCCAGGCTCGCGGAGACCACGGCGACCGCGGGCGCCGGCCCCTGTCCGGCGGCCTCGCGCCGGGCCGCGAACTCGGCACGCGCGCGTGCCGGGCGGTAACCCTCCTGGCGTACCGTTTCCGCACCGACCAGGACCACATCGGCGAGTGCCCTCAGGGTGCCGAAGATCCGCATGTCAGCAGGGCAGGAGATGGGCTGGGAGCGGCCGTCGTGCTGGGCGGCGCCGTCGAGCGTGGAGACCATGTTGCCGCGCACCCACACCCGCGGTCCGCCGGGCCCGGTCTCCGGACAGGCGTAGGCCGCGGCCAATTCGGCGAGGCTCCACTCGCGGTCGCCGACGGGTCCGGCCCCGCCCTCGCCGGAATCGGAACCGGCGCCGGAGGCGGAAGCGGCGGCGGTGTCCGCGGCCCGGTCGGCCGCACCATGGGTCCCGGGAGCCCAGGGCCCCTCGGGACCGCCCCCTTCACCGTGGGCCTCAGGAGTCCCCCGCGGGGCCGGGGCTGCTGTTTCGTCGGTCACAGGGAACAGGCGTCGCATACCACGCAGTGTTCCACGCACCCCGGGCCCTGCCCGGCGGATCGCGACGGCGTCGCGGGGGCCTCACACGCACGCCCCCGGCGGCGCTGTCGCTGGTCCCCGCCCACAGGCCCGTCGCGCCGTACACCCTCCGGGCACCCGCCCGGAGACCTCCCGCAGGCCCGCCAGGATCGGGCTCGCGCTGCGGCGGCCCCCCTCGCACCACCGGGGGCCGCGGCTCCCGGCCCGGCCCCGCCCCCCGGACAGGCTCTAAGCTGGGGAACCGTGTCGTCCTCCACCACCGCCTCCGGCGTCGACCCGATAGCCGACGCGGCCCCGCTGTCCCTGTGCGCCCGCGAGCCGCATGTCCCCGCGGACCGGCTCGTCGCCGAGATGGTGCCGCCGCCGCGGTTCGACTCGGTGCGCTTCAGTACGTACATACCGGACCCGAACCAGCCGAGCCAGACCGAGGCCGTCCGGGTCCTGGAGGGCTTCGCGGCCGGACTGGGCGGCGCGCACGCCACCGGCGCCGGCAAGCGCGGCTTCCTGGGCTTCGGCCGGGCCAAGGCGCCCAAGACGCCTGCCGGCCCGCGCGGCGTCTACCTGGACGGCGGCTACGGCGTCGGCAAGACCCACCTGCTGGCCTCCCTGTGGCACGCCACCCCGGCCGACCCGTCGCTGAAGGCGTTCGGCACCTTCGTGGAGCTGACCAACCTGGTCGGCGCGCTCGGCTTCCAGCAGACCGTGCGGACCCTGTCCGGGCACCGGCTGCTGTGCATCGACGAGTTCGAACTGGACGACCCCGGCGACACCGTCCTCGTCTCGACCCTGCTGGGCAAGCTGGTCGACGCGGGCGTCGCGCTCGCCGCCACCTCGAACACCCTGCCGGGCAAGCTCGGCGAGGGCCGGTTCGCGGCGGCGGACTTCCTGCGCGAGATCCAGGGCCTGTCGGCCCACTTCCGGGCCCTGCGCATCGACGGCGAGGACTACCGTCACCGCGGCCTGCCCGAGGCCCCGCCGCCGTACTCGGACGAGCAGGTCACCAAGGCCGCCTACGCCACCCCGGGCGCCTCGCTCGACGACTTCCCGCATCTGCTGGACCACCTCGCCCGCGTCCACCCCAGCCGCTACGGAGCGCTCACCGATGGCCTGAACGCGGTGTGTCTGACGGGCGTGACGCCGACCCCCGACCAGTCGACGGCGCTGCGACTCGTCGTACTGGCCGACCGGCTCTACGACCGCGAGGTACCGGTGCTGGCGTCCGGACTCCCCTTCGATCGGCTGTTCAGCGAGGAGATGCTGAAGGGCGGGTACCGCAAGAAGTACTTCAGGGCCATCTCGCGACTGACCGCGCTGGCCCGCGACGCCAAGCGGATCGTGGAGTCCTGACCCCATAAAGCCTCCCGGGTCAAGGACTCGTTCACGCCATACACCCTCATATCGGCACCTCTTTCCAGCCGGAAACAGCGCGTCGACCCTGCGAACGACGTCGCGGGGTTAACGTGTTTCTTGACCTGCTGTTGACCAATCATTGGGGCGCCGCATACGCGTTCCCATACTGCTCCATGCCGATCCCTGCCGATCCCTGCGGTCTCCGGCGATCCCGGCGGACCCACGGCCTGACAGCCGGAGAGCAGAGCGCCCCCACCACTCTGTCCTGTCCGTCCGACGCGCCCGCCGGCGCGCCAGGAGGAATCGCCCTATGCAGCCCCTCATCGACAACGCCCGCAGGTTCGGACAGCGCCCTGAGGAGTTCGCCGGACTGGCCGCGGGCCAGTCGCCCACCGTCCTGTTCATCACCTGCTCCGACTCCCGGGTCGTCCCGGCGCTGATCACCGGAGCACGCCCCGGCGAGCTGTTCGAGCTGCGCACCGCGGGCAACATCGTCCCGCCGCACGACCCGGCGCGCCCCAGCGCCGAGGCGGCCACCATCGAATACGCGGTCGACGTGCTCGGCGTCCAGGACGTCGTGGTGTGCGGCCACTCGCACTGCGGGGCCGTGGGCGCGCTGGTGCGCGGCGACGACCTCGACGCGGTGCCCGCCGTGCGCGACTGGCTGGCGCAGGCCGCCGGCGACCGCGACCGCGGCCAGGACCCCGCGACGCGGGACGACCCCGCGGTCGCCGACGCCGTGCAGCACCACGTCCTCGCCCAGCTGCTGCGGCTGCGCTCCTACCCGTGCGTGCGCAGAGCGCTGGCCGAAGGCCGCGTGCGCGTCCGCGGCTGGTACTACGAGGTGCACACCGGCGCGGTGCGCGAACACCGTTCCGGGACCGACGCGTTCGAAGCCCTGTGAGGCTCCGATGCCCAGGTTCCCCCATGTGAAGCAGGACTTCGCGGCGTCGCTCGTGGTGTTCCTCGTCGCCCTGCCGTTATGTGTCGGCGTGGCCGTCGCCTCCGGGGTCCCGGCCGAACTCGGCCTGGTCACCGGCATCGTGGGCGGCCTCGTCACCGGCGTGCTGCGCGGCAGCAGCCTCCAGGTGTCCGGGCCCGCCGCCGGACTGACCGTGCTGGTCTTCGAGGCCGTCTCCGACTTCGGCCTCGCCGTGCTCGCCGTGATGGTGCTGGCGACCGGTCTGTTGCAGATGCTCATGGGCGCGCTGAGACTCGGGCGCTGGTTCCGGGCCATTTCCGTCTCCGTCGTCGAGGGAATGCTGGCCGGAATCGGACTGGTGCTCATCGCCGGACAGTTGTACGCCGCCGCGGACGCCGAGGCGCCCGCCTCCGGCCTGGCGAAGATCGCGGGCGCGCCCGGCGCGCTGGCCGGCGCCTTCCGGGACACCGGGGCGCTCGCCTCGCTGCTCCTCGGCACCGGCACCATCGCCGTGCTGGTGCTGTGGCGCCGTCTGCCGCACCGGGTGCGCGCGGTGCCGGGGCCGCTCGCCGCGGTCGGCCTGGCGACCCTGGCCGTCCTCGTCCTGGACCTGCCGGTGGCCACCGTGGAGGTGCGCGGGCTGTTCGACTCGATCAGCCTGCCGTCCGCCGGCACCCTCGGCGAGCTGGCCGACCCCGGGGTGCTCGCCACCATCGTGGCGTTCACCATGATCGCCTCCGCGGAGTCGCTGTTCAGCGCGGCCGCCGTGGATCGGCTGCACACCGGGCCGCGCACCGAGTACGACAAGGAGCTGGTCGCGCAGGGCGCGGGCAACACCGTCAGCGGCCTGCTCGGCGCGCTGCCGCTGACCGCCGTGATCGTGCGCAGCGCGGCCAACGTCCAGGCGGGCGCCCGCACCAAGGCCTCCCGTGTGCTGCACGGCCTCTGGCTGCTGCTGTGCGCGGCGCTGCTGCCGCAGGCCCTGGCGTACATACCCCTCCCGGCGCTGGCGGGCATCCTCATCCACGCCGGAGCCAGGCTGATCCCGCTGCGCTCGATCGGGGCGCTGTGGCGCGAGCACCGGGGCGAGGCCGTGATCCTCGCGGTCACGGCACTGGCGATCGTCGCGGTCAGCATGTTCGAGGGCGTGCTCATCGGCCTGGGCCTGGCCGTGGTGAAGACGGCGTGGGACGCCTCGCACATCCGTCTCGACGTCGTCGACAAGGGCGCGGGCCCGGTCCAGGCGTTCCTGTCGGGCAACGCGACCTTCCTGCGGCTGCCGAGGATCCTCGACAGCCTGGAGGCCCTGCCGAAGGACCGCCCGGTGGAGCTGGACCTGTCCGGCCTGCACCACCTGGACCACGCCTTCCGCACGGCCCTGGAGGGCTGGGCCGAGCGGCACAGCGCGGCGGGCACGGAACCGGTGAAGGTCACCGCTCCGCAGGGCCCGGCCACGGCCACCGCTCCACAGGGCCCGGCGACGGCCACCACCACGCCGTAACGCCCGGTACGGACGGTCCCGCTCCGAACGCAGAAGCCCGCCCCGGTGCCCGGTCCACGGCCGCTCATGGCCTCGGACCGGGCACCGGGCATATCGTGACAGGAAGGGAAACACGGGCCTCTCGACGAGGAGGTCGTCATGGTCCAGGAGCTGCTCGCGGTGCTCGCGGGAGCCGGTGCGGCCGGGCTGGTGTACTTCGCGGCGGCGGCACGGGTGGTCAAACAGTACGAGCGCGGAGTGGTCTTCCGGCTCGGGCGGTTGCGCGGGACGGCCCGCAACCCGGGGCTGACGATGATCGTGCCCGGCGTGGACCGCATCCGCCGGGTCAACCTCCAGATCGTCACCATGCCGGTGCCCGCCCAGGAGGGCATCACCCGCGACAACGTCACCGTGCGCGTCGACGCGGTCGTGTACTTCAGGGTGGTGGACGCCGCCGCCGCGATCGTCAACGTCGAGGACTACCGGTTCGCCGTCTCCCAGATGGCGCAGACCTCGCTGCGGTCCATCATCGGCAAGAGCGACCTGGACGATCTGCTGTCCAACCGCGAGAAGCTCAACGAGGGCCTGGAACTGATGATCGACAGCCCCGCCATCGGCTGGGGCGTGCAGATCGACCGCGTGGAGATCAAGGACGTGTCGCTGCCGGAGTCCATGAAGCGCTCCATGGCCCGGCAGGCCGAGGCCGACCGGGAGCGCCGCGCCCGGGTCATCAACGCCGACGCCGAGCTCCAGGCCTCGAAGAAGCTGGCCGAGGCCGCCAAGCAGATGTCCGAGACCCCGGCGGCTCTCCAACTGAGGCTGCTCCAGACGGTGGTGGCCGTGGCCGCCGAGAAGAACTCCACCCTGGTGCTGCCGTTCCCCGTGGAGCTGCTGCGCTTCCTGGAACGGGCCCAACAGGCCCCGCCGGAAAGGTGACTTCCGCGACGCGTGTCGTTCCCGCGCGGCGCCGCCGGTGGTACACACGCTTGGTCAGTCCTGTCCGCCAACAGGAAGGCCAGTACATGTCCATGACGCGTCGTCAGGCTCTCGCGCGGTCCGGGGCCGTGGGAGCCGGCATCGCCTTCACCGGCGCTCTCTCGGAACTGTTCGCCGGTTCGGCCGCCGCCGGCGGTCCGGGCCGCCACGGCTACGGCCCCCTGCTGCCCGACCCGCAGGGCCTGCTCGATCTGCCGGAAGGTTTCCGCTACCGGGTGCTCTCCCGCGAGGGCGACCCGCTGCGCTCCGGCGAGGGCCCGGTGCCCTCCCACCACGACGGCATGACCGCACTGCCCGGCCGGGGCGGCCGGGTCCATCTCGTCCGCAACCACGAGAACCGCGTCACCGCCCCGATCGGCGTCCCCACCGTCCCCGGCCTGACCTACGACCCGGCCGGCAAGGGCGGCTGCACCGCACTGGCGCTGGACGCGCGCGGGAACGTACTGGCCGAGCGGGTGGCGATCGCCGGCACGGCCGTCAACTGCGCGGGCGGGCCCACACCCTGGCACACCTGGCTGACCTGCGAGGAGACCGAGGACAGGGCCGGCACCAACGGGTACGCCAAGGACCACGGCTACATCTTCGAGGTGGACCCCGCCGACCCGCACCGCAGCGGCGCGGTCCCCCTGAAGGCCATGGGCCGCTTCCAGCACGAGGCGATCGCCGTCGACCCGCGCCACGGCATCGTCTACGAGACCGAGGACGCCTTCGACAAGCCGTTCGGCCTGTTCTACCGCTTCCTGCCCAACAAGCCGCTCGGCGGTCACGGCTCGCTGCGCGCGGGCGGCCGGCTCCAGGCGATGCGGGTGCCGGGGGTGCCCGACCTGTCGGTGATCCAGGAGGCGGGCACCCGCTTCCAGCGGGTCGAGTGGGTGGACGTCCCCGACCCGCTGGCGGCCCGGACCCCGATCCGGTTCCAGGACTTCGGCCCGCGCGGTGTCACCCACGCACAGAAGCTGGAGGGCTGTTACTGGGGCCGTCACTCCGTCTACTTCGTGTCGTCCTTCGCGCGCCGCGCCGCCGGTTCGGGCGCCGACCACTACGGCCAGGTCTGGCGCTACGACCCGGCCCACCACCACCTCACCCTGGTGATCGTCTTCGGCCCGGACACGGACGTGCAGCTGCCGGGCGAGTCCCCCGACAACATCTGCCTGTCCCCCGCGGGCGGCCTGATGGTCTGCGAGGACGGCGGCGGCGCCCAGCACGTCTACGGTGTCAACCGGCGCGGCGACGTCTACCCCGTGGCCCGCAACCGCCAGAACACCGGCACTCCCGAGGCCCCCGAGTGGGGCGAGTTCGCCGGGGCCGTCTTCTCCCCGGACTGGCGGACGATGTACCTCAACTGCTACGACCCAGGCACCACCTTCGCCGTGACCGGCCCCTGGCACCACTGACGGACACCGGCCGCCGGGGGGGCCCGCCCGGGTGACGCGGGCCCGCCATCGGGCGCACGGGCGGCGTGGATCGTCCGACCACCCGATCGTCACTCCTACGTTCGTACGGTGATCCCCTCCGTACGACGCGTCCGGCGTCTCACCGCCGTCTGCGTGCTCTCCTCGGTCCTCGCCTCGTGCGGCGCCCCCGAGGCACCGCGCGGCCCGGCCGGGGCGGTGCGCCCGGCCCCCTCCGCCGCGCCGTCCCGGCCGCCCACGCTCGCCCCGGGCCCGGCGGGCCTGACGCCCGTCTTCCGCAACGGCCCCCGCACCGGGGGCAGGACGGTCGCGCTGACCTTCGACGCCGACATGACCGCGGGCAGGGCGACCGGGCCGCGGCGGGCGAGCGCTTCGACAATCCCTCGCTGATCGCCGCCCTGCGCGCGCTCCGGGTGCCGGCGACCGTGTTCATGACCGGCCGGTGGGCGGAGCAGTACCCGGACCAGGCCCGGGCCATCGGCCGCGACCCGCTCTTCGAGGTCGCCAACCACTCCTACAGCCACTACGCCTTCACCGGCGGCTGCTACGGCCTGCCGGACCTGCCCGCAGCCCGGATGCGGGCCGACGTGGAGCGCGCGTACACCGCCTTCCGCACGGCGGGGATCGAGGACGCCATGCCCTACTTCCGCTTCCCCGGCGGCTGTTACGACCGCGCGGCCCTGCGCGCCCTGGCACCCGCCGGGGTCACCGCCGTGCAGTGGGACGTGGTCGGCGGGGACGCGTTCGCGACGGACTCCGGGGCCGTGGCCCGGCAGGTGCTGGACGGGGTGCGGCCGGGCTCCGTCGTCGTGCTGCACTGCACGCGCAGCGCCGCCCCGGCCACCGAACGGGCCGTGCGCGAGATCGTCCCCGAGCTGCGGCGGCGGGGCTACCGCTTCGTGAAGGTCTCGGAGCTGGTCGCCGCCGCGGGGCGGCCGTCAGCCTGAGCAGGCCGTGCGCTGGGCCTCCTGCCACTCGCACACCGGGCACAGCGTGATGCCCTTGTACGACTCCGGGTACTCGGTGGCCTCCCGGCACTGCACGCACTCCGCGTAGGGCGGGCCGTCCGCCTTCGGGGGCTTCGTGGCGTCGATCAGACAGTAGTTGTCGTCGCTCATGCCTCCAGGGTAGGCCGCCGCCGCGAGGTGCCCGGGGGCCATGCCTCCGGCGTGGCCGATCACGTGATCGGCCACGCGCCCGGGGTTGGCACACTGGTGGGCGTGACCAGTGAGAGCCCCTTCCGTACCGCGCCCGGTGACCGTGACCTGGCGCCGCAGTTCGTGCTGCCCCTCGTCGTCCGCATCGAGCGGGGTGATCCGCCCGCGCGTACGGACGCGCTGGAGACGGCGGCGCGCGCGGTGCTCACGATCCTCTCCGACGAGCGGTCGGCGGGCGACGGGGAGTGGGCGCGGGCCATGAGCGACTGGCAGGACGCCCGTATCCGCAAGGTCGTGCGGCGGGCCCGTGGCGCGGAGTGGCGGCGGGCCGAGGCGCTGGACGGGATCACGGTGACGGGGAAGGCGGCGCAGGTGCGGGTGTTCCCGCCGGTGCCGCTGGACGGCTGGCCGAAGGACCTCGCCCGGCTCCAGGTGTCGGGCACCGACCTGGACGATCCCGGGGCCCCGGTCGCGGCGGACCCGGTCGCGCCCGTGCTGTGGATGAACCCCGGGGTGGAGATGTCGGCCGGCAAGGCGATGGCCCAGGCCGGACACGGCGCCCAGCTCGCCTGGTGGGAGCTGTCCGGCGAGGAGCGCGCCGCCTGGCGCGAGGCCGGCCACCCGCTCGCCGTGCGCACCGCCGAGCCGGACCGGTGGAGCGAACTGACCGCGGGCGGCCTGCCGTTGGTCCGGGACGCGGGCTTCACCGAGGTGGCGCCGGGCAGTTGCACGGTGGTGGCGGAGGGCGGCAGCCGCTTCTGCTCCCGACTGCGGCTGCCACGGCCGTAGAAGGGCGGGGCGGGGCCCTCGCGCGGCCGGCGCCGAATCGCCCGGCACGCGCTTGAACATTCCGGGGACACCGCACGTACCCCTGTGCGCTGGCCGTGCATCACCTGCCCCAGCGACCAGTCGGTTTCCCCAGGAGGCTTCCTTGCGGCGTATCAACGGTACGGCCTTCATCATCGCGGCCCTTGTCGCCACCGTCGGCGCGCTCGCCTTCCCCGTATGGTCCTACGCGGACCGCTCGGGGACAGGTCAGGCGAACCTTGACGCCGGGACGGTGAACACACGGTGGGGGCCGCTGACGGCCTCCGACCGGGATCTGATCGTCCGGGTGCGGCTGGCGGGGCTGTGGGAGCTGCCGGCCGGGCAGCAGGCCATCGAGCGGGCGCCGAGCGCGGCGATCAAGGAGGCCGGCGACCACCTGATCGTCGGTCACACCGACCTGGACAAGCGGGTGCGGATCGTGGCGGCGCAGCTCGGCGTCGCGCTGCCGAACCAGCCCACCGATCAGCAGCAGGGCTGGCTCCAGGAGATGACCGCGGCGACCGGCCCGGAGTACGAGTACAAGTTCGTCAACCTGCTGCGGTCCGCGCACGGCAAGATCTTCCCGGCCATCGGCGCGGTGCGGAACAGCACCCGCAACACCCTGGTGCGTCAGCTCGCGTCCGACGCCAACCAGACCGTGCTCGACCACATCACGATCCTGGAGAAGACCGGCAAGGTCGACTTCGACGCCATCGCCAACGACGCGGCGAACGCCTCGACCGCCAGCCCCACGGGTCCGCCGCCGCCGGTGCCGGGCCAGCCCGTGCCGTCGGCGCCCGTCGCCGGGCCGACCGGGGACATCCAGACGACCTCGCGGCCCTCGCCGGGCGCGCCCGGCACGGTCAACACGGGCCGGCCGGACCCGGTGGACTCCGAGGGCTTCCTCCAATAGTGCCCGCCCCGAGGCCGGGGTACCGCCGGTCGGTGCCCCAACCTCAAATGTTGCTCTGAAGGCGCCCGCGGCGGGGTTCGTGCCCCGGCCGCGGGGCCATACCCCCCACAACACACGCCGGGAGCGGCGGCCTGCACGGAAACGACGGGGGAGGGACCGTGGAGCGACTGGGGACGGGGATCGGCTGGCGGCCGGAGATCGCGGACGCCGTGGAAGCGATGCCGGGGATCGACTGGGTCGAGGTGGTCGCCGAGAACGTCTGCCCGGGGCATCTGCCCGAGTCCCTGCTGCGGCTGCGCGAGCGCGGGGTGACCGTCGTCCCGCACGGGGTGGCGCTCGGCCTCGGCGGCGCGGACCGGCCCGACGAGGAGCGGCTGACCGCGCTCGCCGAGCGGGCCGAGGCCCTGGGCTCGCCGCTGGTCACCGAGCACATCGCGTTCGTCCGCGCGGGCGGGCCGCTGACCGCGTCCCCGCGTCTGGAGGCCGGGCACCTGCTGCCCGTGCCGCGCACCCGGGACGCCCTCGACGTGCTGTGCGAGAACATCCGTATCGCCCAGGACGCGCTGCCCGTGCCGCTGGCCGTCGAGAACATCGCCGCGCTGATCGGCTGGCCGGGCGAGGAGATGACCGAGGGCCAGTTCCTGTACGACCTGGCCGACCGCACCGGCGTACGGCTGCTGATCGACGTGGCCAACCTGCACACCAATCACGTCAACCGCGGCGAGGACCCCGCCAAGGCGCTCGCCGAGCTCCCCCTCGAAGCCATCGCGTACGTGCATGTCGCCGGCGGTTTCGAGCGCGACGGGGTCTGGCACGACAGCCACGCCCACCCGGTCCCCCGGCCCGTCCTCGGCATCCTGGAGGACCTCGCCTCCCGCGTCTCGCCGCCGGGCGTCCTGCTGGAGCGCGACGAGAACTTCCCCGGGCCGGGCGAGCTGGAGCGGGAACTGGAGTCGATCCGGGGTGCGGTGGAGGCGGGGCGCGCCGCACGCGAGGCGGCCGGGAGTGCCGGTCATGTCGCCGGAGCCGGAGTCACGGAGGACCGCCCCGGCCGCGGCCCCTCGTCCGACGAGGCACCCCGCCAGCGTCTCGGGCTCGCGCAGGCGGCCCTGCTGTCGGCGCTGGTGGCCGGGACGCCCGTGCCCGAGGGGTTCGACCGGGCGCGGCTGCGGGTACAGGCGCGGGCACTGGCCGCGAAGCGGGCGGACGTGGTGGCGAAGGTGGCGCCGGAGCTGCCGGAGATCCTCGGCGCGGGCTACCGTGCCGCGTTCCTCGGTTACGCCCAGCGGCGCCCGATGACCGGCGGCTACCGGCACGACGCCCTGGCCTTCGCCGAGCATGTGCTGAACGAGGGCGGGGCCGAGGACGCCCGCGTGCGGCGGGAGCTGCGCACCTGGTGGCTCGACCGCTCGGGCCCGGCCCCGCGGGCCCGCCCGCACGCCCGTCTCGCGCGGGCCACGCGCAAGGTGCTGCTGCGCCGCTGACCTGGCCCTTTCGGCCGTGGCTGAAATGTGCCGCGGCTAACACCCTCGCCGGTACGCCTGTTTCGGCCGTCTCCGCCCCGCTTTGGCGTCGCGCCGGAGCTCCTGTTCGCTCCACGATGACCGAGTTGCAAGGTTCTGTCCCCGTACGGAAGTTGGCCTGAAGTCCGCAGTAATATGCCAACCCCGCACCAGAAACGTACTAGCGTGCGGTGCCGCAACAGGAGGCACCATGCGACCGCGACCGCCCATCTCCGGCAGAGGCGTGTTCAACGGCACCGGGCTCATCGTCGCGGGTCTGACCGCGACGCTGCTGGCCCTCGTCTTCCCGCTCTGGTCGTACGCCGACCGCTCGGGCACCGGCCCCGACGTGCTCGCCGACCAGTCGGTGCAGACCCGGTTCGGCCCGTTGTCCGCGCTGGACCGGGAGTTCGTCACCAAGGTCCGCCTGGCGGGCCTGTGGGAGCTGCCGGCCGGCCAGCAGGCACAGGAGAAGGGCACCACCCAGGCCGTCCGCACCGCGGGACAGCATCTGGTCGACGGCCATGTGTTCCTCGACGACCGGGTGCGCGACGTGGCCAAGCGGCTCGGCCTGGAGCTGCCCAACGAGCCCAACGAGCAGCAGCAGGCCTGGCTCGGCACGCTCGACGCGGCGCAGGGCACCACGTACGACCGCGAGTTCGCCAACATCCTGCGGCTCGCGCACGGCAGGGTCTTCGGCGTGGTCGCCCAGGTCCGCGCGAGCACCCGCAACTCGCTGGTGCGCCAGCTCGCCGACGACGCCAACTCCACCGTGCTGGACCACATCAAGGTCCTGGAGGCCACGGGATACGTCGACTTCGACCAGCTGGCCCGCGACATGGCGGCCACCAGCACCCCGCCGATCACCAGCTCCCCCGCCCCGCCGGGCCCGACCGCCGACCCGGCGCCCGCCGTGCCGATGACCCCGCCGCACTCGCCGAGCTACGCGCTGCCGCCCGCGGCGACCAGCCCGCCCACACCGCGGCAGTCGTAGCGGACAGGCGAACGGAACGTCACCCACCCGCCACACCGCGTCCGGATGGTGAACGGGGCATGGCAATTCTTCGGCCTCTGGCATAGAAACGCAGGATGTTCTGGGTCCTCTTCCTGCTGTTGGCCTGGGCCGCCGCCGGCCTCACCTGCACCCGGCTGTGCCTGGCCGCGGTACGCGCCGCGGCCGCGGAGGCGAGCGCCCCTCGCGCCGACGGACACCATGAGCTGACCCTCTACGAGGCGGCGTTCCTGTCCGGCGGCCCCCGCCGGGTCGCCGATCTGACGCTGGTGTCGATGGCCCGTCAGCGACGGCTGCTGCTCGCGCACACCGGCTGGGCGACGGTGGTCGACCCGCGCGGACGCGACGAGATGGAGCGTTCGGTGCTCGGGGCGATCGGCCCGCGGGGCCAGTCCCGGATAGCGCCGGTCCGCACCGCCGCGGCCGCCGCCGACTCCGTGCGCGCCCTGTCCGAACGCCTGGTCGGCGCGGGACTCGCGGTGCCCGACGCCGGCCGCTCCACGGTCGCCTCGGCCGTGCGCCAGGTGTGGGCCGCCGTCGTGGTGGTGCCGGTGCTCGGCGCGGCCGCGCTGCTGCTGCCCGTACCGGAGGACATGCCGCGGCATCTGATGGCGCTGTGGTTCGCGCTGCCCCTCGTGCTCGCCCTCGGCTGTCTGGCGATAGCCCGGTTCGAGACGCACCCCTACTCCCGCTGGGCCTCCCCCGCCGGGCAGCGTCTGCTCGGCGCGCTGGCCCGGCACGGCGACGGGAGCGGCGACCGGGCCTTTCTTACCTCCGTCGCGATGCTCGGCGTCCGGGCGGTCGGCGAACCGGATCTGCGCGCGGCGTTCGAACACCGTGAGGAGTACCTGGGGCGGGAGCGCGACCAGGACGGGTGACGGCGCGCACCCGTACGGGGCGCACAAGGGGCATCGGGGCCGACACCGGGCGGGCGGTGCTTGCCTTGCCCGGCCGCCGAACGAACCATCCCTTGTGTCGCCGCCGTGCACCGAAGGGATCCGCGATGAGAGCTGCCGTCCGTCACTCGGCCGCCGGAGCGTCGGCCGCCGCGCTGCTGCTGACCACCCTCGCCGCGGCTCCGGCCGGGAGCGCCACCGGCGGCCCCGGCGCCGCCGGGCCGCTCTCCCGTCCGGCGGCCGAACTGCGCGGCACCGCCGTCGCCGCCGCCCGCGCGGGCGCGGCCGGGATCGAGTTCGGCAGATGCTCCGAGGCGCAGGACATGCCCGGCAGCATGCAGTGCGGCACGGTCACCGTCCCGCTCGACTACGCCCGGCCCGACGGCAGACAGATCCGGCTCACCGTCAGCCGGGTCCGGGCCACCCAGCGCGACCCGTTCAACAGCAAGCACAAGGTGCCCCGCCAGGGCGCCCTGGTCTTCAACCCGGGCGGTCCCGGCTCCTCCGGCTTCTACTTCCCGCTGATCGGCCTGATGCCGGAGTGGAAGCGCCTGGCCGCCGCCTACGACCTCGTCGGCTACGCCCCGCGCGGCGTCGGCCGCTCCGCGCCGCTGTCCTGCCAGGACCCGAAGCGGTACTTCAAGGGGCCCTCCCCGGCCCCGACCCACCCCTCGGAGTCGTACAAACGGGAACGCATCGCTCGGGCCAAGGCCTACGCGCGCGGCTGCGCGGAGCGCAACGGCAGCGCGCTGCGGCACTACCACTCCCTCAACAACGCCCGTGACCTCGACGTCCTGCGCGCGGCCCTCGGCGAGAGCCGGCTGACCTTCATGGGCGCCTCCTACGGCACCTACTTCGGAGCGCTGTACGCGGCGATGTTCCCCTCGCACGTGCGGCGGATGGTGTTCGACTCCCCCGTGAACCCCGACCCGGAGCGGATCTGGTACCGCAACAACCTCGCGCAGTCGGCCGCGTTCGAGGACCGCTGGACCGACTTCCGGGAGTGGATCGCCCGGCACGACAAGGTCTACGGCCTCGGGAACACCGCGGCGAAGGTGCTGCGCAGCTACGAACGGGCCCGGGCCCGGCTGTCGGCGGAGCCCGCGGGCGGCGAGGTGGGGCCGGGCCAGCTGCAGGGTGCCTTCCTCCAGGCCGGCTACTACGACGACTTCTGGCCGCTGCGGGCCGAGGCGCTGTCGGCGTACCTCGAGGGCGATCCGCAGCTGCTGGTCGACGTGGCCGGGCCGGTCCGGGAGGCGGCCGCGGAGGCGGAGAACTCGGCCGCGGTGTACTCGGCCGTGGAGTGCAACGACGCGCCCTGGCCGCGGGACTGGAAGGTGTGGGACCGGGACAACACCCGGCTGGCCCGGGTGGCGCCGTTCGAGACCTGGGACAACGTCTGGGCGAATCTGCCCTGCGCGTACTGGCCCGCGCCGCAGCAGCGTGCCCTGGACGTGCGGACCGGGCCGGGTGAGCTGCCGCCGCTGCTGATCCTGTCCGCGGAGCGGGACGCGGCCGCGCCGTACGAGGGGGCGCTGGAGCTGCACCGGCGGCTGGCCGGTTCGGTGCTGGTGACCGAGCGGGACGCGGGGTCCCACGGGGTGGCCGGCGGGCCGAACCGGTGCGTCAACGCCTACCTGGAGGCGTATCTGCTGGAGGGGCGGACGCCGGCGCGGCGTGCCGCGTGCGCGGGGCGGGCGGAGCCTGTTCCCTCGCCGTCGGAGTGACGGTCTGCGGGGAAAAGACGCCCGCCCGATGCCGGTCGCGCCCGGGGCGCGGAGCCGCCGATCGATGCGGCCCCGCGCCCCTGGGCGCTCAGGCCAGGCCCGCCACCAGCTCGGCCACGTCCTTCCTCCTGCCGGTGAAGAAGGGGACCTCCTCGCGGACGTGCAGGCGAGCCTCGGAGGCCCGCAGGTGACGCATCAGGTCGACGATGCGGTACAGCTCGTCCGCCTCGAAGGCCAGCAGCCACTCGTAGTCGCCCAGCGAGAACGAGGCGACCGTGTTGGCGCGCACGTCGGGGTAGCCGCGGGCCATCTTGCCGTGGTCGGCGAGCATCCGGCGGCGGTCCTCCTCGGGCAGGAGGTACCAGTCGTAGGACCGCACGAAGGGGTAGACGCTGACATAGTTCCGCGGCGTCTCGTCGGCGAGGAACGCCGGAATGTGCGAGCGGTTGAACTCGGCGGGGCGGTGCAGCGCCATGTTCGACCACACCGGCTTCAGCGCGCGGCCGAGCCTGGTGCGGCGGAAGAGGTTGTACGCCTCCTGGAGCTGGTCGGCCGTCTCGGCGTGCCACCAGATCATGAGGTCGGCGTCGGCGCGCAGGCCGGAGACGTCGTAGGTGCCGCGGACGGTGACGTCCTTGGCGGCGAGCTGGTCGAACAGCTCCTGGACCTCTTCGGCGTAGCCCGCGCGGTCCTCGGGGAGCACGTCCTTCAGCTGGAAGACGGACCACAGGGTGTAGCGGATGACCTCGTTGAGGTCCTTGGCCAGCTTGCCCTTGTTCGGGATCCGGTCGGGGCCGGTGGTGGGGGCGTCGTCACTCATGGTCCCTATTCTCCCGCTCCGCCGTGGAGACTCTGCACCGGGGCGGCCGTCAGCGCGGTCACGGCGGTGAGGTCGCCGTCCAGCTGGTCGACCGCCGCGTGGGCGCTCGCGACGCAGGCGGGGACGCCGACGCCGTCGTAGGCCGCGCCGCACACGGCGAGGGCGGGCAGCGCGGCGACGTGCTCGCGGATGCGGGCCACGCGCGCGTGGTGGCCGACCGGGTACTGGGGCAGACCGTCCGTCCAGCGGGTGACGCGGGTGTCGAGCGGGACGGCGTCCAGCCCGGTCGCCTCGCGCAGGTCGTGCCGGGAGACGTCGACGAGGGCGGCGTCGGGGCGGTCGAGGATCTCGGTCTCGCGGTGCCGGCCGACGGAGGTGCGCAGCACGGCCACGTCCGGGTTCTCGGCGTCGATCCAGCCCCACTTCTGCGAGGCGAAGGTGGAGGCCTTGATCGTGCGTCCGTCGACGGGCGGGACCAGGAAGCCGCTGCCCTCGGGCAGGCGCACGTCGGCGCGCCGGTAGGCGAGGGTGACCAGGGCCATCGAGGCGTACTCGACGGCGGTCAGCTCGGCCGCGGCGGCGGGGGCCTCGGCGCGCAGCAGCGCCGCGGCGGCGGGGGCAGGCACGGCGACGACGACGCCGTCGGCGTGCAGCGCCCGGTCCGCGGTGACGACGCGCCAGCCGTCCTGCTCGCGGCGCAGTTCCGTCACGCGCGTGTGGGTGAGGATCTCGCCGCCGCGCGCGCGGACCGACTCGGCGACCGCGAGGGGCAGCCGGCCCACGCCTCCGGCGATGCCGAGGAACACGGGCCCGGTCTGCTGCGCGGCGGCCGCGGCGGCCTGGATCTCGCGCACGGCCTCGGTCAGCGAGGTGTGCCGCTGGGCGGCCTGGAACAGCTGCGGGACGGCCGAGCGCATCGAGATGCGGTAGGCGTCGCCCGCGTACACCCCGCCCAGGAGCGGTTCGACGAGCCGGTCGACGACCTCGCGGCCGAGCCGGGCGGCGACGAACTCGCCGACCGCGATGTCGTCGCCGGTCTCGGTGCGCGGCAGTTCGTCGTCGGCCTCGATGCGCTTCAGTCCCTCGTCGGACAGCACTCCGGCCAGGGCGGCAGCGGTGCCGGGGACGCCCATGACATGGCCCTTGGGCATGGGGCGCAGCGCGCCGCGGGTCCAGAGCGAGGCGGTGGCGGTGGCGGGCGGCTGGAGGCTGTCGGCGAGGCCGGTCTCGCGGGCCAGGGCGACCGCCTCGGGGCGGCGGGCCAGCAGCGACTCGGCGCCGAGGTCCACCCGCGCGCCCGCGATCTCGCCGGGCAGCAGCTTGCCGCCGACCCGGTGGGAGGCCTCCAGCACGGTCACCGTCGCGCCGCGCCCGAGCAGCCGGTGGGCGGCGGCCAGCCCGGCGATCCCGGCCCCGATGACGACGACATGCCTGTTCCGCGTGCCTTGTGCGCTCATGCCCCCACCCTCTCATCCGGCACCGGCGCTCCGGCCGGGCCCTCCGGCCCGGCCGAAGGTCCCCGGCGGGCCCGCGCCCGGGGTCTCGTGGCCCCGCCGAGTCCCGACCGTGACGGGTTCGGAACCGCGGCGGGCGAACGAGCCGGGCGGGCCGGTGCGTCAAAGGGGCGTCAGCATTCTCAGCCTTGGGGGGTAGGCCCATGCACGTACGTACGGCACGATCCGCGCAGGTTCTCGCGGGGGTCCTGCTCGCCGCGGCCCTGGCGATGACCGGGTGCAGCGGCGCGTCCGACTCCGGCGGGTCGTCCGACGCCGCCAAGGTTCAGGCCCAGCCCGAGCAGGCGGCCGGGCAGGGCCCCGAGAACGCCGACGCGGCGTCCGGCCGCACGGCGCCTCCCGCGCCCGTTCCGGTGAACGACATCATCCGCACGGCCTCGCTGACCGTGCAGGTCAAGGACGTCCCGAAAGCCCTGGAGGAGGCCCGAACGGTCGCCGAGGGCGCGGGCGGCTATGTGGGCCGGGAGAGCACCACCCGTGACTCCGGGGGCCGCGAGCGTACCCGTGTGGTGCTGCGGGTGCCGGTCGAGGCCTACGCCGAGGTGCTCGACGACCTGGAGGGTTCGGGGAAGCTGCTGGAGCGCACCGCCCGGGCGGAGGACGTCACCGACCAGGTCGTCGACGTGGAGAGCCGCATCAGGACGCAGCGCGCGAGCGTGGCCCGGATCCGGGAGCTGATGGACCGGGCCACCCGGCTCACCGACGTCGTGCAGCTGGAGGGCGAGCTGAGTGCCCGCCAGTCCGACCTGGAGGCGCTGCTGGCGCGGCAGGTGTCCCTGAAGGACCGTACGAGCCTCGCGACGATCACGGTGTCGCTGAGCGAGACGCCGGTGGAGCGGGTGGCCGAGGACGACGACCCGGGCTTCGTCGACGCCCTGTCGGGCGGCTGGGACGCGTTTCTGACGACCCTGCGATGGATCGCGCTGGTGCTGGGCGCGGTGCTGCCGTTCGCGGCGGCGCTGGGTCTGCTCGCGCTGCTGTGGCTGCGGGTCGTACGGCCCCGGCTGCCCCGCGCGGCGGAGCCCGCGCCCACGGCGGGCGCGCCCGGCCCGCTGCCCGCGTTCGGCGCGCGTCCCGCGGCCGGGGAGCGGCCCGGCGGCGCGACGGAGGGGGACGGGCGGGACTGAAATGCTGTGGCCCCGTAGCGTGTTCGCATGACCATGAACGGTGGGACGGGGAACGCGGGCAGGCGCCTGGTCGTGATCGGCGGGGACGCGGCGGGCATGTCCGCGGCGTCCCGGGCACGCCGGCTCAGGGGCCCGGACGAGCTGGAGATCGTGGCGTTCGAGCGCGGCCCCTTCACCTCCTACTCGGCATGCGGGATCCCGTACTGGGTGGGCGGTGACGTGGCCGACCGGGACGAGCTGATCGCCCGTTCCCCCGCGGAGCACCGGGCGCGCGGCATCGGTCTGCGGCTGCGCACGGAGGTCGTGGAGATCGACGTGGCGGGGCGGCGGGTACGCGCGCGTGACGTCGACACCGGGGCCGAGGACTGGACGTCGTACGACGATCTGGTGATCGCCACGGGGGCCCGTCCGGTCCGCCCGGACATGCCGGGGGCATACGCGCCGGGCGTGCACGGGGTGCAGACCCTGGACGACGGGCAGGCGCTGCTGGACACGCTGGAGCGCACGCGCGGGCGGCGGGCGGTGGTGGTCGGCGCCGGGTACATCGGCGTGGAGATGGCCGACGCGCTGATCAACCGCGGGTTCGAGGTCACGGTCGTGAACCGGGGCAGCGAGCCGATGTCGACGCTCGACCCGGACATGGGCCGTCTGGTGCACCGGGCGATGACGGGCCTCGGTATCACCATGGTCGACGACGCCGAGGTCACCGGGTTCCCCACCGGCGAGGACGGCCGGGTCCGCGCGGTGACCACCGCCGACGCCGAGTACCCGGCGGACGTGGTGGTCCTGGGCATCGGTGTCCGCCCGGAGACGGCCCTGGCGCGCGCGGCGGGGCTGCCGCTGGGCGAGCACGGCGGACTGCTCACCGACCTCGCGATGCGAGTGCGCGGCCACGGGAACATCTGGGCGGGCGGCGACTGCGTGGAGGTCCTCGACCTCGTCTCGGGCCGCGAACGCCATATCGCCCTGGGCACCCACGCCAACAAGCACGGCCAGGTCATCGGCACCAACGTCGGCGGCGGTTACGCCACCTTCCCCGGTGTGGTCGGCACGGCGGTCAGCAAGGTCTGCGACCTGGAGATCGCCCGCACGGGCCTGCGGGAGAAGGACGCCCGACGGGCGGGACTGCGGTTCGAGACGGTCACGGTCGAGTCCACCAGCCGCGCGGGGTACTACCCGGGCGCCTCTCCCATGACCGTCAAGATGCTCGCCGAGCACGGCACGGGCCGACTGCTCGGCGTCCAGATCGTCGGCCGGGAGGGCGCCGCCAAGCGCGTCGACATCGCCGCCGTCGCCCTGACCGCGCGGATGACGGTGGACCAGATGACGGCCCTGGACCTGGGCTACGCCCCGCCGTTCAGCCCCGTGTGGGACCCGGTGCTGGTGGCGGCGCGCAAGGCGGCGGCGAAGGTGCGGCAGGGGTGAAGGGGAAGGGTGACGGGGTGGGGTGACCGGGAGAGGGGCCGGGCGGGGGTCAGGCCGACCCGGACACCCTGGGCAGGGTGGACACCGCGGCCGGTTCGCTCGGCTTGGCGTGCGCGGCCGTCGCGGGCCGCGAGCGGAGCCGGTGGCTGACGGCCTCGTCCAGGGTCACCGGCCGCTTCATCTGCATGGCCAGCCGGCCCGCCTCCTGGCCCAGCCGGGCCACGTCCTCCCAGGGCAACCGCACCACCAGAGCGATCTCGGCCTCGCCGTCGGGCAGGGCGTGCATGGTGGGACCGACTTGCTCGTTCATCGCCATGCCGAGTCATACGCACGCACGCGCGCCCGTGTTCACCGGTTCACCGCCCGGATCCAGGGCAGAAGTCCACCGTGGTCATCCCCGTCCATGACGTGAACCCGGTGCGCCGCACCCCCTGGGTGACGTACGCCCTGATCGCCACGAACGTCCTCGTGTTCCTCTACATGCCCTACCGCGGCGGGACCCTGGCGGACACCTGCGGCATGCGGGCGTTCCTGGACCAGTACGCGGTGGTCCCCCGGGAACTGATCCAGCACCAGCTGCCGCGGCTGGTGCCGACCGGGGACGTGGGCATGGGCGCGCGGGGCGCGGGCTGTGTGATCGCGCCGCCGGGCTACGACAAGTCGCCGGAGTTCAGCGTGCTGACGGCGATGTTCCTGCACGGCGGCCTGCTGCATCTGCTGGGCAACATGCTGTTCCTGATGATCTTCGGGAACAACATAGAGGACCGCATGGGCCACGTGCGCTTCGCGCTGTTCTACGCCGCCTGCGGCTACGCGGCCACCTACGGCTTCGCGGTGCTCGACGCGGATTCGGCCGAACCGCTGATCGGGGCGTCGGGGGCGGTCGCCGGAGTGCTGGGGGCGTACCTGGTGCTGTATCCGAGGGCCCGTGTCTGGGTCCTCGTGCCCTTCCTGATCTTCCTGCCGCTGCGGCTGCCCGCCTGGATCGTGCTGGGCTTCTGGTTCGTGCTCCAGGCCGTGTACTCCTCCGGGGAGGCCGTCGAGGGCACCGCCACGGTGGCGTACGCGGCGCATGTCGCCGGCTTCCTGGCGGGCATGCTGCTGGCCTGGCCGCTGCGGCCCGGCACCCCGCCGCCCCCGGAGCCGCGCGGCCTGCTGTTCGGCAGGAACGCCCGGCCCCGGCAGACCTGGTGAGGCCCGGAGGCCGTTCGTCAGCGGGCGGTGCGGGTGTGGACGTAGTCCACCAGCCGGGTGAGCGCGTCGGGGTCGGTGGACGGCATGACGCCGTGGCCGAGGTTGAAGACGTGGCCCTCCAGACTCGCGGCGGAGTCGAGGACCTCCTGAGCCTTGGTCTCGACGGCCTCGCGGGTGGCGAACAGGACCGTCGGGTCCAGGTTGCCCTGGAGGGCCTTGCCGGGGCCGACGCGGCGGGCGGCCTCGTCCAGGCGCACCCGCCAGTCGACGCCGACGACGTCCGCGCCGGCCTCGCCCATCGGACCGAGCAGTTCACCGGTGCCGACACCGAAGTGGATGCGCGGCACACCGTAGGACTCGACGGCCCGGAAGACCTTCGCCGAGGCGGGCAGCACGGAGCGCCGGTAGTCGGCGGGGGCGAGGGCACCCGCCCAGGAGTCGAACAGCTGGACGGCGCTGGCGCCCGCCTCGATCTGCACCTTCAGGAACCCGGCGGTGATGTCCGCGAGGCGGTCGAGCAGGTCGGCCCAGAGCTCGGGGTCGCCGAACATCATCGCCTTGGCGTTCTCGTACGTCCGCGACGGACCGCCCTCGACCAGGTAGCTCGCGAGGGTGAACGGGGCACCGGCGAAACCGATCAGCGGAGTGGCGCCGAGCTCGCGGGTGAGCATGCCGATGGCCTCGGTGACGTAGGAGACGTCCTCGGGCGTGAGGTCGCGCAGCTGGGCGAGGTCCTCGCGGGTACGGATGGGGCGCTCGACGACCGGGCCGACACCGGGCTTGATGTCGAGGTCGATGCCGATGGCCTTGAGCGGGACGACGATGTCGCTGAAGTAGATCGCCGCGTCGACGCCGTGCCGACGGACCGGCTGGAGCGTGATCTCGGTGACCAGGTCGGGGCGCATGCAGGAGTCGAGCATCCCGACGCCCTCGCGGACCTTGCGGTACTCCGGCAGCGAGCGCCCGGCCTGCCGCATGAACCACACCGGCGTGTGCGGTACGGGTTCACGCCTGCACGCCTTCAGGAAGGCGGAGTCGTAGGTGGCTGTCGGCTGCTGGCCCGCAGGGCTTCCGTTGGCACTCACGCCGGAAAGTCTCCCACGGCCCCGGAGCGGACACGGCCGCGCCCGGACGCCGGGGGCCCGGCCCGCACCGCACCCGAGGTGACCGGCCGCGCCCCGGCCGGGTGTCTTGCCCTGCGCGCGGCCCCCGTTCCCCTTACTCTTCCCCGCATGGCTGCGGCTCAGGGACGACTGTCGGACGACGCTGGCGGAATGGACGAGGCGAAGGGGACCGAGGAGGCGGAGCGGCATACGGAAACAGGGCCACCGCCGCCTTTCCGGGCCGCAGTCGACGCGCTGCGCGCGGCCCGGCTGCGCCCGCAGCTCGAGGTGGAGCCGACCCCGGCGCCCCGCCGGCTGGCGCCGTTCGCGTACGCGCTGGAGGCCACCGTCGTGGACGGCGACCAGGACCTGGCCGACGGGCGGCTGGTGCTGCTGCACGACCCGGCCGGGCACGACGCCTGGCACGGCACGTTCCGGCTGGTGACGCTGGTGCGCGCGGAGCTGGAGCCGGAGATGGCGGCCGACCCGCTGCTGCCGGACGTCTGCTGGACCTGGCTGACGGGCGCGCTCCAGGCGCGCGGGCTGACGTACGGCGAGCCGAGCGGCACGGTCACCCGGGCGAGTTCTCATCACTTCGGGGGGCTGTCGGCCCGCCCGGCCGCCTCGCAGATCGAGATCCGGGCGTCGTGGACACCGCGCGAGGGCCTGGGCGGGGTTCCGGACACGGGGGCGCATCTGACGGCCTGGTGCGATCTGCTGGCGCAGGTCGCGGGGCTGCCGCCGGCCGGTCCTGGCGACGCGTCGGTGGTGACGCTGCCGCAGCGGCGCGGCCCGCAGTCGCGCTGACCCTCCCCCTCCGGCCGCTCGCGGCTCGGGCCGACCCCCCTTCGCCCTCCCTTTCGGCCGTCGCGCACGGCCGCCTCCGGGGGGCGCCGACGGTTCGATCCGGCTCCCGTGTGGCCGTCTCTTTGTCGATACGGCCACTTTCAATCACGAGCGATCGATCGAACGAACCGATTTGGTCACCGAACGATCGATCGCCTGTCCGAATTGCACTAATTGTTACTCACTAGATCGTGATCATTTCCTAAAGGGCACCGGGTTTACTGCCGAAGACGACTGTGACCTTGACAGCCGTCCCGCACCCCAGGAGGCCCGGTGTCCGTTCTTCTTGAGCAGCCCGCAAGCCTGGTCGCCTACCGTCCGAACAAGCCCACCGCCATGGTCGTGGTCGCCGATCCGCGCGTCCGCTCCACCGTCACCCGCCATCTGTGGGCGCTCGGTGTGCGCGACGTGATCGAGGCGTCGTCCGTGGCCGAGGCCCGTCCCCGCATCGGCAACCCCCGCGACATCTGTGTCGCCGACGTCCATCTGCCCGACGGCTCCGGCCTGACCCTGCTCTCCGAGACCCGCGCCGCGGGCTGGCCCAACGGCCTCGCCCTGTCGGCGGCCGACGACATCGGCGCCGTCCGCAACGCCCTCGCGGGCGGAGTGAAGGGCTACGTCGTCACCGGCACCCGCTCCAACGTCGGGCTCCCCACCCGGCCCGGTGCCGCCCCCATCGGCGCCGCGGCAGCCCGGCTCCACCGCCGCCCCCCGGGTGCCCCGAGCCACCCGGGCGGCTACCGCGAGCTGTCGGGCCGTGAGGTCGAGGTGCTGCGCCTGGTCGCCGAGGGCCAGTCGAACAAGGCGATCGGTGTCTCGATGGGGCTGTCCGCCCTGACCGTGAAGAGCCACCTCGCCCGCATCGCCCGCAAGCTCGGCACGGGTGACCGTGCCGGGATGGTGGCGGTGGCCCTGCGCACCGGAATCATCCACTGACCCGACCGCCCCGCGGGGACCCGGCCACCCGGCCCGGCCCCGCCCTCCTCCGGCCGCCGTGCCGATGTGAACCCGTCGTTTCCCCGGCCTGACTGGTTTACGACCCCTGGGTGCCCGTCGACGGAACGTTCCGTCGGCGGGCCCCGTCCACGCATGGATACCCTTGACAGGTGACCGACGCCCAAGAGACCGCAGCAGACACATCACTGCGAACCACCGGGGGCGCCCCTCCGGAAGACGACGGATCTTCTGCTGCCGGGGCGCCGATCCCTCTCCTCGAACCCCGTGAGGGCATTCCGCCCGTCGTCGCGGACGACGCCGCCCTCGCCGATGTGATCGCCCGCCTCGCGGCCGGCTCCGGCCCCCTCGCCGTCGACGCCGAGCGCGCCTCCGGCTACCGCTACGGACAGCGGGCCTATCTGGTGCAGCTGCGCCGCCAGGGCGCCGGCACCGCGCTGATCGACCCCGTTGCCTGCCCCGACCTGTCCGGACTCGGCGAGGCGCTGTCGGGCGTGGAGTGGGTGCTGCACGCCGCCACCCAGGACCTGCCCTGTCTGCGCGAGATAGGCATGGTCCCCGAGCGGCTGTTCGACACCGAGCTGGCCGGCCGCCTCGCCGGATTCCCTCGGGTCGGCCTGGGCGCGATGGTCGAGTCCGTCCTCGGCTACGTCCTGGAGAAGGGCCACTCCGCCGTCGACTGGTCCACCCGCCCGCTGCCCGAGCCCTGGCTGCGCTACGCCGCCCTGGACGTCGAGCTGCTGGTCGACCTGCGCGACGCGCTGGAGAAGGAGCTGGACCGGCAGGGCAAGCTGGAGTGGGCCCGCGAGGAGTTCGACGCCATCGCGACCGCGCCGCCGCCCGAGCCCCGCAAGGACCCCTGGCGCCGTACGTCCGGGATGCACAAGGTGCGGCGGCGGCGGCAGCTGGCCGTCGTACGGGAGATGTGGGAGACACGGGACCGGATCGCGCAGCGGCGGGACGTCTCGCCCGGCAAGGTGCTGTCCGACACCGCCATCGTGGAGGCCGCGCTGGCCGTCCCCGCCGGCGCCCACGTCCTGGCCACGCTCAACGGCTTCGGGCACCGGATGGGGCGGCGGCAGCTGGAGCAGTGGCAGGCCGCCATCGAACGGGCCAAGGCGCTGACCGAGTCGCAGCTTCCGCAGCAGGGGCAGTCCGTCGCGGGTCCCCCGCCGCCGCGCGCCTGGGCCGACAAGGACCCCGTCGCCGCGGCCCGGCTGTCCGCGGCCCGGACCGCCGTGACCGCGCTCGCCGAGCGGCTCGCCATGCCGCAGGAGAACCTGATCACCCCCGACACCGTGCGGCGGATCTGCTGGGAGCCGCCGAAGGCGGTGGACGCCGAGTCCGTCGCGGCGGCGCTGGCGGGGTACGGAGCCCGGCCCTGGCAGGTCGCGCAGGTGACGCCGGTTCTGGTGGACGCGCTGTCCGTCCCCGAGTAGTACCCGGCGCCGGGGCGGGCGTTCGCGGGACGGTTGTGGCATTACCGAGGGCGCACAAGTGGAACAGTGGCGTCGAGATCAGGCCAAGATCCCCGGAGGACGCGGGGGCGGTGGGGTGTGACCTTCGCCGCTCCGTCCTCCAGGGCTGTGCAGCTACGTTACTCGTAAGTAGCATGGGTCTGAGCGCGCGCTCAGTGCATGCGTGTCGCAGCAGTGCCATCCCGCACCCTGGAGGAGAGCCATCGTGCCTCGTACCGTCAGGGACGTCGTTTTCGTCGACGGCGTCCGCACCCCGTTCGGCAAGGCGGGCCCGAAGGGCATCTACCACGAGACCCGGGCCGACGACCTGGTCGTCAAGGCGATCAGGGAGCTGCTGCGCCGCAACCCCGGCCTTGACCCCAAGAAGATCGACGAGGTCGCCATCGCCGCGACCACGCAGATCGGCGACCAGGGCCTGACCCTCGGCCGCACGGCGGGCATCCTGGCGGGTCTGCCGCAGTCCGTCCCGGGCTACTCGATCGACCGTATGTGTGCCGGCGCCCTGACCGCCGTGACCACGACGGCCGGTTCGATCGCCTTCGGCGCCTACGACGCCGTCATCGCCGGCGGTGTCGAGCACATGGGCCGCCACCCCATGGGCGAGGGCGTCGACCCGAACCCGCGCTTCGTGTCGGAGAAGCTCGTCGACGAGTCCGCCCTGTTCATGGGCATGACCGCCGAGAACCTGCACGACCGCTACCCGACCATCACCAAGCAGCGCGCCGACGAGTACGCCGTGCGCTCGCAGGAGAAGGCCGCCAAGGCGTACGCCGACGGCAAGATCCAGCAGGACCTGGTGCCGATCTCGGTGCGCCGCACCAACCCGGAGGCCGGTGAGACGGGCTGGGGCCTGGTCACCGCCGACGAGCCGATGCGCCCGGGCACGACCCTGGAGAACCTCCAGGGCCTCAAGACCCCCTTCCGCGTGCACGGCCGGGTCACCGCCGGCAACGCGGCCGGTCTGAACGACGGCGCCACCGCGTCGATCATCGCGAGCGAGGACTTCGCCCGCGAGAACAACCTGCCGGTCAAGATGCGCCTGGTCTCCTACGCCTTCGCCGGCGTGGAGCCCGAGGTCATGGGCTACGGCCCGATCCCGGCCACGGAGAAGGCGCTCGCCCAGGCGGGCCTGTCCATCTCCGACATCGGTCTCTTCGAGATCAACGAGGCCTTCGCCGTCCAGGTCCTCGCCTTCCTGGAGCACTACGGCATCGCCGACGACGACGCGCGCGTCAACCAGTACGGCGGCGCGATCGCCTACGGCCACCCGCTGGCCTCCTCCGGCGTGCGTCTGATGACGCAGCTGGCCCGCCAGTTCGAGGAGCAGCCGCACGTCCGCTACGGCCTGAACACCATGTGTGTCGGGTTCGGCATGGGCGCCACCGTCATCTGGGAGAACCCGCACTTCGAGGGGGACAAGTGAGCACCACCGCTGAGCTTCTGAAGGGTGCGGCCGAGCTGTTCCCCGACGAGGTCGTGACGTCCGCGCACGTCCGCCACCTCGACCTGCCGTTCGGCGCCGGGCGCTTCGCGCTCATCACGCTGGACAACGGCTTCGACCACACCAAGCCGACCACCTTCGGCCCGCAGTCGCTGGCGAACCTCAACCTCGCCATCGACCAGGTCGAGAAGGAGGCCGCGGACGGCTCGATCGTCGGCGTCGGCATCACCGGCAAGCCGTTCATCTTCGCGGTCGGCGCCGACCTCAAGGGCGTCGAGCTGCTGAAGAAGCACGAGGAGGCCCTGGCCATCGGCAAGGGCGGCCACGACGTCTTCAAGCGTCTGGCCGGTCTGGCCGTGCCGACCTTCGCGTACTACAACGGTGCCGCCATGGGCGGTGGCGTCGAGGTCGGTCTGCACTGCACCTACCGCACCGTGTCGAAGGCCCTGCCGGCCTTCTCGCTGCCCGAGGTCTTCCTCGGTCTGGTCCCGGGCTGGGGCGGCTGCACCATCCTGCCGAACCTGATCGGTGCCGAGAACGCCGTCTCGGTGATCATCGAGAACAGCCTCAACCAGAACAAGCAGCTCAAGGGCAAGCAGGTCTTCGAACTGGGCATCGCCGACGCCCTGTTCGAGGGTGCCGACTTCCTCGAGCAGTCCCTGCTCTGGACCGCGTCCGTGCTCAAGGGCGACGTCGTGGTCGAGCGCCCGGCGATCGACCGCGGCGAGGCCTGGGACCAGGCCGTCGCCAAGGGCCGCTTCATCGCGGACTCCAAGGTGCACGGCGCCGCCCCGGCCGCCTACCGCGCCCTGGACATCATCGAGGCGTCCAAGGACGGCGACCTCCAGAAGGGCTTCGACGCCGAGGACGTCGCCCTCGCCGACCTGATCATGGGTGGCGAGCTGCGCTCCGGCATCTACGCCTTCAACCTGGTGCAGAAGCGCGGCAAGCGCCCCGCCGGCGCCCCGGACAAGAGCCTGGCGCGCCCGGTCACCAAGGTCGGCGTCGTCGGCGCGGGCCTGATGGCCTCGCAGCTGGCGCTGCTGTTCCTGCGCCGCCTCGAGGTGCCGGTGGTCCTCACCGACATCGACCAGGAGCGCGTCGACAAGGGTGTGGGCTACGTCCACGCCGAGATCGACAAGCTGCTCGGCAAGGGCCGGATCAACCAGGACAAGGCCAACCGCCTGAAGGCCCTGGTCACCGGTGTCCTGGACAAGGCCGAGGGCTTCGCGGACGCGGACTTCATCATCGAGGCCGTGTTCGAGGAGATGACGGTCAAGCAGAAGGTGTTCGCGGAGGTCGAGGCGGTCGCCCCGGCGCACGCGATCCTCGCCACCAACACCTCCTCGCTGTCGGTGTCGGAGATGGCCTCCAAGCTCCAGCACCCGGAGCGCGTGGTCGGCTTCCACTTCTTCAACCCCGTCGCGATCCTCCCGCTGCTGGAGATCGTCCGCGGTGAGCAGACCGACGACGCCTCCCTGGCCACGGCCTTCGGTGTCGCCAAGAAGCTGAAGAAGACCGCGGTGCTGACGAAGGACGCCCCGGCGTTCGTCGTGAACCGCATCCTGACCCGCTTCATGGGCGAGATCCAGAACGTCATCGACGAGGGCACCCCGGTCGCCGTCGCCGAGAAGGGCGTCGAGCCCCTCGGTCTGCCGATGTCGCCGCTGGTCCTGCTGGAGCTGGTCGGTCCCGCGATCGGCCTGCACGTCTCGGAGACCCTCAACCGGGCCTTCCCCGAGCGCTTCACGGTCTCCCCGAACCTCAAGGCGGTCGTCGAGGCCGGCAAGCGCGGCTTCTACGTCTACGACTCCGGCAAGCCGGAGCTGGACCCCGAGGTCGCCGCGCTGCTCAAGCAGGGCGATGTCGTCCTGACCGAGGAGCAGGTGCGCGACCGCGTGCTCGACGCTGTGGCCCAGGAGATCGGGCTCATGCTCGACGAGGGTGTCGTCGCCGAGGCGCAGGACATCGACCTCTGCCTGATCACCGGCGCCGGCTGGCCCTTCCACCTGGGCGGCATCACGCCGTACCTGGACCGTGAGGGTGTCAGCGAGCGGGTGAACGGCAAGCGGTTCCTGGAGCAGGGCGTGGCGAGCGTGCCCGCGTAGCGCTTGGCTTCGGCGCCGGTGCCCCGCACACCTGGGTGGTGTGCGGGGCACCGGTGTTTGTGTTCGGCGCAGGCTGTGTTTCGGGTGCAGGTCGGATGAGGCTGGTCGCGCCCGCGCGGCGGAGCCGCACAATGACACAGCCCCGCGCCCCTTTAGGGGGCGCTGCACTCCTGCCACGGTTCCAGGGCCAGGCCCGGTTCTTCCTTGCGGCGGGTGATGCGGAGGGTGCCGTCGGGGGTGAGGGTGGCGGCGGTGACGCGGCCGGTGCCGTCCACCGTCAGCGCCACGCGGGTGCCCGGCGGCAGCTGGGGGCCCGACTCCGTCCACCACAGGCCCGCCGTCTCCCCCTCGGTCGGGTAGGCGGCGAAGGCGACCCGGCCGGAGGCGGAGCGCTGGGCGAGCACGGTGCAGTCGTGGCCGTCGATGTCGCAGCGCAGCAGCGCCACCGGGCCCGGACCGGCCGCGGTGAGCAGCGGGGCCGGCTCACCGCCCTCCCGCCAGGCGTACAGCATGCCGTCGGGGGCGGCGTAGAACAGGGTCGTGTGCTCCTTGGAGGTGGGCAGCGCGGCGAGCGTGCCCGGCTCCACGTCGGCGGCCAGCGGAACGGCCGCCACCGGACGGCCGCCCGGCTCCTGCTGGAGCCAGCGCAGGACGCCCGTGGGGTTGCCGGCGTACACCTCGATCCGGCCCGACTCCCCCGTGACCGCGACGACTTGCTCGTGCACCCTGGAGCCGCGCAGGTCGTGCCAGGTGTTCCAGCCGCCGCGCTCCTTCTGGTTGACGGTCTGCACGCCCTTGCCGCGGTTGCGCACGAAGAGGTACGCGCGGCCCTCGGCGTCGACCGCGACGGCGGGCTCTCCGGTGCGCTCGCCCTGCTTGTTGGGGTGGCCGACCGGGGCCCAGTCCAGTGCGGCGAGCAGGGGCCGGAAGTGCGTGGAGTGCACCAGGCCGGACTCACCCGAACGAGTGGGCCGCCAGGCGACCAGATGGGCATAGCCGTCGGCACCCTGGCCCACCGCGAACCCGGCGTGCAGCTGCTGGGCGCCGCCGATCCTGCGGGGTGCCTGCCAGGAGCCTCCCGGGGCGAACTCGGCCCGGCACAGGACCGCGTCGTCGGAGGAGAGATAGACACTCAGACGGCCGTCGCGGCCGCGTATGAGCCAATTGCCGTTCACTGCGCGAACCATGGGCACGGAGTCACTCTAATCGGACGGCGGAGGTCCGCCCGCCCGCGGGGCGTGGGACGCTGAGGGCATGAGCGACCCCTTGCTGGTGATCGTCGACGGCGCGAACGTCGTCGGGTCCGTGCCGGACGGATGGTGGCGCGACCGGCGGGGGGCCGCGGAGCGGCTGCGGGACCGGCTGGCGGCCGACGGGGTGCCGGGGCGGGACGGGCCGTTGGAGATCGTGCTCGTGGTGGAGGGGGCCGCGCGCGGGGTGTCGTCGGTGCCGGGGGTCCGGGTGGAGTCCTCGGACGGGAGCGGTGACGATCGGATCGTGGAGCTGGTGGCCGCCGCGGGGCGGTCCTGTCTCGTCGTGACCGCGGACCGGGAGTTGCGGGGGCGGGTGGGGGAGCTGGGGGCGGAGGTCGTGGGGCCGCGCTCGGTCCGGCGCTGAGCATGTGACAAGGGGCGCGGGCCCGGCGGCCGGCCACCCGCCCCGGTCCTTCGTGTTGCGGCCGTGGGTGGGTCGTGGCTGGTCGCACGGTTCCCCGCGCCCCTCGAGAGCAGGCGTCGGTTGTCAGGCCTCTCCGGGGCCCGGGGCCTTGACCGTCTCCTCGTGGCGGCCGAGGCGGCTGTGGGAGCGGCCGTAGAGGAAGTAGACGACGATGCCGACGACCATCCAGCCGGCGAACCGGAGCCAGGTCTCGGTGGGGAGGTTGAGCATCAGCCACAGGGAGGCCAGGACCGAGACGATCGGCAGGAACGGCACCCAGGGTGTGCGGAAGGAGCGGGGCAGGTCGGGGCGCGTACGGCGGAGGATGATCACGCCGATGGCGACGACGACGAAGGCGAACAGGGTGCCGATGTTGACCAGTTCGGCGAGTTCGCTCAGCGGGGTGAAGCCGGCCACGATCGCGATGATCCCGCCGAGCAGGATGGTCGGCCGGTGCGGCGTCTTGTACCGCGGGTGTACACGGGAGAAGAAGCGCGGCAGCAGTCCGTCGCGGCTCATGGCGAAGAAGACACGGGTCTGGCCGAGCAGCAGGATCATGCAGACCGTGGTGAGGCCGACGGCGGCGCCGAAGCTGATGAAGCCCGCGAACCAGGGGTGTCCGGTGGCCTTGAAGGCGTCGGCGAGCGGGGCCGTGACCGACAGGTCGGTGTAGTGCTGCATGCCCGTCACGACGATCGACACGGCGACGTACAGGGCGGTGCAGATGAAGAGGGAGCCGAGGATGCCGCGCGGCATGTCGCGCTGCGGGTTGCGGGTCTCCTCGGCGGCGGTGGCGACGACGTCGAAGCCGATGAAGGCGAAGAAGACGACGGACGCGGCCGTGAAGATGCCCATCACACCGAAGTTGGAGGGGGCCCAGCCGAAGATCAGCTGGATCAGCGGCGCCTGGAGGCTCTCGCCGGCCGGCACCTCCTGGCTCTTCGGGATGAACGGGTCGTAGTTGTTGCCGTCGATCAGGAAGGCACCGGCGATGATCACGGTGAGCACGACGGTCACCTTGATCGCCACGACCACCGAGGTGACGCGCGCGGAGAGCTTGGTCCCGAGGACGAGGATCGCGGTGAGCACCAGGACGAGCGCGGCGGCGAGGATGTCGAAGCCGAAGCCGTCGGCGCCGTCACGGGTGCCGAGCGCGTCGGGCAGATGCCAGCCCGCGTTGTCCATCAGGGAGGCGATGTAGCCGGACCAGCCGACCGCCACCACCGCCGTGCCGAGCGCGAACTCCAGGACGAGGTCCCAGCCGATGATCCAGGCGGGCAGTTCGCCGAGGGACGCGTAGGAGAAGGTGTAGGCCGAGCCGGCCACCGGGACGGTGGAGGCGAACTCGGCGTAGCAGAGCGCGGCGAGGGCGCAGACGACACCCGCCGCGACGAAGGCCAGGGCCACCGCGGGCCCCGCGTTGTTCTTGGCCACCGTCCCGGTCAGAACGAAGATGCCGGTGCCGATGATCACGCCGACGCCGAAGACCGTGAGGTCCAGGGCCGACAGGGATTTCTTGAGTGCGTGCTCGGGTTCCTCGGTGTCGAGGATGGACTGCTCGACCTTCTTCGTCCGGAAGAGGGTACTGCTCACGGGTTTACCTCCCACTTGTCGTCCTCGACATGATCGAGAGGGGGTGCACCACGTATGCCCCGGCACGAGCGCCTTCACGCGGATGGGCCGGTTTCACCACTCCGACAGTGGTGAGAACCGGCCCATCCGGGTGCATGCGGTCAGTCGCGCGCGGCTTCGACCTCGGCCGGGGCCGCCTCGTCGTACCGGCCGTCGAGCCGGGCCACGAGGCCGGTGACCTGACGGGCGATGTCGGGCGCGGTCAGGCCGATCTCGGCCAGGACCTCGCCGCGGGAGGCGTGGTCGAGGAAGCGCGGCGGGATGCCGAAGTCTCGCAGCGGCACGTCCACGCCCGCGTCGCGCAGGGCCTGGGCGACGGCCGAGCCGACTCCGCCGACCCGGGAGTTGTCCTCGACGGTGACGACGACGCGGTGCCGGTCCGCGAGCGGGGCCATGGCCTCGTCCACGGGCTTGACCCAGCGCGGGTCGACGACGGTGGTGGTGATGCCCTGCCGGTCGAGCAGACCGGCGATCTCCAGGCACATCGGCGCGAGGGCGCCGACGGAGACCAGCAGCACGTCCGGGGTGTCGGTGCCGGGCTCGCGCAGCACGTCCATGCCGCCCACCCGGCCCACGGCGGGCACGGCGGGGCCGACGGCACCCTTGGAGAAGCGGACCACGGTCGGCGCGTCCTCGACCTGCACGGCCTCGCGCAGCTGGGCGCGGACCTGCTCGGCGTCGCGCGGGGCGGCGAGCCTGAGGCCGGGCACGACCTGGAGGATCGACATGTCCCACATGCCGTTGTGGGAGGCGCCGTCGGTGCCGGTGACACCGGCCCGGTCCAGGACGAAGGTCACCCCGCACTTGTGCAGGGCGACGTCCATGAGGACCTGGTCGAAGGCCCGGTTGAGGAAGGTGGCGTACACGGCGAACACGGGGTGCACGCCCGCGTGGGCCAGGCCCGCCGCGGAGACGGCGCCGTGCTGCTCGGCGATGCCGACGTCGTAGACACGGTCGGGGAAGCGCTTGGCGAAGCGGTCCAGGCCCACCGGCTGGAGCATCGCCGCGGTGATGGCGACGAGGTCCTCGCGCTCCTCGCCGAGCTTGACCATCTCGTCGCCGAAGACGGACGTCCAGTCGGCGCCGGAGGAGGCGATGGGCAGGCCGGTGTCGGGGTGGATCTTGCCGACGGCGTGGAAGCGGTCGGCCTCGTCCTGGAGGGCGGGCTGGTAGCCGCGGCCCTTCTCGGTGAGGCAGTGCACGATGACCGGCCCGCCGAACCGCTTGGCGCGGGCCAGCGCGGACTCCAGGGCCTCGATGTCGTGGCCGTCGATCGGGCCGACGTACTTCAGGCCGAGGTCCTCGAACATGCCCTGCGGGGCGATGAAGTCCTTCAGGCCCTTCTTGGCGCCGTGCAGGGTCTCGTAGAGGGGGCGGCCGAGGACCGGGGTGCGATCCAGGAGGTCCTTGGTCCGGGCGAGGAAGCGCTCGTAGCCGTCGCTGGTGCGCAGGGTGGCCAGGTGGTTGGCGAGACCGCCGATGGTGGGCGCGTAGGAGCGCTCGTTGTCGTTGACGACGATGACCAGCGGGCGGTCCTTGGCCTCGGCGATGTTGTTCAGCGCCTCCCAGGCCATGCCGCCGGTGAGGGCGCCGTCGCCGATGACGGCGGCGACGTGGGCGTCGCGCTTCATCAGCTGGTTCGCCTTGGCGATGCCGTCGGCCCAGCCGAGCACCGTGGAGGCGTGGCTGTTCTCGATGACGTCGTGCTCGGACTCGGCCTGCGAGGGGTAGCCGGACAGGCCGTCCTTCATCTTCAGCCGGGAGAAGTCCTGGCGGCCGGTGAGCAGCTTGTGGACGTAGGACTGGTGGCCGGTGTCCCAGAGGACCTTGTCCTTCGGTGACTCGAAGACCCGGTGCAGGGCGATGGTCAGCTCCACCACACCGAGGTTGGGGCCGAGGTGGCCGCCGGTCTTGGACACCGCGTCCACCAGGAAGGTCCGGATCTCCTCAGCCAGCTGGTCGAGCTGCTCCAGGCTGAGCCGGTCCAGATCGCGCGGTCCCCTGATGCGGGTCAGCAGCGGCACCCGTGCCTCCTTGCAGTAGAGCTGATCGAGCTGTTGCCGGGCTTGTCGAGTCTAATGTTCCGCCCGGCCGACTGGTTCCCGGCCCGCGCTTCACAGATCACACAAACGGCTCTACTCATGAACACGGAGCAAGGGAACGCCGAAAGGGGCGCGGGGAACCGCGCGGCCGCCCGCTTCGAGCGGCGGCCGCCGGTCCACCCACGCCCCTGTCGGCGCTAGGGCGTCAGAATCACGCGCGGCCCGCGGTCTTCTGGGTCTTGCGGGTGATGGAGTCGATGACGACCGTGGTGAGCAGAACACCGGCGGTGATCATGTACTTCACCGGCTCGGCGATGGACTCCAGCTGGAGGCCGTACTGGATCGAGACGATCACCAGCACACCGAGCAGGGCGTTCCAGGTGCGGCCACGGCCACCGAACAGCGAGGTACCACCGATCACGGCGGCGGCGATCGCGTTCATCAGCAGGTCACCGGTACCGGCGGACTGGTTGGCGGAGGCGATCTTCGAGGCCAGGAACAGACCACCGATGGCGGCGAAACCGCCGGAGATCGCGAACACCGAGATCCGGACCGCGGTGACGTTGATACCCGCACGCCGGGAGGCCTCGACGCTGCCACCGAGCGCGAAGACCTTGCGGCCGTACGCCGTGCGACGCAGCAGGAAGTCGGTCGCCACCAGGAAGACCAGGAAGATCACCGTGGCCAGCGGCAGGCCCTTGTACTGGTTGTACATGGCAGCCGCGGCGAAGGCGATGACCGCCAGCAGACCGGTGCGCAGCAGCGTGTCGCTCAGCGGACGGAACGGGATGCCCACCGCCTCACGACGGCGGTTGCCGAGGAAGGAGGTGAGGAAGAACACCCCGACGACCACGGCGGCCAGACCGTACGCGGCGGCGACGTCGCTGAAGTAGTACGTGGTCAGCTTGCCGATGAAGCCGTCGCTGGCGAGGTTGATCGTGCCGTTCTCGCCCAGCGTCTGGAGCATGAAGCCGAGCCAGAACAGCAGGCCCGCCAGGGTGACGGCGAACGCCGGAGCGCCGAGGACGGCGAAGAAGAAGCCGTGCAGGGCACCGATGGCACCGCCCGCGGCGACGGCGAACAGTACGGCCGCCCACTCGGGCCAGCCCTGGTTGACCGCCAGGACGGCCGCGATGGCGCTGGCCGCGCCGCTGACCGAGCCGACCGACAGGTCGATCTCGCCGAGCAGCAGCACGAAGACGATGCCGACCGAGATCATTCCGGTGCCGACCATCGTGATCGTGATGTTGTTCAGGTTCTCCGCGGAGAGGAACGCGGAGTTCAGGCTCTGGAAGACGACGCAGATGACGATCAGGCCGAGGATGACGGGCAGCGAGCCGAGCTCACCGGCCTTCATCTTGCGCTTGAACTCACCGAGGTAGCCGGCCAGGCCCTGCTCCTGCACCAGCAGGCGCGGGTCGACGGCGACGTCGGAACCGGCGGCCGCCTCGGGGTTCTCCACGAGGCCCTGGTCCTGCGGAGTCGTTTCTGCCGCGGAGGTCTTGTCGATGCTCACTTGGAAACCTCCCCACTCGTGCGCGCCGCACGGCGGGTCACGGCGTTGTCGGTGGCGCCGGTGATGGCGGAGATGATCTCCTCCTGCGAGGTCGTCTTGACCTCGAACACACCGTTGTTGCGGCCGAGGCGCAGCACGGCCACCTTGTCGGCGACCGCCTTGACGTCGGCCATGTTGTGGCTGATGAGCACGACGGCGTGGCCGCGCTCGCGCAGCCGCTCGACGAGGTCGAGGACCTGGGCGGTCTGCTCCACACCGAGGGCTGCGGTGGGCTCGTCGAGGATGACCAGCTTCGGCTCTCCGAGCATGGACCGGGCGATGGCCACGGTCTGGCGCTGCCCGCCGGAGAGAGAGGCGATCGGGATCCGCACACTGGGGATGCGGATCGAGAGGGTCTTCAGCAGTTCGAGGGAGCGGCGCTCCATCTCGACCTCGTCGAGGACGCCGCGCTTGCTCACCTCGCGACCGAGGAAGAGGTTGCCGACGACATCGATGTTGTCGCACAGCGCGAGGTCCTGGTAGACCGTCGCAATGCCCAGGGACTGGGCGTCGTGCGGCCGGTTGATCGCAACGGCCTTGCCTTCCCACTCGATGACGCCCTCATCGATGGGATGCACGCCGGCGATCGTCTTGACCAGCGTGGACTTTCCGGCGCCGTTGTCGCCCACCAGGGCGACGACCTCACCGGCGTGGACCTCGAGCTCTACGTCGGTGAGCGCCTGGACGGCACCGAATCGCTTGGAGACCCCGCGCAACGCCAGAACAGGCGTAGCGGACACGTGAACCATCTCCTTCGCCGCCTGACCCGGCGGAAGGTAGTGCTAAGAGTTGGGGGGATGTTCCGTCCGGCGCCCCGCGCGAGCTTGCGGGGCTGTTATGAGCGGGGCGCCGGAGGAGCCTTGGAGGCGGCAGTCCGGTACGGGAACTCAACGCTGGGTTCCCGTACCCATGTGGACCTGCCGTGCCTCGGGGGTGCTACTTGATGCCGGCCTTGTCGCAGGCGGCCTTGTACTTGCCCGTGCAGATCTCGGCGGCGGTGTAGACGCCGTCCTTGATGACCGTGTCGTTGATGTTCTCGACGGTCAGCGAGGTGACGGGGACCAGGACGGACGGAACGTCCTTGGCGCTGTCGCTGGAGACCTTGTCCTTGGCGACGGTGGTGACGTCCTCGCCCTTGGCGAGCGCGACGGCCATCGCGGCGGCGGCCTCGGCCTCGGGAGCGTACGGCTTGTAGACGCTCATGAACTGCTCACCGGCGACGATGCGCTGCACGGCCGCGAGCTCGGCGTCCTGGCCGGTGACCGGGATGCCGCCGATGCCGGCCGCGTTCAGGGCGGTGATGATGCCGCCCGCCATGCCGTCGTTGGCGGAGTAGACGCCGACGATCTTGTCCTTGCCGAGAGCCGAGATCGCCGCCTCCATGTTGGCGTTGGCGTTCTCCGGCTTCCACTCCTTGGTGTCGTACTCCTTGCCGACCTTCACCTTGCCGTCGAGGACGGAGTGCGCGCCCTCCTTGAACTTGGCGGCGTTCGGGTCGGTGACGGAGCCGTTCATCATGACGATCTGGCCGCTCTTGGCCTTGTCGCCCAGCTCCGCGAGGAGCGCCTCGCCCTGGGTCTTGCCGACCTGGACGTTGTCGAAGGACGTGTAGGCGCTGATCGGGCCCTCGGCGAGGCGGTCGTAGGCGACGACCTTGATGCCGGCGTCCACGGCCTTCTGGACCGAGTTCTTGATCGCCTTGGCGTCGACGGCGTCGAGGATGAGGACGTCCACCTTGTTGGTGATCATGGTGTCGACCTGCTGCGCCTGCAGGTTCGCGTCCTGCTTGGCGTTGTTGTACTCGACGGTCGCCTTGCCGTTCGTCAGCTCCTTGATCTTCTGCTCGATCAGCGGCCGGTCGAACTTCTCGTAGCGAGCGGTCTGGTTCTCCGGGAGGAGAAGGCCGACCTTGATGTCGTCGCCCTTGGCGGCCGACGGCGAGGAGTCGCTGCCACCGTCGGCCTTGTCCGCGCTGCCACAGGCGGCGAGGGATACGGCCATTGCACCGGCGGCGATGGCCACGGCGGCACGACGCATACGCGTGTTCATTCAGAAACCTCCCTGACGAGGCCGCGTCGTTGCGGCCGAGGTGGCTGGAAGTCAACTCGGCCACACGTGCGACGTCAAGAAGTAAATCCTTAACGAGATGGCAACGGTGCCATCCGTTCTCTAAGTGAAGGCAGGCGTGGCGGTCGGCAGCGTGCCGTCCAAAAGGGTCGAATCGCCCACCTCGCTGAGTGCGAGGGCGAGCGCCCCGAGTACCTCCGCACGGCCACCAAGTGCCCCCGGGAGAACGGACAGTTGGCGCGCCGCGCTGGGGATCGCGTAGCGGCCGACAGACTCCCTGATCGGCCCGAGGACGAGCTCACCGGCCTCGGCGAGATCACCGCCCAGGACGACCCGGCTCGGGTTCAGCAGGTTGCAGAGATTGGCGACTCCACTGCCGATATGTCGGCCGACGTCGGCGATCACCCGACGGCAGCCCGGATCTCCGTCCCTGGCCAGCCGTACGACACCCTCCATGGTGAGGTCGGTGCCGTGACTGGGCTGGAGGAGCGGCAGCACATAGCGCGCCGCCGCGAAGGTCTCCAGGCAGCCGCGATTACCGCAGCGGCAGACCGGGCCGGATTCATCGAGTGTAATATGTCCGATTTCTCCTGCGGTGCCGCCGGGCCCGCGATAGATCTTCCCGTCGATCACGAGACCGGCCCCGACACCGCTGGAGACCTTGATGTAGGCCATGTCCCGCACGCCCTTGCCGGCCCCCCAGACGAGCTCTCCGAGGGCGCCCAGGTTGGCGTCGTTGTCCACGTGCACGGGTACGCCCAGACGGCCGCGCAGCTCCTCCGCGGGGCGCGTGCCGCTCCAGCCGGGCAGAATGGCGGTGGAGCCCAGCTGACCGGACTCCACGTCGATCGGGCCGGGCACACCGAGGCCCACTCCGGCGATCTTGGACCGGTCCACGCCGGCGACCGAGACCAGGCGGCCGACCAGCTCTTCCGCCCGGTCGAAGCCCTGCTCGGCGGACGCGTCCACGTCCAGCGGCTCGGACTCCTCGGCCAGCACCTGATGGGCCAGATTGCCCAGCGCCACCCGGAGGTGGGTATGCCCGAAGTCGATTCCTATGACGATCCCGGCGTCCCCGCTCAGACTGACGCTGCGGGCCCTGCGGCCGCCGGCCGAGGTCGGCGTGACCTCGACGGTTCCGCCGTCCTTCAGTTCACGGACGATGTTGGAGACCGTCGCCGCCGACAGGCCCGTCGTCCGCGCGATCTCCGCCTGTGTCAGGGATCCCGCCAGCCGGACGGCTCGGACCACCCGCTCCAGGTTGGCTCGGTGCAGCGACGACTGCGACCCCGGAGTCTCCACGACGACCTCCTGCGCGCGGGACCGCTTCAGTGAGGCCCCGTCAATGTCCAACTAGTGAACTCTAAGCTGAGCTGTTCGGGTTGCCTCCCGTCAAGAGGTTGAACAATTTCAGGGGGCAGCGACACAGCGAAGCACGCCGCTCCCTGGGGCGGGAACGGCGTGCGTTCGGGTGAAAGCTCTGGGTTACTTCAAGCGCGGTCCCCGTGTCGTTGCGGGGCCGGGCCCGGCCCGGTCCGGGAGCGCCGGGACAAGTCGGTCGGGGTTACGCCATTCGGGTGATCTCGCCTCGCCCCGGGGCCCGGGCGGGTCTTCCCCGGGCCGGGTGGGTCTCCCCCGGTCGCCCCGGCTCCGGCCGGTCCGGTCTCCCCGGGTCACTTCAGGGTCGCCGAGGTCAGTCCGGCCTGGACCTGGCGCTGGAAGGACAGGTACACGACCAGCATGGGGATCATGGCGATGCTCACGCCGGCGAACAGGACCGGCAGGTCGGTGGCGTAGCCCTGCTGCTGCTGGAGCTGGATCAGGCCCTGGGTGAGGACATAGCGCTCGGGGTCGTCACCGCTCTGCGGCTGCATCAGGACCGTGGGCAGGATGAACTGGTTCCACTGCCCCAGCGTGTTGAAGATGCCCACGCTGATCAGGCCCGGCTTGGCCATCGGCAGCATCACCTGGAAGTAGGTCCGCGCGTGCGAGGCCCCGTCCAGGATCGCCGCCTCGAACACCGCCGTCGGCAGGGTCCGGAAGAACGCGTGCATGAAGAACACGGTGAACGGCATCGAGTAGGCGACGTAGACCAGGATCAGACCCTGGTAGGTGTTCAGCATGTCCAGCCGCTTGACCATGAAGAACAGCGGGACCAGGGCCAGGAACACCGGGAACATCGCGCCGGCGACGAAGAAGTAGTACAGGAACCGGTTGCCCCAGAACTGGTAGCGGGCCAGGACGTAGGCCGCCATGGAGCCGAAGAGCATGGTCAGCGGCACCGAGAAGGCGAGCACGATGACCGTGTTGAGGAAGTAGTCCCCGATGCCCTTGTCCCAGGCGCGGGCGAACACGTCCAGGGACCAGTTCTGCGGCCAGCCGAAGGCCGAGCCGCCGATCTGGGCGTCGGTCTTGAAGGAGCTGAGCACCAGCCACAGCAGGGGCAGCACGATCAGCAGGGCCCACACGGCGAGGAAGCCGTGCGAGAAGACGTTCAGCACGACGCCCTCGCCCCGCCCGCCGCCGGGGCGGACGGGGATCTTGTCCGGGGACCGCTGGGCGGGTACGGCCGCGCCCTGCTTGACGGGGGCGCTGGTGTCGTCGATGGGTGCGCTCATGTCGGTCGTCTCTCTCCCGCTCAGAACTCGATGCGCTCGCGGCGGGTGGCCCGCAGCATGACCACGGACAGGATCAGGGTGAGCACGAGCATCACCACGCCCATGGCGCAGGCGTAGCCGCTCTTGCCGTAGATGAGGAAGTTGCGCATCATCGCGGTCGCCATGACCTCGCTGTGATGGTCGGGGCCGCCGCCGAACTCACCCGCGGTCATCGTGGACACCAGGATGAACATGTCCATGGCCGCGATACCGAGGTACACCCAGGCGGTCTGCACGGAGTCCCACAGCAGGGGCAGCGTGATGCGGAAGAAGGACTGGCCGCGCCCGGCGCCGTCGATCAGGGCAGCCTCGTAGATGTCGCGCGGAATGGACTGCATGGCCGCCGAGAACAGCACCAGATAGAAGCCGACGCCGTGCCAGACGACGACCAGCATCAGCATCCACAGCACCATGTTCGGCTCGTTGAGCCATTCCACCGGACTGCTCTCGTCGACCAGGCCGAGTTTCATCAGCAGGCCGTTCAGCATGCCGCCGCTGTCACTGCGGTACACGGCCCCGAACAGCACCGCGAGAATCGCCAGCGACAGCACCTGCGGAAAGAAGTACACGACCTTGTAGAACTTCGATCCCGCGACGCCCGCGACCCCGCCGGCCCGGCTGCGGCCGCCCGCGTTCAGCATGAACGCGAAGAACAGCGCGAGCAGAATGGTGATCACCGGGATGAACACCAGGAACAGGATGTTGTGCCAGATGGCACCCAGGAAGATGTCGTCCTGGAACAACTCCTTGTAGTTGTCCAGACCGATGAACTTGAACGTCTGGGACTGGCCCTTCCAGTCGGTCAGCGAGTAGCCGATCGTCTGGAGATAAGGCCAGATCACGAAGACGAGATACAACGCCACGGGGACGAACAAGAACCCCGCTACGAACCGGTGCTGCCCTTTACGCATCGAACACCCTGCCCCTGTCGTCCCCAAGGGGCGTGGGGCTGTACCCGATATGCGGCTGCCGCCGCGTGTGCGCGACACGCCGCGATGAACCACACCCTGGACAGCACCCACGCCCCCATGGCGAAACCCGAATTCGCTACTCCCGGCGGTTGTTCTTGGCCGCCGGATCCTTCGCGGCCTCGTTCACCGCCGCCTGCGCCCGCTTCAGCCACTCCGCGGGCTGGATGCGCTTGGCCATCAGCTCGTTGGAGGCGTTCTGGATGGCGGTGTCCATCTCGCTGTACCACTCCGTGTACAGGAACCGGAAGGTGTTGTCACCGGCGGCCTTGGACGCCTCGACCGTGGACTGCGTGCCCGGCCGCAGCTGGACGCTCGGGTCCACGCCGTCCTTGAGGATGGTCAGCGAGTTCGCCTCCTTGGCGAACAGCGTCGACCACTCTCGGGACAGCATCATCCGCATGAACTCCTGCGCCCCGGCCAGGTTCTTGGCCTTGGAGGGGATGATGAACGGCTCGCCGGAGCCGGCCCGGATCGCCTCGTACGGCAGGGCGCTGTCCGGCAGCAGCGGCATCGGCATGAACCTCATGTCGAAGTCCGCCGGGGTCTGCTTCAGCTGCTCGTTCTCCAGCCACGAACCGCAGGTGATGAAGGCGGCCTTGTACTGGTTCCATCGGGTCTGCGACTCGGTGTGGGTCAGGCCGTTGGTGCCGGGCAGCAGATAGCCCTTCTCGACGACCTCGTAGACCGCCTCGACCGCGGCCTTCGCGGCGTCGGAGCCGACGAACGCGTTCGGCTCGAGGTTGTCGATCGCCTTCATGGCCTCCGGACCGCCGGTCTTGGCGATCAGGTCCATGATGGCGACGTTGATGTAGTACGGGTACTTGCCCTGGTGCGCGAGGCCGCCGATGCCCTGGGACTTGGCGTCCTTGCAGATGGCGAGGAAGTCGTCCCAGGTCTTGGGCTCCTCCCAGCCCTTCTCCTTGAAGAGCTTGCCGGAGTACCACAGACCCCACACCGTGTAGATGTAGTTGAGGGCGACGATCTTGCCCTCCTGCATGCCCGCGTCGAGCGTGCCGGGGATCAGGGTGTCGCGGACCTTCTTCGAGGGGTCGTCCACCGAGGGCGCGTCCAGGACCGCGGCGAGGTCGAGGAGCTGGCCGTTCTTGTAGAGGACGTCGATCTTGATCTTCTGCGCGCCGGAGTTGTCGACGATGTCCGGCGGATTGCCGCCGTTGAAGCGCGGCTGGAGCTTTCCGGTGATCTCCTGGGTGCCGGTGTGGGTGGAGGTGACGCCCCGCTTCTTCTGGAAGCTCGCCTCCCACACCTTGGCGTACTCGTCGCCGTAACCGCCCTTGAAGATGACGACGTCGAGTTTGCTGCCCTTCTTCACACCGAAGGGGTTGTCCTTGGTCGTCTTGCCCTTGGTGTCCTCGCTCGTTTCGTCGCCGCCGCCGCTGGCACAGGCGGACAGCACGCCCATCGACGGCACGGCGATCAGGCCGAGCGCGGCGGACCGCTTGATCAGATCGCGGCGGCCGACACCCGCGTCGGAGTTCTCGGCACCATTGTTCTCGGCGGAAGTGGATCCCATGCTCAAGTCCTCGCCTTCTCCAGGACTCAGGCGGTGAACCGGATCCTCGCCGGCACCGCGGTGGGGTCAAGCTGGGTCGTGCACGAACTGCTCCGGGACGCTGGTGAAGGTCCGGGATCGCCGACAGGTATAGTCCACTTCCCGCCAGCGGAGCAAGATCGAATGCAAGGTTCGCCGTTGGTCTTTTCCGAGTTGAGACCTCACGGAAATATCCGCCGCCCGATCGATCACGACCGGAGGAATTCGCGACAATACCCCCGGACGCCACAGTCAACACCCTTGACATGCCTGACCACTTGAGCCCCTACTTGACCCTGCGCACGAAGTTGACAACGTTGTCCAAAGTGCAGGGAGGGCTCGTGCACAGAGTTCGGCACAGATGGGGTCCGGCAGTGGCGCTGACCGCCGTCCTCACCCTGGCGGTGGGCTCGCAGGGCGTGGCGGTCGCCCTGCCGGAGAAACCCGACGCCGCCGGCCGGGAGTTCGCCTCCTCCTTCGAGGCGGGCGAACCGGCACCGGACTGGCTGAACACGGTCGACACCGCGCCCGACGGCACCGAGCGCGCCTCGGGCGTGGACGGCGGATACAGCAGCGGCATCCCGGGCAATGTGACCGACCATGTCACGGACGTCCGGGCGAGCGGCGAGAACACCGGCGCCGGCGAGGTCAAGGAGAACCTCGTCGACGGCGAGCCGAGCAGCAAGTGGCTGGTCTTCCAGCCTTCCGGCTGGGCCGAGTTCGAGATGGACAAACCGGTCAAACTAGCTACTTACGCCCTGACTTCGGCCAATGACTTCGCCGAGCGGGACCCGCGCGACTGGACCCTGAAGGGCTCCGCCGACGGCACCGACTGGAAGACCCTGGACAGCCGGAGCGGCGAGACCTTCGCCGAGCGCTTCCAGACCCGGACCTTCGACCTCGCCGAACCGGCCGAGTACCGGTACTTCCGGCTGGAGATCACCCGCAACAACGGCGCCCTGGCCATCACCCAGCTCGCCGACGTCCAGTTCTCCACCGGCGGCGGCGACGGCCCGGTGCCGCAGGACATGCTGTCGCTGGTCGACCGGGGCCCGAGCGGCTCACCGACGGCGAAGTCGGCGGCCGGCTTCACCGGGAAGCGGGCGCTGCGCTACGCGGGCCGCCACACCTCCGAGGGCCGGGCGTACTCGTCCAACAAGGTCTTCGACGTGGACGTGGCCGTGCACCGCGACACCCGGCTGTCGTACCGGATCTTCCCGGCGATGGCCGACGGCGACCGCGACTACGACGCCACCCACGTCGCGGTGGACCTGGCCTTCACCGACGGCACGTATCTCAGCGACCTGAAGGCGACCGACCAGCACGGCTTCGCGCTGAGCCCGCGCGGACAGGGCGCCGCGAAGATCCTCTACGTCAACCAGTGGAACAATGTCGTCTCGCGGATCGGCTCGGTCGCCGCGGGCCGCACGATCGACCGCGTCCTCGTCGCCTACGACTCCCCCGCGGGCCCGGCCCGGTTCCGCGGCTGGCTCGACGACGTCAGGATCGCGCCCGCCGCCCCCGAGCGCCCCAAGGCGCATCTGGCCGACTACGCGATCACCACCCGCGGCACCAACTCCAGCGGCGGCTTCTCGCGCGGCAACACCTTCCCCGCGACGGCCGTTCCGCACGGCTTCAACTTCTGGACGCCGGTGACCAACGCGGGCTCGCTGAGCTGGCTGTACGACTACGCCCGAGGGAACAACGCGGACAATCTGCCCACGATCCAGGCGTTCAGCGCCAGTCATGAGCCGAGCCCCTGGATGGGCGACCGGCAGACCTTCCAGGTGATGCCGTCCGCCGCCGCGGGCACCCCTGACCCCGGCCGCGAGGCCCGTGAGCTGGCCTTCCGGCACGAGAACGAGACCGCGACGCCGCACTACTACGGTGTGACCTTCGAGAACGGCCTCAAGGCCGAGATGACCCCGACCGACCACGCCGCGGTGCTGCGCTTCACCTACCCCGGCGACGACGCGAGCGTGCTGTTCGACAACGTCACCGACCAGGCGGGGCTCACCCTCGACCGGGACAGCGGCACCTTCACCGGGTACTCCGACGTGAAGTCCGGCCTGTCCACGGGCGCCACCCGGCTGTTCGTGTACGGCGAGTTCGACAAGCCGGTGACGGAGGGCTCCGCCGCCGGGGTCAAGGGACATCTGCGCTTCGACGCCGGACCCGACCGGACCGTCACCCTGCGCCTGGCGACCTCGCTGATCAGCGTCGACCAGGCCGAGGACAACCTGCGCCAGGAGATCCCGGACGGCACGTCCTTCGAGGACGTACGCTCCACGGCACGGCGCGCCTGGGACCGGCTGCTCGGCAAGGTCGAGGTCGAGGGCGCCACGCCGGACCAGCTGACCACCCTGTACTCCAGTCTGTACCGGCTGTATCTGTACCCCAACTCCGGTTTCGAGAAGGTCGGTTCGCAGTACAAGTACGCCTCTCCGTTCTCGCCGATGCCGAGCCCGGACACCCCGACGCACACCGGCGCGAAGATCGTGGACGGCAAGGTGTACGTCAACAACGGCTTCTGGGACACCTATCGCACCACCTGGCCGGCCTACTCGCTGCTGACGCCCACTCAGGCGGGCGAGCTGACCGACGGGTTCGTGCAGCAGTACAAGGACGGCGGTTGGACCTCCCGCTGGTCCTCCCCCGGCTACGCCGACCTGATGACCGGCACCTCCTCCGACGTGGCGTTCGCCGACGCCTACGTCAAGGGCGTCGACTTCGACGCGAAAGCGGCCTACGACGCGGCGGTGAAGAACGCCACGGTCGTGCCGCCGTCCTCCGGCGTCGGCCGCAAGGGCATGACCACCTCCCCCTTCCTCGGCTACACCAGCACGGCCACCCACGAGGGCCTGTCCTGGGCCCTGGAGGGCTATCTCAACGACTACGGCATCGCGAGGATGGGCCAGGCCCTCTACCGGGAGACCGGCGAGCGGCGCTACCAGGAGGAGTCCGCGTACTTCCTCGACCGTGCCCGCGACTACGTCAACCTCTTCGACACCCGGGCCGGCTTCTTCCAGGGCCGTGACGCCAAGGGCGCCTGGCGGGTCGACTCCGCGAAGTACGACGCCCGCGTGTGGGGCTACGACTACACGGAGACCAACGGCTGGGGCTACGCCTTCACCGCCCCGCAGGACAGCCGGGGCCTGGCCAACCTCTACGGCGGCCGCTCCGGCCTCGCCGACAAACTCGACACGTACTTCGCCACACCCGAGACGGCCTCACCGGAGTTCGTCGGCTCCTACGGCGGTGTCATCCACGAGATGACCGAGGCCAGGGACGTCCGCATGGGCATGTACGGGCACTCCAACCAGGTCGCCCACCACGCGATCTACATGTACGACGCGGCCGGGCAGCCGTGGAAGGCGCAGGAGAAGGTCCGCGAGGTGCTGGCCCGGCTCTACACCGGCAGCGAGATCGGTCAGGGCTACCACGGCGACGAGGACAACGGCGAGCAGTCGGCCTGGTTCCTGTTCTCCGCGCTCGGCTTCTACCCGCTGGTGATGGGCAGCGGCGAGTACGCCATCGGCTCCCCGCTGTTCACCAAGGCCACCGTTCACCTGGAGAACGGCCGTGACCTCGTGGTCAGGGCGCCCCGCAACAGCGCCCGCAACGTGTACGTCCAGGACGTGCGCCTCAACGGCGTCAAGTGGCGGTCGACCTCGCTGCCGCACTCCCTGCTGGCGCGCGGCGGTGAGCTGGAGTTCGAGATGGGCCCGCGGCCGTCCGCCTGGGGTACCGGACGCGGGGCCGCGCCGGTCTCGATCACCCAGGACGACAAGGTGCCGTCACCGCGCGCGGACGTCCTGAAGGGCTCCGGCGCCCTGTTCGACGACACCTCGTCGACCGAGGAGGCCGTCACCTCGGTCGACCTGCCGGTCGGCGAGCGGACCAGGGCCGTGCAGTACACGCTCACCTCGCCCGCCGACCACACCCGGGCGCCGGCCGCCTGGACGCTCCAGGGCTCGGACGACGGCACCACCTGGAAGACCCTGGACGAGCGGTCCGGGGAGACCTTCCGGTGGGACCGGCAGCTCCGGGCGTTCACCGTGGCCGCTCCGGGTATCTACGGGAAGTACCGGCTGGTGCTCGACGGCGGGGCGACCGTCTCGGAGGTCGAACTGCTCGCCTGAGCGGCGGAGTCGGGAGCCCAGTGCCGATCACCGCGTCCCGGCCGCCCGGGAGTGCCGAACCCGTCTGGCCGGCCCCCACTGCCTTCCGGGCGGTCGGCGGCCGGGGGGGGGGGGGGGGGGGGGGGGGGGGGGGGGGGGGGGGGGGGGGGGGGGGGGGGGGGGGGGGGGGGGGGGGGGGGGGGGGGGGGGGGGGGGGG
>NZ_JBVJGZ010000026.1:0-133198 GCF_055587025.1 Streptomyces sp. NPDC048600 | reverse complement strand
GGGAGGGAGTAGCCGGGCTGGGGGGTGGGGGAGCGGACAATAACAACCCCCTTTGGCCAGGCACTCCCCACCGGGGCAAAAAAGGAGGAAGGGCGACCGGAGTACCGGTCGCCGCGCCCTCTGCGTTCGGTGCGCCGGAGGATCAGAGGCGCTCGGGCGTCCTGATGCCCAGCAGGGCCATGCCCTGGTGCAGCGTGCGGGCCGTGACGTCGCACAGGAACAGGCGGTTCTCCACCTGCTCCGGCGTCTCCGCCTTCAGCACCGGGCACTTGTCGTAGAACGACGTGTACAGCGAGGCCAGCTGGTACAGGTACGCCGCCAGCTTGTGCGGGGCGTACTCCGCGGCCGCCTCGAAGACCGTGTCCCCGAACGCGTCCAGGTGCAGGCCCAGCGCGCGCTCCGCCTCGTGCAGCTCCAGCTCCGGGTGGGCGGCGGGGCGGACCTCGCCGGCCTTGCGCAGGATGGACTGGATACGGGCGTAGGCGTACTGGAGGTACACGCTGGTGTCGCCGTTGAGCGAGACCATCTGGTCCAGGTCGAACTTGTAGTCGCGGTTCGGCGACGTCGACAGGTCCGCGTACTTCACGGCGCCGATGCCGACCTGCGCGGCCCGCTCCTGGATCTCGGCCTCGGTGAGGTCCTGCGCCTTCTCCCGGACGACCTCCGCCGCGCGCTGCACCGCCTCGTCGAGGAGGTCCTCCAGCCGCACGGTCTCGCCCTCACGCGTCTTGAAGGGCTTGCCGTCCGCGCCGAGCACGGTGCCGTAGCCCATGTTGTGCGCGGTGACGTCGTCGTTCAGCCAGCCGGCCCTGCGGGCCGTCTCGAAGACCATCCGGAAGTGCAGCGACTGGCGTACGTCGACGACGTACAGCAGCGTCGTGGCGTGCAGGTCGAGGACACGGTTGCGGATCGCCGTCAGGTCGGAGGCCGCGTAGCCGAAGCCGCCGTCGGCCTTCTGCACGATCAGCGGGACCGGCTGGTCGTCCTTGCCGCGGATCTCGTCGAAGAACACCACCAGCGCGCCCTCGGAGCGCACCGCGACACCCGTCTCCTCCAGGAGGCGGGCGGTCTCCGGCATGCCCTCGTTGTACGCGGACTCGCCGACGATCTCCTCGTCGCGGATCTCCATGTCGAGCTTCTCGAAGACGGAGTAGAAGTAGACCTTCGACTCGTCCACGAACTGCTGCCACAGCTCGAGGGTCTCCTTGTCACCGGACTGGAGGGCGACGACCCGCTTGCGGGCCCGCTCCTTGAACTCCTCGTCCGCGTCGAACAGCGCCCGCGAGGCCTTGTACACACGGTTCAGGTTGCTCATCGCCTGCTCGCCGTCGACGTCGGCCGCGGGGGCCAGCTCGCCGGGGTGCTCGAACAGGTACTGGATGAGCATGCCGAACTGGGTGCCCCAGTCGCCGATGTGGTGCCGGCCGATCGTCTTCTCGCCGGTGAAGTCGAGCATGCCGCGCAGGGCGTCGCCGATGACCGCGGAGCGCAGGTGGCCGACGTGCATCTCCTTCGCCACGTTCGGCTGGGCGTAGTCGACGACCGTGATGCCCGCGTTCTCCTTCAGCGGCACGCCGAGGCGGTCGCCGTCCGCGTGGCGCGCGGCGAGGTTCTCGGTGATCGCCCGGTCGGCGACGGTGACGTTGAGGAAGCCGGGGCCGGAGACCTCGACGTCCTTGATCACGGCGCCGGTGACGATGTTGCCGACCACCTGCGTCGCCAGGTCGCGGGGGTTCGCCTTCGCCTTCTTGGCCAGGGCGAGGATGCCGTTGGCCTGGAAGTCGGCCCGGTCGCTTCGTCGCAGCAGCGGGTTGACTCCGTCGGCTTCCGGGAGGGTGGAGGCGAGGGCGTCGGTGAGCTGCTGGTTGACGAGATCTGTGAGCGACTTGACCGAGGTCATGGGTGTGGGTGCCGTTCTCCTCGTGGGCTGGATGGTCCTGGCCAGTATCCCATGGGGGGTAAAGGGGTTTTCGCGGTTGTGGGGTGGGTCTCGGGTGCGGGGTGGTGTGTGGGTGCGGGTGGGTGGGGGCTGGTCGCGCAGTTCCCCGCGCCCCTTAAGGATTGCGCAGTTCCCCGCGCCCCTTGAGGGCGGGTTTGGGGTGGGGGCTCGGGTGCGGGGTGGGTGGGGGCTGGTCGCGCAGTTCCCCGCGCCCCTTAAAGATTGCGCAGTTCCTCGCGCCCCTTGAGGGCGGGTTTGGGGTGGGGGCTCGGGTGCGGGGTGGGTGGGGGCTGGTTGCGCAGTTCCCCGCGCCCCTTAAAAGATTGCGCCGTTCCCCGCGCCCCCAGGAGACTGCGGTGGTTCCCGCGCCCCCAGGAGACTGCGGTGGTTCCCGCGGCCCCGCAAGCCTGCGCAGTTCACCGCGCTCCTCAAAGCGGCAGGGGTGCTGGGTGGGCCCCCTAAAATGGAGGCGCGGTCGATCGACCGTGCGGCTGCACCGGAGAAAGAAGGACGTGCCGATCGTGGCTCAGAGCACCGAGACCACCGACTGGGTCTCCCGTTTCGCGGATGAGGTCATCGAGGAGTCGGAGCGTCGGGCCCCGGGCAAACCGGTCGTCGTCGCCTCCGGGCTCTCGCCGTCCGGCCCGATCCACCTCGGCAACCTGCGCGAGGTCATGACCCCGCACCTCGTCGCCGACGAGATCCGCCGCCGAGGCCGCCAGGTGCGCCACCTGATCTCCTGGGACGACTACGACCGCTACCGCAAGGTGCCGGCCGGGGTGGCCGGTGTCGACGAGTCCTGGGCCGAGCACATCGGCAAGCCGCTGACCGCGGTGCCCGCGCCGAAGGGTTCGCCGTACGGCAGCTGGGCCGAGCATTTCAAGGCCGCGATGGTGGAGTCGCTCGCCGAGCTGGGCGTCGAGTTCGACGGCATCAGCCAGACCGAGCAGTACACCACCGGCGTGTACCGCGAGCAGATCCTGCACGCCATGCGCCACCGCGCCGACATCGACGCGATCCTCGACCAGTACCGCACGAAGAAGGCTCCCGCCAAGAAGCAGCAGCAGAAGCCCGTCGACGAGGCCGAGCTGGAGGCCGCCGAGGGCTCCGGCGCCGCGGCCGAGGACGACGGCAGCTCCGGCTCCGCCGGGTACTTCCCGTACAAGCCGTACTGCGGCAACTGCGGCAAGGACCTGACCACCGTCACCTCCTACGAGGACGACACCACCGAGCTGACGTACTCCTGCACGGCCTGCGGCTTCTCCGAGACCGTCCGGCTCAACGAGTTCAACCGCGGCAAGCTGGTCTGGAAGGTCGACTGGCCGATGCGCTGGGCCTACGAGGGCGTGATCTTCGAGCCCAGCGGTGTCGACCACTCCTCCCCCGGGTCGTCGTTCCAGGTCGGCGGACAGATCGTCGGCATCTTCGGCGGCAAGCAGCCGATCGGCCCGATGTACGCCTTCGTCGGCATCTCAGGCATGGCCAAGATGTCCTCGTCCCGCGGCGGCGTGCCCACCCCGGCCGACGCGCTGAAGATCATGGAGCCGCAGCTCCTGCGCTGGCTCTACGCCCGCCGCAGGCCCAACCAGTCCTTCAAGATCGCCTTCGACCAGGAGATCCAGCGGCTCTACGACGAGTGGGACAAGCTCGACGCCAAGGTCGCCGACGGCTCCGTCCTGCCCGCCGACGCCGCCGCGCACGCCCGTGCCGTACGCACCGCCGAGGCCGAGCTGCCCCGCACCGCGCGGCCGATGCCGTACCGGACGCTCGCGTCCGTCGCCGACATCACCGCCGGCCACGAGGACCAGGCCCTGCGCATCCTCTCCGAGCTCGACCCCGAGCAGCCGCTCGCCGCGCTCGACGAGGTACGGCCCCGCTACGACCGCGCCGAGGCGTGGATCAACACCCAGGTGCCCGCCGACCAGCGCACCATCGTGCGCGCCGAACCGGACACCGACCTGCTGAAGTCCCTCGACGAGCAGGGCCGCGCCTCGGTGCGCCTGCTGCTCGACGGACTGGCCGAGCACTGGTCCCTGGACGGGCTGACCCACCTCGTCTACGGCGTGCCCAAGGTCCAGGCCGGGTTCTCCGCGGACGCCACGCCCAAGGAGCTGCCGCCGGAGATCAAGACCGCCCAGCGGACGTTCTTCGCGCTGCTCTACCACCTGCTCGTCGGCCGCGACACCGGGCCGCGACTGCCCACGCTGCTGCTCGCGGTCGGGCAGGAGCGGGTGCGGACCCTGCTCGGCGAGTAGCCGCACCGGCGCACCAGGCACGACGAAGGGGCCCTCGACCGAGGGCCCCTTTCCTCTGCGTGCTATACCGCGCCGCCGTCAGGCGATGTGGTCCTCCTCCAGCTCCGCGGCGTGGCGGTTGGTGAAGCGGCTGACCAGGCGCTTGGCGTCCTCCGGCGCGAGACCGAGGCCGAACTCGGCCTCCACGTTGTCCATCAGCTCGCGCGGCGTCGGGTAGCTGCCGTTGATCGACTGCTTGAACACCTGGTAGAAGGACTCCTCGTCCGGCTCCGGGCTGCCGCCGCCCTCGCCCAGCTCCCGGGTGCGGCCGGGGCCGACCGGGATCGGGAAGCTGCCCGTCTCCTCCGAGAGGGACTCCAGGGGCGCCTCGGGCCGCGGCCTCTCGGACAGATACTCCTCGGGCAGGTAGTCCTCGGGCGGGAACTCGTCGTACGGCGGCTCGAACAGCTCCGGCTCGTAGTCCGGGTCGTAGCCGCCGTGGTACTCGACCGTGCGCGGGTCCCGGGACTGGAGCCACTGGCTGCGGCCGTCCTCGGCCTCCCCGGCCGGCCCGCGCTGCTGCCCGGCGGCGGACGCGGCCTGGGCCGGGGCGGCCGACGCGGTCAGGGGCGCCTGGGCGACGGGCGCCGCGGAGAGGCGGGGCTGCTGGGAGGCCGCCGGGATGACCATCGGCTCGATGCCGGCGGCGGCGAGGCCGGCGGGGGCGGTCTCGGCGAGGGGGACGCCGTAGCGGGCCAGGCGCAGCGGCATCAGGGACTCGACGGGGGCCTTGCGGCGCCAGGCGCGGCCGTAGCGGGAGCGCAGGCGGGCCTGGTAGACCAGGCGTTCCTGTTCGAGCTTGATGACCTGGTCGTAGGAGCGCAGCTCCCACAGTTTCATGCGGCGCCAGAGCAGGAAGGTGGGCAGCGGGCTGAGCAGCCAGCGGGTGAGGCGCACGCCCTCCATGTGCTTGTCGGCGGTGATGTCGGCGATGCGGCCGATGGCGTGCCGGGCGGCCTCGACGGAGATGACGAACAGGACCGGGATCACCGCGTGCATGGCGGTGCCGAGCGGGTCGGGCCAGGCGGCGGCGCCGTTGAAGGCGATCGTCGCGGCGGTCAGCACCCAGGCCGTCTGCCGCAGCAGCGGGAACGGGATGCGGATCCAGGTCAGCAGCAGGTCGAGGGCGAGCAGGACGCAGATGCCGGCGTCGATACCGATCGGGAAGACGTAGGAGAAGTCCCCGAAGCCCTTCTTCACGGCCAGCTCGCGCACGGCCGCGTACGACCCCGCGAAGCCGATACCGGCGATGATCACGGCACCGAAGACCACCACACCGATGAGAACGCGGTGCATCCGTGTCAGCTGTATGGGCGCGGCCACCCGTCATCCCCTCCCGCTGCGTGCTGTTGTGCGGGCAACAGAGTGGCACATCTGTGCGGGGAACGGGTGGCCGGTCCCGGGGCCGGCCCAGGGGACCGGCGCGGACCTCAGCTCTTGCGGGTCGAGGGCTTCTTCGAACTGCCGGACGCGGACGACGACTTGTCGCCGGAGGACGTCCCGGTGCCGGATGCGGAGGTCGCCGAGGAACCGGCGGACTTCGACGCCGTCGCACCCGGGGACTTCGCGGCGCCGGCGCTGTTCGCCTTCGACACCGCCGCCACGGCCTCCCTGGCCGCCCGCTGGGCGTCCTTCATCAGCTCGTCGGCGTCCGGGGCCTTCTCGCCCGCGAGACCGGCGCCGTTGTAGTCGACCGTCACGACGACGTTCTCGACCCGGGCCACGACCGTCTGCTGCTTGAAGGCGCCTTCCTTCTTCTTCAGGTCGTAGCGGATCGCCGTCGCCTCGTCGCCGGTGCCCACCACCGGGGCCGCCTTCACGTTCCGCGCGCCCGTCGCGCCCTTGGCGTCGACCACCTGGCCGTCGTAGTACTCCTTGGCCAGCTCGTCACCGGGACCCCGTGTGACGTCCGACTCGAAGCGCAGCAGCGAGACGTTCAGCCAGCGGAACTGGGAGCCCTTGACGCCGTTGTTGTCGAGGCTGTCCCAGGAGCAGCTGCCACGCGACTCCAGATCGTCCGAACTGCCCTCCTTGCCGGACTTGCCCGCCTCCGGGACCAGCTCCTCCAGCGTCTTGGAGGTCAGGACGTCACACGCCTCCGGCAGCGTCGCGTACGCCGCCGCCTTCACGGTCGGCGACGGGCTGGCGGTGACGCTCGGGGACGTCTCCTTCGCCTTGTCCTCCGAACCGGAGTCGGACGAGCAGCCCGCGGCCAGCAGCACCAAGGGGAGGGCGGCCACACCGACCAGGGCACGGCCCCGTCGCATCACTCGCTGGTCACGGTCGGCTCGCTGTGCTCGTCGCTGCATGGTTCCTTCGCTCATGACGCTCATGGTTCCTGCGGTCGGTTCGGGTCCGAGGGGCCACGGTACGCGGTGAACGACACGGGCCGCCTCGCTTCGGGCGCTTTGCGCCGCGGCACGGCCCGGCCCCACAAGGGGGCTGTCAGGAGAGGGAGTCGGCGAGCCGGGAAGCCAGATTCCTTGCCCTGTCCTGCATTTCCTTGCTGTCGGGCACGACTCCGACGACGGCCGGCTGCTCCTCGTACTCGATGGTCACGATGACGTTCGACGTGCGGAACGCCACAGTCACCGTGCGGCGCTTGGCCGTGGAACCGGAACTGTTCAGCTCGTCGTCGACGAACGCCTGGTCGCCCAGGTCGCCGAGGAGACGGGGCTGGAGGGCGGTGGGGGTGGCCGAGGGGCTCGCGGTGCCGCCGGCGCTCGCGCTCGCACTGCCGGACGGCTTGCCGGAGGGGGCGACGGAGGCGGTGGGGCTGCCGCTGGGCGACGGGGACGCCGTGTCCCCCTGCGTCGCGGCCGGCTCGGGCAGGTCCGCCCCGGCGACCCTGGCGGCGAACAGGGACTCCGCCTCGGTCTCGTCGCTGACGGAGGAGTCGTACGACACCACACGCTCGAAGTCGATCAGCAGATGGTCCGTGGCCGCCGCGGACTCCACCTTCCAGCGGCAGCCGACCTTGCGGTCCGTGTCGTAGGTGAGCGTGGCCGTGCCCTCGTACGCCTGCTCGCGCCGCACCTCGTCGGTGATCTCCAGGATGCCGGGCAGCAGCGTGTCGAGGGTGTCCTCGCCGACCACTCCGCACGGCTCGGGCAGGGTGCGGTAGCGGCCGGGTTCGGCGGCCGCGGTGGTCGTGCCGGAGCCCTGGGGGTTGGAGCCGTCCGAGGTGGCGCCGCCCTGGGTGCCGCCGGTGCAGCCGGCCAGCAGCGCCGCGAGGAGGGCGGCGGTGCCGGATACGTAAGCCTTCCGCTGCACGGTCCGGCTCCTCTCCGTCGATGTCCTGGCTGCTTATTCGGTTGCCCGGCGGGGGTACGGCCCGCAGACAATGTGTATCGCACGCACTGCCGTGAACGCCGGTCCCCTGTCCCTTTCGTTGACCCTGGCGCCGGTTTTGCGATTAAAGGCTTCTGTTTGGTTTCCGGGGGAATGAGGACGATATGTCGTACGTCGAGGTGCCGGGCGCGAAGGTACCCATCCGTATGTGGACCGACCCGGCGTCGGTCGAGGACGTTGCCATGCAGCAGCTGCGCAACGTCTCGACGCTGCCGTGGATCAAGGGCCTCGCCGTCATGCCGGACGTCCATTTCGGCAAGGGCGCGACCGTCGGGTCCGTCATCGCCATGCAGGGCGCGGTCTGCCCGGCCGCGGTCGGCGTCGACATCGGCTGCGGGATGTCCGCGGTGAAGACGTCCCTCACGGCCAACGACCTGCCCGGGGATCTGTCACGCCTGCGCACGAAGATCGAGCAGGCGATCCCGGTGGGCCGCGGCATGCACGACTCCCCGGTCGACCCGGGCCGCTTCCACGGCCTCGCCACCGCGGGCTGGGACGACTTCTGGGGACGGTTCGACGGGGTCGCGGACGCGGTGAAGTTCCGCCAGGAACGTGCGACGAAGCAGATGGGCACGCTGGGCTCGGGCAACCACTTCGTGGAGTTCTGCCTGGACACCGAGGGTTCCGTCTGGCTGATGCTGCACTCCGGTTCGCGCAACATCGGCAAGGAACTCGCCGAGTTCCACATCGGCGTGGCGCAGAAGCTCCCGCACAACCAGGGCCTGATCGACCGCGACCTGGCCGTCTTCATCGCGGACACCCCCCAGATGGGGGCGTACCGCAACGACCTGTTCTGGGCGCAGGAGTACGCGAAGTACAACCGCACGATCATGATGGCGCTCCTGAAGGACGTGGTCCGCAAGGAGTTCAAGAAGGCGAAGCCGACCTTCGAGGCGGAGATCAGCGCGCACCACAACTACGTCGCCGAGGAGCGCTACGAGGGGATGGACCTGCTCGTGACCCGTAAGGGCGCGATCCGCGCGGGTTCCGGGGAGTTCGGGATCATCCCCGGCTCGATGGGCACGGGTTCGTACATCGTGAAGGGTCTCGGGAACGAGAAGGCCTTCAACTCGGCCTCGCACGGGGCCGGCCGGCGCATGAGCCGCAACGCGGCGAAGCGGCGGTTCTCGACGAAGGACCTGGAGGAGCAGACGCGGGGCGTGGAGTGCCGTAAGGACTCCGGCGTCGTGGACGAGATCCCGGCTGCCTACAAGCCGATCGAGCAGGTCATCGACCAGCAGCGGGACCTCGTGGAGGTCGTGGCGAAGCTGAAGCAGGTCATCTGTGTGAAGGGCTGATCCGCGAGGGCGGACCGCACAGGACTGACAGAGGGGCCGCCGGCCGGCAGGGCCGGCGGCCCCTCGTCCGCGTCAGCCGACGGGCTCCAGGAGGCCCTTGCGGAGGGTTTGGCGCAGGGCGGGGGCGTCCAGGTGCAGGGCTTCGGTGACGTAGGTGTCCATCGAGCCGTAGCGGGCTGTCATGGCGGTGAGGAACTGGGTCATGACCTCTGCGGGGGCGCGGCCGAAGGCGGGCCAGGTGGGGGTGCGGCCCTCGTTGCGGGCGGACCAGTCCGCGAGGAGGGCCGGGGTGGCCCGGTCGGTGAGGGTGAAGTCCTCGACGACGGTCTCGGCGGGGACGTCCAGGAGGGTCAGGACCAGTGCGGCGATCTGGCCCGTGCGGTCCTTGCCGGAGGCGCAGTGGAAGGCGAGGGGTTCGCCCGAACTCGCCGCCTGGGAGACGAGGTTCAGCACCTGTGCGATCTCCCGGGTGCCGTCCTCGGCCACCTCCATGAAGCGGGCCGACAGGTACGGGCCGGGTGCCACCTCCGGGCCCAGCGACGGCTGGTCGTACGGGCGGTGCTCGATGCTCAGGTTGTGGTACGCGAAGGAGGGGTCGGCCGGTACGCGGCCCCTGTTGTCGATCTCCCAGGGGTAGCGCAGGTCGATCACCGTGCGGATGCCCAGGGCGAGGAAGCGGTCCCAGTCGGGGGTGTCCGGCCTCAACTTGCCCAGGGAGTCCGCGCGGTAGAGGCGGCCGGGGCGGACGCGCAGGCCGTCCGTCGTCGAATAGCCGCCCAGGTCACGGAAGTTGGCCAGGGACTCGAAGGGTATGTGTCTGTCCATCGAGGGGGACGGTAGGCCCTGGGAGCCCCGGAGGTCACGCCAGCTCGCGGTGGACCTTGGTGTTGGAGGCCTGGGCGCGGGGGCGGACGACGAGCAGGTCGATGTTGACGTGGCTGGGCCGGGTGACGGCCCAGGTGATGGTGTCGGCGACGTCGTCGGCGGTGAGCGGGGCGGCGACGCCCGCGTAGACCTTCTCCGCCTTCTCCTGGTCGCCGCCGAAGCGGGTGAGGGCGAACTCGTCGGTCTTCACCATGCCGGGGGCGACCTCGATCACCCGGACCGGGCGGCCGACGATCTCCAGGCGCAGCGTCTCGGCGAGGACGTGCTCGCCGTGCTTGGCGGCGACATAGCCCGCGCCGCCCTCGTAGGTGCCGTGGCCCGCGGTGGAGGAGACCACGACGACCGTGCCGTCGCCGCTCGCCTCCAGCTTGGGCAGCAGGGCCTGGGTGATGTTGAGGGTGCCGATGACGTTGGTCTCGTACATCGTGCGCCAGTCGGCGGGGTCGCCGGTGGCGACGGGGTCGGCGCCGAGTGCCCCGCCCGCGTTGTTGACCAGTACGCCGATCGTCCGGAAGGCCGTGGCGAACTCGTCGACCGCCGCGCGGTCCGTCACGTCCAGCTGGTACGCCGTCGCGGAGCCGCCCGCCGTGGTGATCTCCTCGGCGAGGGCCTCGATGCGGTCCTTGCGGCGCGCGGTCAGTACGACGCGGTAGCCGGCCGCGGCGAGCTGTCGGGCGGTCGCGGCGCCGATGCCGCTGCTCGCACCGGTGACCACGGCGATGCGGGAGGCGGCGGAGGGGGCGGCGGTGGCCATGGGACTGCTCCTCGGGCTGGCGTTGGTACGACCGGGCTCCCGCCAGGATAGGTGGCGGCCGCAGCCGTACGGCGGGTGGTCAGCCGTTGCGCGGGGCCCACATGATCACGGCCATGCCGACGAGGCAGATCGCCGCGCCGCCGATGTCCCAGCGGTCGGGGCGGTAGCCGTCGGCGACCATGCCCCAGGCGATGGACCCGGCGACGAAGATTCCGCCGTACGCGGCGAGGATGCGGCCGAAGTGGGCGTCGGGCTGGAAGGTGGCGACGAAGCCGTAGGCGCCGAGGGCGAGGATGCCGCCGGTGATCCACAGCCAGCCGCGGTGTTCGCGCAGGCCCTGCCAGATCAGCCAGGCTCCGCCGATCTCGAAGAGGGCGGCGACGACGAAGAGGGCGGCGGACCGGGCGACGAGCATGGCCTCAGCTTGGCACGGCATGCGGGTGTCACCTGATGGAGGGCGCCTGCCGGTGCGCGGGGCGTGGGATGCATAGCGGTGCGGACCGGGTGCGCGCCGAGGGCCCGGTGAGGTCTGGAGGGCTGGTGGACGGCATGCGCAGGGCGGTGCGGAGGCTGGTGGTGTGCGGTGCGGTGCTGGCGGTCACCGGCGCGGCGGGGGTGGTGGGTGCCCCGGGGGCCGGTGCGGCGGGGCCGCGGGGCGGGTGGCCGGAGGCTGATCTGGCGTATCACGGGTCCGCGGTGATGGCGGACGGGTGGATGCGGGTGCGGTTCGCCGTGGGCAACCACGGGCCCGACGAGGTGCCGGAGGCGACCGTACGGCTGCGGTGGTCGGTGCCGCCGGCCGACCGGCAGGAGTTGCCTGCGGGGTGTGCGCGGGCGGGGGTGCGGGCGGTGGTGTGCCGGACGGGGGCGCTGCCGGCGGACGGGCCGGGGGAGCCGTTGGAGCTGGGCGTGCGGCTGCTCGGGGTGCCGTCGGAGGCGGTGCTGGAGCTGGACACGGTGTGGGGCGGTGGCGCGGTGGACCGCAACCGGGAGAACGACCGGCAGCGGGTGCTGGTGCTCGACACCGGGGACACGTACTTCTTCTGAGGGCTTCGGGGACGAGGGGCTTCGGGGCTTGTGTCCGGTGGGGGTGTGCGCGCTTCCTCGCGCTTCTTGAGGCGGGCGGGGTCACGGTTCAGGCGGCCGGTGCGTCCGTGTCGTAGCGCTCGCGGGCCTTGTGGACCTCGTCGAAGTTGGTCTCGGCCCAGTCCTTCACCGCGGTGAGCAGGAGCGCGAGGCTGCTGCCGAGGGTGGTGAGCTCGTAGTCGACGCGGACGGGGACGGACGGGGTCACGGTGCGGGTGACGATGCCGTCGCGTTCGAGGGTGCGCAGGGTCTGGGTGAGCATCTTGGGGCTGACCCCGGCGATCTTGCGGCTGAGGTCGCTGTAGCGCATGGGGTGGGCGGCGAGCGCGGAGACGACCAGGCTGACCCACTTGTCGCTGATGCGGTCGAGGAGCTGGTTGGTGGGGCACGCCTTGATGAACGCGTCGTACTCGGCCCGGGCCTGTTCGCGTCGCTGGGCCGCCGTCTGGGTCGCCATGGCTCTCCTCGGGGTGCGGTAGGCACCTTCAGGTAACTACTTACCGAAAGAGAGTAACTCTTCCTAGGGTTGTGGTCACGGGGTGAACGGCCCCGCAAGTGACCTGGAAACGGGGAGAGTTGAGATGCGTGCTGTGGTCGTGACGGAGTTCGGCGGTCCCGAGGCCGTGCGGGTCGTGGACGCGGCGGTGCCCGAGCCGGGGGCGCGGCAGGTGCGGATCAAGGTGGCGGCGGCCGCGCTGAACCCGGTCGACGCCGGGGTGCGCTCGGGCGTCTTCGGCGGGACCGGGGCGCTCGGGCTGGGCTGGGACGTGGCCGGCACGGTCGACGCGGTCGGCGAGGGCGCGGCGTGGCGGGTGGGCGAGGAGGTCGTGGCGCTGGTCTACGGCACGGCGAAGCCGCTGGGGACGCACGCGGAGTACGTCGTCGTGGACGCGGGCGCGGTGGCGGCGGCGCCGGCTTCGGCCGACGCGGTGCACGCGGCGACGCTGCCGCTGAACGCGCTGACGGCCGCGCAGGCGCTGGATCTGCTGGGGCTGCGGCCGGGGCAGTCGCTGCTGGTGACGGGTGCCGCGGGCGCGGTCGGCGGTTACGCGGTGCAGCTCGCCGCGCATCAGGGGTTCGCCGTGACCGGGCTGGCCCGTGCGGGCGACGAGGAGCTGGTGCGGTCGCTGGGCGCGTCGGCGTTCGTCACCGACGGGGTGGCCGGCGGCTTCGACGCGGTGCTGGACGCGGCGGTGCTGGGTGAGCGGGCGCTGGCCTGGGTCCGGGACGAGGGGGCGTACGCGGGGGTGATTCCGCACGCCGAGCCGGCCTCGGTGCGGGGGGTGCGGACGGCGGCGGTCGAGGTGAGTGCGGACGGGGGCCGGCTGGGGGAGCTGGCGCGGCTGCTGGACGAGGGGGTGCTGTCGACGCGGGTCGCGGAGGTGTTCGCGCTGGGGGACGTGGTCAAGGCGCATGTGCGGTTGGCCGAGGGTGGGGTGCGGGGGCGGCTGGTTCTGGTGCCGTGAGGGTTGCGGGGTGTTCCGTGGGGTGGGGCGTCCGCCCGTACCTGTGGGGTGCGGGTGGGGGGTTCTCGGTGGGTGCGGGTCGTGTGGGGCTGGTCGCGCAGTTCCCCGCGCCCCTAAGGACCTGCGCAGTTCCCCGCGCCCCTAGAAGATTGCGCAGTTCCCCGCGCCCCTGACGGGGCGCGGGGTTCCTTGCGGCCCTTGCGGGGTCGGGGTCGGGTGGGGGCGTGGAATAACCGTGCCGTAGTGGCCGTTCAGCGGTATAGTTCAACGGTCAACTACTTGGAGGGTGGCCATGCAGTTCGGGATCTTCACCGTCGGTGATGTCACTCCGGACCCGACGACCGGGCGTACGCCGAGCGAGCGGGAGCGGATCAAGGCCATGGTCGCCATCGCCCTGAAGGCGGAAGAGGTGGGCCTCGACGTCTTCGCCACGGGTGAGCACCACAACCGGCCGTTCGTGCCGTCGTCGCCGACGACGATGCTCGGCTATGTGGCCGCGCGGACCGAGAAGCTGATCCTCTCCACCTCCACCACCCTGATCACGACCAACGACCCGGTGAAGATCGCCGAGGACTACGCGATGCTCCAGCACCTGGCCGACGGCCGGGTGGACCTGATGATGGGGCGCGGCAACACCGGCCCGGTCTACCCCTGGTTCGGCAAGGACATCCGCGACGGCATCGACCTGGCGATCGAGAACTACGCGCTGCTGCGCCGGCTGTGGCGCGAGGACGTCGTGAACTGGGAGGGCAAGCACCGCACGCCGCTCCAGGGCTTCACGTCCACGCCGCGCCCGCTGGACGGCGTACCGCCGTTCGTCTGGCACGGGTCGATCCGCTCGCCGGAGATCGCCGAGCAGGCCGCGTACTACGGCGACGGCTTCTTCCACAACAACATCTTCTGGACGGCCGACCACACCAAACGGATGATCGAGCTGTACCGCGCCCGGTACGCCCACTACGGCCACGGCACGGCCGAGCAGGCGATCGTCGGGCTCGGCGGGCAGGTGTTCATGCGGAAGAACTCCCAGGACGCGGTACAGGAGTTCCGGCCGTACTTCGACAACGCGCCGGTCTACGGGCACGGGCCCTCCCTGGAGGACTTCACCGACCAGACCCCGCTGACCGTCGGCTCGCCGCAGCAGGTGATCGAGAAGACTCTGGGCTTCCGTGAGTACGCCGGTGACTACCAGCGCCAGCTGTTCCTGATGGACCACGCGGGGCTGCCGCTCAAGACCGTGCTGGAGCAGCTCGACCTGCTCGGCGAGGAGGTCGTGCCGGTGCTGCGCAAGGAGTTCGCCGCGGGGCGGCCCGCGGACGTGCCGGACGCGCCCACCCACGCCTCGCTGCTGGCGGCCGAGGAGAAGGGCGGCCGGGCCGCCGAGGGGAACGGCGGCCGGGCCGCCGAGGACAAGAAGGAGGTCGTGGCATGAAGCTCGTCGTCGTCTCCGCGGGACTGAGCGTCCCGTCCTCCACCCGGCTGCTGGCCGACCGGCTGGCCGCCGCGGTGGACCGGCGGGAGCCGGTCGAGGTGGAGGTCGTGGAGCTGCGCGAGCTCGCCGTGGAGATCGCGCACCACCTCACCAACGGCTTCCCGGGCCGGGCGCTGCGCGCCGCGCTCGACGCCGTGGCCGGGGCGGACGGACTGGTCGTCGTCACGCCCGTGTTCTCGGCCTCGTACAGCGGGCTGTTCAAGTCCTTCTTCGACGTCCTCGACAAGGACGCGCTCACCGGCAAGCCGGTGCTGATCGCCGCGACCGGCGGCACCGGTCGGCACTCGCTGGTGCTGGAGCACGCGCTGCGGCCGCTGTTCGCCTATCTGCGGGCCGTGGTCGTGCCGACCGGGGTGTACGCCGCCTCGGAGGACTGGGGCGCCGAGGGGCTCCAGGAGCGGATCGACCGGGCCGCCGGTGAACTGGCCGCGCTGATGAGCGGGCTCGGGGCGCGGCGGCCGGAGCCGAAGGACGAGTTCGCCGTGGTGCCCTTCGAGCAGCGGCTCGCGGGGCTGCGGCCCACCGGGTGAGCGAACGGTAAGAAGCGCGGGGTCAGCGGGCCGGGGCCGCTCGTCGGCACAGGTGGCTTTGCCACACTGGACGGGTGGCCCCGACACTTCTGCTCGCCGAGGACGACCGCGCGATCCGGCACGCCCTGGAGCGCGCCCTGACCCTGGAGGGGTACGGGGTGACGGCGGTCGCCGACGGCGTCGCGGCCCTGGCCGAGGCGCGCCGGATGCCGCCGGACGTGCTCGTGCTCGACGTGATGATGCCCGGCAAGGACGGACTCCAGGTCTGCCGGGAGCTGCGCGCAGGGGGCGACCGTACGCCGATCCTGATGCTGACCGCGCTGGTGGAGACCGCCGACCGGATCGCGGGCCTGGACGCGGGGGCGGACGACTACGTGGTGAAGCCCTTCGACGTCGAGGAGGTCTTCGCGCGGCTGCGTGCCCTGCTGCGCCGTGTCGGCCCGGCGCCGGAGGCCGCCGCCGTCGCCGCGCCCGAGCCCGCCGCACCGGTCCAGAGCACGCTGGAGGCGGCGGGTGTGCGGATGGACCCGCAGGCCCGCCGGGTGTGGCGCGGCGAGCGCGAACTGGAGCTGACCCGGACCGAGTTCGAGCTGCTGGAGCTGCTCGTCCGGCACGCCGGGACGGTCCTGGACCACGCCACCGTCTACGACCGGATCTGGGGCTACGACTTCGGGCCCGGCTCCAAGAACCTCGCCGTGTACGTCGGTTATCTGCGCCGCAAGCTGGACGAGCCCGGCGCCCCGCAGCTGATCCACACGGTGCGCGGGGTGGGCTATGTCCTGCGGGAGGGCTGAGTGAGCGGCGGTCTGTGGCGGCTGGTGTCGCTGCGCACCACGTTCGCGATGTCCTTCGCGGCGGTGACCGCGGGGGTGACCGTGCTGGTCGGCTTCCTGTCGTACAGCGCCGCGGCCCGGCTGGTGCGGGTGGACCAGCAGACGGTGTTCGACGAGGTCGTGCGGGACGTACAGGCCGAGGTGCGGCGTGCTCCGATGAACCCGGCCGACTTCTCCTCGGCGCCGGGCCACGACCTGGTCCGGCCCGCGCGCACGGATGTGCAGGTGCTCGGGCCGGACGGGTCGGTCTTCGACGAGGGCAGCCCCGGTCTGCCGGTCGTCGGTGACGACCGGCTGGTCGCCGCCGCGCCGGCGGCCGGGCGGGTGGTGGTGCACCGGGACGTCCGGGTGGAGGGCGACGTCTACCGGGTGGCGACCGTGGCGCTCGGCGGCGGCCGGGGGGCGGTGCAGGTCGGGCAGCAGTTCGGCGACACCGAGGATCTGCTGCGGGTGCTGCAGCAGCGCACGCTCGTGCTGGTGGGCGCGGTGGTGCTGGGCGCGGGGCTGTTCGGCTGGTGGCTGGCCTGGCGGATCACCCGGCGTCTGGTCGTCCTCACCTCGGCCGCGGAGGCCGTGGCCCGCACGCGGCGGCTCGGCATCCAGGTGCCGGTGTCCGGCAGCGACGAGGTCGGGCGGCTCGGGCGGGCCTTCGACCGGATGCTGGGCCGGCTCGCGCAGTCGGAGGAGGACCAGCGGCGGCTGGTGCAGGACGCGGGCCATGAGCTGCGGACGCCGCTGACCTCGCTGCGGACGAACATCTCGCTGCTGAAGCGGATGGACGAACTGCCCGCCGAGGCCCGTGAGGAGCTGGTCGCCGACCTCGGCGAGGAGGCGCGCGAACTGACCGATCTGGTCAACGAGTTGGTCGACCTCGCGGCCGGGCAGTCCGACAGCGAGCCGCCGCAGCAGGTGGACCTCTTCGACGTCGCCGAGGAGGTCGCGGCCCTCGCCCGCCGCCGCACCGGGCGCGAGATCCTGGTCGCCGCGAGCGGCACGACGGTCACCGAGGGGCGTGCCGCGCAGTTGACCCGCGCGGTCTCCAACCTCGTGGAGAACGCGGCCAAGTTCGACCGCGGCGGCACCTCGCCCATCGAGATCCGCATCGGCGGCGGCCCCGGCTCACCCGTCCGCGTCGAGGTCCTCGACCGCGGCCCCGGCATCACCGACGACGACCTCGCCCGCGTCTTCGACCGCTTCTACCGCGCGGCCGACGCCCGCGCCCTCCCCGGCTCGGGCCTCGGCCTCTCGATCGTCCGCGAGATCGCCCTGACCCACGGCGGCGCCCCGTTCGCCTACACCCGCGAGGGCGGCGGCTCGGTGATCGGGTTCACGGTGCGGGGGGTGCGGTGAGGGGGCGGTGCGTCTCCGACGTCCCCCTGGGCGCCGAGGCGTCCGCGGTCCGCCCCCTCGGTGTTTTCGCGGACCGCCCCGAGGCCGGGTTCGTCGAGTACTAAAGTTTCGGGTGCGCTGAGTGTGCGACGCGTCACACCGCGTTTCGACGGATGTCCGGGGGCGGGTCGTCCGTGTCCGACATGCGCCAGTGGGGGGCGATATGTACGAACTAGTCAAGGGTGCCAACGTCGGTCTGGCGACCCTCAGCGAGAGCGTCGACTCCGTCATCGTGAGTCTGGGCTGGACCAGTCCGACGGGTGAGGGCGACGCGGATGTCTCGGTCCTGCTGCTGGACGCCGACGGCAAGGTGCGCAGCGACGCCGACTTCTACTTCTACAACCACCCGGTCGCACCGGACGGCAGTGTGCAGCTCCTGGGCAAGACGCCCACCGGAAGCGGCAATCAGGACCGGATCAGCTTCGACCTGACCGCGATCCCCGACGGCGTCGAGCGGATCGTGGTGGCCGCGAGCCGGTACGGCGACGCCCACTTCGGTGAACTGGACGATCTGCAGCTGACGTTGGCCGACGGTGCCGGCGACGGCCTGCTCCGGTTCGAGATCGCCGACGCCGGCTCGGTGAGCGCGTTCATCTTCGGTGAGCTCTACCGGCGCGACGGCCAGTGGAAGCTGCGGGCCGTGGGGCAGGGCTATGCCACCGGACTGGCCGGTCTGGCCACGGACTTCGGCGTGGACATCGACGACGACGCGGCCGCCGAGGAGGCGCTGGCCGCCGAGGCGGTCGACGAGCCCACGGCGCAGGCGCCCCGGGCACCCGCCGGCTCCCGTGCGCCGCTGGAGGCCGTTCCGGCTCCCCGGCCGCCCCAGGACGAGGCGGTGCCGAAGAAGACGCCCGCGCGCCCCCGCACCGCCAAGAAGAAGATCACCCTGCCCAGGGAGGCCAGGAAATCCCTGGCGGAGAACGACTCCTGGAAGGAAGCCAGGCTCTTTCCGGTCTCCGCGCTCAAGAGCGACCGGGACCGCGAGACACGGGCCACCTCGGTGCTGCTGTCGGTGATGACGCAGGTCCCGGAGTTCGGCAGGAGACTCACCGCGGCGTTCGGGGCGCCGGCCGGCCGCATGGAGACGTACACCGAGGTCTCGCTGCCGCACGGGGACAGTCCGCGCCGGCCCGACGGTGTGATCCGTGTGGAACGCGCCGGGAAGCTGTGGACGGCGCTGGTCGAGACCAAGACCAACGGCAACGCGCTCAAGGCCGACCAGGTGCAGGCGTACATGGACATCGCCGCGCGCCGCGGCTACGAAGCGGTCATCACGCTGTCGAACGACGTGGCGCTGGAAGGCAGCCCGCTGGTCGACGTCAAGGTCGACGGGCGGCGCAAGCACAAGGTGGCGCTCTGGCACCTGTCATGGGCGGAAGTGGCGCACCAGGCGCAGATGCTCATCCGGCACGACGGCGTGGGCAACATGGCGCACGCCTGGCTGCTCCAGGAGCTGCTGCACTATCTCCAGCACGAGAACTCCGGATGCCACGGTTTCCAGAACATGGGACCGGCCTGGGTGCCCGTGCGCAACGGCATCGACGACGAGACGCTGTGCCAGGGGGACCCGCGTGCCCTCGAGGTCGTGGAGAGCTGGGAGCGGCTCATCCGTCAGGTCTGTCTCGGGCTCGGTGGCGAACTCGGGCAGCGGGTGCTGCCCGTGCAGCGCGCCAGACGCGGAACAGACCCCGGCGCCCGCCGTACGCTCCTGGCCGACCAGCTCTGTCTCGACGGCAAGCTCCAGGCGGAGCTGCGCATCGAGGGCACGCCCGGCGTGCTCGCCATCACGGCGGACCTGCGCACCGGAAGGCTCCGTACCTCCGTGGAGATCCCGGCGCCGGAGCAGGGCTACCCCCTCACCTGGGCGAAGAGGCTCGTGCGGCGGCTGTCCGAGGCCCCCGCCGACCTTCATGTCGAGACGCTGGTCGAGGGTGAGGCCGGCGGGCCGCGGGGAACCCTGGAACGGCTGCGTCCGGAGCCGGGCGACATGCTGCCGAAGAGCGGCGTGCAGATCACCGGCTTCCGGCTCTCCCTGTTCAAGGGCATGGGCAGCACTCGCGGGAACGCCGAGTCCGGCTTCATCCGCAGCGTCGACGACGCGGTCAACCGCTTCCACGCCTCGGTCGTGGCGCACCTGGAACAGCCGGCGCAGCGGCGGGCCCCGGTCGCGGAACGGTCCTCGGTGGGCTGAGTCCCGCCACGACAGCCCTCGGCCCCCAGGTCTGTGGCCCGGGGGCCGAGCGCTGTGGTCCGGGTGGGTCCGGTGTGGGTTCAGGTCAGGGGGAGGGTGGCCGCCAGGGACAGGATCGTGGCGGTGAAGACGACCGTGTGGCGGACGGTCTGGAGGGTCCAGGTCCAGGCGGCGGCCTGGCGGGTGCAAGGGTTTGGGGGGTTGCGCAGTTCCGCGCGCCCCTGTGGGGGGGCCTGTGCGGTGCTGTCGGGTGCGGGTCGGTGATGCTTGTTCGCGCAGTTCCCCGCGCCCCTTGGGCGGTGGTGTCCGGCCGCGTTCAGGGGTCGTGCCAGAACCCCAGGTCACGGCCACACAAGGCAATAAGGCTGATGCCCCGCCTCATGCAACCGGTGCGAGAAGTCCTGCCACTCGTGCAGCAGCTGGTAGACGTCGAAGGCGTCGCGGGGGCCGCCGCGGTCGGGGACCGTGGACCAGATGAAGGCGGCCGCGCCGACGGCCTCCTCGCCTATGTCGCGCAGCGGGTCGACGACGGTCATGGGGAGCTTGACGACGGCGTAGTCGGGGTGGAGGACGACGAGCTCCAGCGGGGGGACCTTGTGCAGGGGGACGCCCTCGATACCCGTGAGGACCATCGCGGCCATCGTCTCGGGCTTGATCTTGGTGAACATGCCGTTCATCCCGAGCTCGTCGCCGCCGAGCTCCTCGGGACGCATCGAGATCGGGACACGGGCCGCGGTCGCGCCGTCCGGCGCGCCGAAGTACTTGTACGTCACCCCCACCCGACCACCATTCCTGCTTTCGGCCCGCAGCGGATCCGCGCGGCGCTCCCGGCGCCGGTCGGCGCTCTCGGGCTCACTCGGTCCACCATGTGCCTGACGTGCTTCGCCGGTCTCGTCCGCTTCGCGCCGGTGCTTGCCCCGCCGGGCACGTCGAGGACCCAGATCGTCCGTCCCCTCGCCCAGTCCGCCACCGCGATGCATATCTCCACCCGACTGCTTTTCTAGGACGCGTGGCCCCCGCCGCGCAACCCGATCATCGTGTCAGTGACCTCCCCCACGGCCGCCCGCCGAAACGTGCGGCGGGAACTCCTGTCCGCAGGATCTTCGCAGCCTCTGGCCACCCTCGCCCGTATGACGTGTGTGTGTCAGCTCTCAGTTTCGCAGATGCTTTCACGAGCGGTGGAGGATCGATCGACGTCCCCCGCGGCCTACCCTGAACGGGTCACTGCCCACCGGAGTCCGAGAAGTCGGAGAAGTCGCAGGTCATGAGCGAACTGCCATATCCATACGAAGCACCCGTCTCGCAGGCGCTGTTCGACCGTGCGGCGGCCGTCACCCCGGGTGGAGTGAACTCCCCGGTGCGCGCCTTCCGGGCGGTGGGCGGCACGCCCCGGTTCATGGTCTCGGGCACCGGCCCCTATCTGACGGACGCCGACGGGCGCGAGTACGTCGACCTGGTCTGCTCCTGGGGCCCGATGATCCTCGGCCACTCCCGCCCCGAGGTCGTCGCCGCCGTGCAGGCCGCCGTCGCCCGCGGTACCTCCTTCGGCACGCCCGGTGAGGGCGAGGTCGCGCTCGCCGAGGAGATGGTCGCGCGGATCGCGCCCCTGGAGCAGGTCCGCCTGGTCTCCAGCGGCACCGAGGCCACCATGTCGGCCATCCGCCTCGCGCGCGGGTTCACCCGGCGGGCCAAGGTCATCAAGTTCGCCGGCTGCTACCACGGCCACGTCGACTCGCTGCTGGCCGCGGCCGGCTCCGGCGTCGCCACCTTCGCGCTGCCCGACACGCCCGGCGTCACGGGCGCCCAGGCCGGCGACACGATCGTGCTGCCGTACAACGACCTGGAGGCCGTGCAGGAGGCCTTCCACCGGCACCCCGGCGAGATCGCCTGTGTGATCACCGAGGCCGCCCCCGGCAACATGGGCGTCGTCCCGCCGCTGCCCGGCTTCAACCAGGGCCTGAAGGACGCGTGCGAGAAGAACGGCGCGCTGTTCGTCTCCGACGAGGTCATGACCGGGTTCCGCACGAGCCGCGCCGGGTGGTTCGGTGTCGAGGGCGTCGTGCCCGACCTGATGACCTTCGGCAAGGTCATGGGCGGCGGCTTCCCCGCCGCGGCCTTCGGCGGCCGCGCCGACGTCATGGCCCACCTCGCCCCCGCCGGGCCCGTCTACCAGGCCGGCACCCTCTCCGGTAACCCCGTCGCCACCGCCGCCGGCCTCGCCCAGCTGCGGCTGCTCGACGACGCGGCGTACGACACCGTGAACGCCGTGTCGGCGAAGATCCAGGCGCTGGTCACCGAGGCGCTCGCCAAGGAGGGCGTCGCCCACCGGCTCCAGACCGCCTCCAACATGTTCTCGGTGTTCTTCACCGACCGTGAGGTGCGCGACTACGACGACGCCCGGCGCCAGGAGTCGTTCCGCTTCAACGCGTTCTTCCACTCGATGCTCGCTCAGGGCGTCTATCTGCCACCCTCGTCCTTCGAGTCCTGGTTCGTGTCCACCGCGCACGACGAGCGCGCCCTCGACCGGATCGCCGAGGCCCTCCCGGCGGCGGCCCGCGCGGCGGCGGAGGCGAGCGCATGAGCGTCGACGGCAACGGCACCCGTGACATCACCGTCGTCCACCTGATGCGGCACGGCGAGGTCGCCAACCCCGACGGCGTGCTCTACGGCCGGCTGCCCGGCTACCACCTCTCCGAGCTGGGCCGCCGGATGGCCGACCGGGTCGCCGAGCACCTCGCCGAGCGGGACGTGACGTACGTCTGCTCGTCCCCGCTGGAGCGGGCGCAGGAGACCGCGACGCCGATCGCCAAGGCGCACGGCCTCGACCTCGCAACGGACAGCCGGCTGATCGAGGCGGACAACGTCTTCCAGGGCAAGACCTTCGGTGTCGGCGACGGCGCGCTGAAGCGGCCGGGCAACTGGAAGCACCTGGTCAACCCGTTCCGGCCGTCCTGGGGCGAGCCGTACGTCGACCAGGTCGTGCGCATGATGGGCGCGCTGGACGCCGCCAAGGACGCCGCGCGCGGCCACGAGGCGGTGCTGGTCAGCCATCAGCTGCCGATCTGGATCGTGCGCTCCTACGCCGAGAAGCGGCGGCTGTGGCACGACCCGCGCCGCCGACAGTGCACCCTCGCCTCGCTGACGTCCTTCACCTACGAGGGCGACCGGATCGTGTCCGTCGGCTACACCGAGCCGGCCCTCGATCTCGTCCCCGCGCATCTGCGGGCCGGCGCCAAGCCGGTGCACGGCAAGGACAAGGCCTTCGGGGCGTAGGAACGGTACGGCAATCCCCGTCGCCCGCGGCCCCCGTCCGTCGCGGCCCGCGTACGCCGCGGTCCCCGTCCGCGGGGGCACCGTGCGACACCCGCGGCCCGAGTCGCGTGATGAGGCGGTCTGTTACGCAACCGGCGAATTCCGGCGGGAACCTCCCCGTTCGTGGCGCCCTCTCTGTGATTGACCACGAGAGAAGGCCACGAACGGGGGGCGCGCGATGCGCACTGTCACTCGCAGGGGAGCACTCGGACTCGGCGCGGGCGTCGCCGCCACCGTCGGACTGGCCGGGTGCGGCAGCCTCACCTCCTCCGACGGACCGAGCCCGGGATCCGGTTCCGGGAAGAACCGTTCCGGCGGACCGTCGGGCAAGCCGTCCGGCGGCCCGTCACCCACCGCCCGCCCCATCGGCGACGGCTCCACCGCCTTCACCGGCAGGCAGCCCCACCAGCCGCCCCGGCCCGTCCCGCTGGAGCCCGGCGAGACCCCGCCGCAGTTCGTCGTCTTCTCCTGGGACGGCGCGGGCGAGGTCGGCAACGGCCTCTTCCCGCGCTTCCTGGACCTCGCCCGGGAGCACGGCGCGTCCATGACCTTCTTCCTCTCCGGGCTCTATCTGCTGCCCGAGTCGAAGCAGCGCCTGTACGACCCGCCGAACAACCCGCGCGGCGCCTCCGACATCGGCTACCTCACCGACGACCACATCAAGGCGACGCTCGCCGGTCTGCGCCGGGCCTGGCTGGAGGGCCACGAGATCGGCACGCACTTCAACGGTCACTTCTGCGGCGAGGGCGGCGGCTCCGTCGCGCACTGGACCGGCGCGCAGTGGCGCAGCGAGATCGACCAGGCGAAGTCCTTCGTCAAGCAGTGGCGCACCAACAGCGGCTGGACCGACCTGCCCTCCCTGCCCTTCGACTACGACAAGGAACTCGTCGGCGGCCGCACCCCCTGTCTGCTCGGCCAGGACAACCTGCTGCCCGTCGCCCGCGAGCTGGGCTGGCGCTACGACGCCTCCTCGCCCGGCGGCCTCCAGGTCTGGCCGGCGAAGAAGCAGGGCATCTGGGACCTGCCGCTCCAGCAGGTGCCCTTCCCGGGCCGCGGGTTCGAGGTCCTGTCGATGGACTACAACATGCTCGCCAACCAGTCGCTGGCCTCCACCAACGCCCCGGCGCACAACTACCCGGCCTGGCGCGAGCAGGCGGCGGGGGCGTACATATCCGGCTTCCAGCGGGCGTACGAGACGAACCGGGCACCCTTCTTCGTCGGCAACCACTTCGAGCAGTGGAACGGCGGCATCTACATGGACGCCGTCGAGCAGGCGATCGAGCACATCGCGCGCGCCGCGGACCAGGGCGGTGACGTGCGGATGGTGTCCTTCAGGCAGTTCACCGACTGGCTGGACGTGCAGCGGCCCGAGGTCCTCGACAAGCTGCGCACGCTCGGTGTCGGACAGGCGCCCGCGGGGGGCTTCAAGGCCCTGTGAGACGGGCCGCGGAACGGGCTGCGAAACGGGCCGCGAAAGGGGCCGTGAAATGCGGTTTCGTCCCCGCGAGGGGGGTGCGCAAGATCCCCGGAACGGACATGCGAAACTTTTCACATGAGTGCCGCCAGCCGTACCACCCTGCTCGCCGCCGGTGCCGTCGTCACCGCGCTGGCACTGTCCGCGTGCACGTCCGGGGGAACGTCCGGCGGCGGCGGTGACACCAACTTCGTCACCGGCAACGACGGCATCGCGACCGCCAAGCAGGGTGAGCGCGGCGAGGCGCCGGTGCTCGACGGCGAGACCCTCGACGGCAAGCCGCTCAGCACGGCCGACTACAAGGGCAAGGTCCTCGTCGTGAACGTGTGGGGCTCCTGGTGCGGCCCCTGCCGGATCGAGGCGAAGCACTTCGCGAAGGTCTACAACGACGTCAAGTCGCAGGGCGTCGAGTTCGTCGGCATCAACACCCGCGACACCAGCACCATCCCCGCGCTCGCCTTCGAGAAGGAATGGGGCATCACCTACCCCAGCCTGTACGACCCGGACGGCAAGCTGATGCTCCGCTTCAAGAAGGGCACGCTCAACCCGCAGCTCGTCCCCTCGACGATCGTCATCGACCGCGAAGGCAGGATCGCGGCCCGCGCGCTCCAGGAACTCAGCGCGGAGAAGCTGCTCGGCATGATCAAGCCGGTCATCGCGGAGAAGAAGTAACGTGACCGCGCTGTCCACCCTGGCCGAGGCGGGCGGCCAGAACGCCACCGTGCTGCACGGCGCGCTGCTGCTGGCGCTGCCGCTCGCGGTCCTCGGCGGCCTCGTCTCCTTCTTCTCCCCCTGCGTCCTGCCGCTCGTCCCCGGCTACCTCTCCTACGTCACCGGGGTCAGCGGCACCGACCTGGCCGAGGCCCGGCGCGGCCGGATGGTCGCGGGCGCGTCCCTGTTCGTGCTCGGCTTCACGGTCGTGTTCGTCTCCGGCGGCGCGCTGTTCGGCTACTTCGGCTACACCCTGCGCGAGCACCAGCAGACGCTGTCCAAGGTGCTGGGCGTGCTCATGATCCTCATGGGCGTGTTCTTCATGGGCCTGATGCCCTGGCTCACCCAGCGGGAGTTCCGCTTCCACCGGCGCCCCGCGACCGGCCTGGTCGGCGCCCCGGTGCTCGGCGCGCTGTTCGGCATCGGCTGGACGCCCTGCATCGGCCCGACCCTCGCCTCCGTGCAGACCCTCGCCATGGAGCAGGCCAGCGCCGGGCGCGGTGCCATACTGACCGTCGCCTACTGCCTGGGCCTCGGCCTGCCGTTCGTGCTCGCCGCCGTCGCCTTCCGCAAGGCCCTAGGTGCCTTCGGCTGGGTCAAGCGCCACTACGTCTGGGTCATGCGGGCCGGCGGCACGATGATGATCGTCACGGGTGTGCTGCTGCTGACCGGGGCGTGGGACAGTCTCGTGCGCGAGATGCAGAACTGGTCCAACGGATTCGTTGTGGGGATCTGATCCATGAGCAAGACGACATCCAGCGCCCCCGAGGACCAGGACCTCGGCGCCGCCGGCTCCCAGCTGTCCACCGCGCCCGAGGAGGAGGCACCGAACCTGCCCGCCCTCGGCGTGATCGGCTGGGCCCGCTGGTTCTGGCGCCAGCTGACCTCCATGCGGGTCGCGCTCCTGCTCCTGCTGCTGCTCTCGCTCGCCGCGATCCCCGGCTCGCTCATCCCGCAGACCGGTGTCGACATCACCCAGGTCGAGGACTTCCGCCGGCGGCACACCGGCCTCGCGCCGGTCTACGACAAGCTCGGCCTCTTCAACGTCTACAGCTCGGTGTGGTTCTCCGCGATCTACATCCTGCTGTTCGTCTCCCTCATCGGCTGCATCGTCCCGCGCACCTGGCAGTTCGTCGGCCAGCTCCGCGGCCGACCGCCGGGCGCGCCCCGCCGTCTGACCCGGCTGCCCGCGCACACCACCTGGCGCACCACGGCCGCGCCCGAGGAGGTCCGCGAGGCCGCGCTCGCCCTGCTGAGGCGCCGCCGCTTCCGCGCGCACACCGTGGGCGACGCCGTAGCCGCCGAGAAGGGCTATCTGCGGGAGGCCGGCAACCTCGCCTTCCACGTCGCCCTGATCGTGATGCTGGTCGCCTTCGCGTGGGGCCAGCTGTTCAAGTCCGAGGGCAACAAGCTGATCGTCGAGGGCGCCGGCTTCGCCAACACGCTCTCGCAGTACGACGACTTCAAGTCCGGCAACCTCTTCGAGAACGACGACCTGGAGCCCTTCAGCTTCAGCCTGAACCGCTTCACCGGCACCTACGAGCCCTCCGGCCCCAACCGCGGCACCCCCCGCACCTACGAGGCCGACCTCACCTACAGCGAGGGCGCCGACGGCAAGGAGCGCAGGACCACCGTCGAGGTCAACGAGCCGCTGCAGATCGGCGACGCCAAGGCCTACCTGGTCAGCCACGGCTACGCCCCCGTCATGACGGTGCGCGACGGCAAGGGCGAGATCGTCTTCCAGGACGCCGTGCCCCTGCTCCCGCAGGACGGCAACGTCACCTCCTCCGGCGTCGTCCGGGTCATGGACGGCTACAAGGACGCCCGGGGCAGGAGCGAACAGCTCGGCTTCCAGCTCTGGTTCCTGCCGACGTACGCCAAGGGCTCGATGGTCTCCCAGTTCCCCGCGCTGATCAGCCCGATGATGGCCGTGAACGCCTACCACGGCGACCTCGGCGTGAACTCCGGCATCCCGAAGAACGTGTACCAGCTGGACAAGACGCACATGAAGGAGTTCAAGGACGCCAAGGGCAAGCTGCTGAAGAAGCAGCTGCGCCCCGGCGACACCCTCGAGCTCCCGAACGGCGCCGGCACGATCACGTACGAGAAGGAGACCCGGGAATGGGCCGGGTTCCAGATCGTGCAGGAGCCGGGCGGCGGCTGGGCGCTGGCCGGTTCCGTCGCCGCGATCGCGGGCCTCGCCGGGTCCCTGTTCATCCAGCGCCGCCGCGTCTGGGTGCGGGCCACCACCGGCGACGACGGCGTCACGGTCGTCGAGATGGCCGGCCTCGGCCGCAGCGAGTCGGCGAAGCTGCCCGAGGAGCTCGGCGACCTCGCGGCGGCCCTGTACGAGCGGGCGCCGGGCGCGCCCGAGTCCGCAACCGACCCCGAGGACGACCCCTCGTCCACCCCCGACCCGCACGTCGTATCTGCCGAAGGGGCTGACAAGCCGTGAACTTCGCCGCCGCGAGCGATCTGGCCGCCGCGACCAACGAGAACCTCGCGAACATCAGCAACACGCTGATCTACTCCTCGATGGCCGTCTACACCCTGGCCTTCTTCGCGTACATCGCCGAATGGCTCTTCGGCAGCCGCAGCAAGGTCGGCCGTACGGCCGCCGCGCTCACCGCGCAGACCGCGTCGAAGGCGAACGCCCCGGCGGTCACCGTGAACAAGGCGGGCGGCGGCACCACGGTGCTGGAGCGCCCCAAGGTGACGGTCCGCGCCGCGGCCGGCACCCGTGACGTGCCCGACGGTCCGGGCGCGCACGGCGGTGACGAGCAGGGCGACCTCTACGGGCGGATCGCCGTCTCCCTCACCGTGCTCGCGTTCCTCGTGGAGTTCGGCGGTGTGCTCACCCGGGCCTTCTCGGTGGAGCGGGCGCCGTGGGGCAACATGTACGAGTTCAACATCACCTTCTCCACGGTGGCGGTGGGCGTCTACGTCCTGCTGCTGGCGCTGAAGAAGAACGTGCGCTGGATCGGTCTCTTCCTGATCACCTCGGTCCTGCTCGACCTCGGGCTCGCCGTCACGGTCCTGTACACCGAGAGCGACCAGCTGGTTCCCGCCCTGCACTCGTACTGGCTGTACATCCACGTCTCGACGGCGATCTTCTGCGGTGCGGTGTTCTACCTCGGCGCGGTCTCCACGGTCCTGTACCTGTTCAAGGACTCCTTCGAGAACAAGCTGGCGACCGGCGGAAAGCCCGGCCGCTTCGCGAGCTCCGTCCTGGACCGGCTGCCCGCCGCCGCCTCCCTGGACAAGTTCTCCTACCGCGTCAACGCGGCCGTCTTCCCGCTGTGGACCTTCACGATCATCGCGGGTGCCATCTGGGCCGGTGACGCCTGGGGCCGCTACTGGGGCTGGGACCCCAAGGAGACCTGGTCCTTCATCACCTGGGTCGCCTACGCCGGCTATCTGCACGCCCGCGCCACGGCCGGCTGGAAGGGCCGCAAGGCGGCCTATCTGGCCCTGATCGCCTTCGCCTGCTGGCTGTTCAACTACTACGGCGTCAACATCTTCGTCTCCGGCAAGCACTCCTACGCCGACGTGGGCCTGAGCGCCCTGGGGGCCGTGGGCTTCTGAGCCCGGCCCCTCCCGGTCCCGGCCCCGCAGGGCGTGCGCATCACGTCGTGCGGGGTCAGTCTGGTCTCATGACCGGTTCCATCGAGGCGGGCACCAGCCAGACCCACGGGAACACCCACATCCTGCACTTCCTGGTACGCCTTCCCGGGCCCATGGAGACCGTCTGGCCCGCGGTCGCCACGGCGGAGGGGCTGTCCGGCTGGCTGGCCCCGGCCGAGGTCCTGGAGCCGCGGCTCGGCGGCGAGGTCGTACTGGGCGGGCTGGGCCCCGGCCGGGTCACCGCCTGGGACGTGGACCGGATCGCCGAGTACACCGTCGAGGACGGCGGCCGCATCCGCTTCCACCTGGAGCGCGAGGGCGAGGACGCCAGCGTGCTGCGCTTCACCCACGAGTTCCAGGGCGAGGGCGAGACGGAACAGCGCTGGCGCACCCGCTTCGAACGCCTGCTCGATATCCTGGTGTGACGCGGCCCTGGCCCCGGTTCAGGCGGGCGGCTCCCCGATGTCCTCCTGCCACAGCTCCGGGTGCCTGTCGACGAAGTCCCGCATCAGCGCGGCGCACTCGGGGTCGTCCAGCAGCACGATCTCCACGCCGAGCCCGGCCAGCCAGTCGTGACCGCCGTGGAACGTCTCGGCCTCGCCGATCACGACCCGCGAGATCCCGAACTGCCGCACCAGCCCCGAGCAGTACCAGCAGGGCGACAGGGTCGTCACCATCGTCGTCCCGCGGTACGACCGCTGCCGCCCGGCCGCGCGGAACGCCGCCGTCTCCGCGTGCAGCGACGGGTCGCCGTCCTGCACCCGCCGGTTGTGCCCCCGGCCGAGCAGTTCCCCGGCGGGCCCGTAGAGCGCGGCCCCGATGGGCAGACCGCCCTCGGCCAGCCCGGCGCGCGCCTCGTCGAGCGCCGTCCCGAGCCACGTCCGGGCCGTCTCCGTGTCCAGAACCCTCATGCCATGTCCTCCCGCGGTGACGGCACCAGTATGGGCCCGGGGCCGGACGGGTCCCCCGCGCCCGTCCGGCCCCTGCCCGTCGGGTCGGCCGTGGTCTATCGGGCGTAGGCCCCCAGGCCGACCAGGCAATACACGTACTCGTTGATGGCGGTGCCGTTGAGGGTGTAGCGGTAGCTGTAGGCGTACTGGGTGCGCGGGTTGCCCTCGCAGCGGCTCATGTCCGAGGTGAAGGGGATGGTCTCGATCACCTGGTAGTGCGCGTCGGACGCCGAGCAGTCGACCTCGTCCACGTCGACGCTCTGCGCGGTCGTGGAGTCGGGCAGCTGTCCGTTGAGGCAGGTGCCGGTGGTGAACGGGTCGGGCTCCTCGCTCTCGGTGGGCTCGGAACCGTAGGGGTCGTCGTAGGAGTCGCCGTAGGGGTCGTCAGTGGCGTACGGGTCGTCGGTCTCGTACGGATCCGACGTGTACGGGTCGGAGGTGTACGGGTCCTCGGTCGACGGGTCGTACGGCTCGTAGGTGTCGTACGGCGACGAACTGGCCGTGGAGTTCGCCGAGTCGGCGCTGTCGCCGTCGTCCGACCTGTCGATCAGCAGCCCTACGGCGAGCACGAGCGCGCCGACGACCGCCAGGGCGACGAGACAGCCCGCGGGGTTCGGCTTCTGCTGGGGCGCTCCGCCACCGGGCGGCGGCTGGTGCGGTATCTGGGACATGCGGCTCAGTGTGGATCAGGGCGGCCGCGAATTGGAGGCCTTTTCTAGAAATTCACTTCAGAAACGGAATCTGACCTACGCTTCCTCGCATGAGTCCCAAGCAACAACGCGGCGAGGCCACCGTCGAACTGCTGCTGGAGGCGGCGCTGCGGGTGTACGCCGAGTCCGGCGAGCAGGGACTCACCGTGAGCGCGATCACCAAGGCCAGCGGGGTCAGCCTCGGCAGCCTGTACCACCACTTCGGCAGCATCGACGGGCTCGTGGGCGCGCTCACGCAGCGCTGGCTGGGTCGGCTGCTGGGCGAACTGGCCGGGGCCCTTCAGCAGACACGCACCGCCCGCTCGGGCATCGAGGCGGTGACACGTGCCTATCTGGCCTTCATACAGGAGCACCCCGCCGCGTCGCTGCTGCTGCACTCCTCGCGCGCGGACCAGCAGAACATGGGCGCGGCAAAGGAGTTGCGCGACTCCCAGGAGGCCCGCGTCTCGGCCTTCGGCCTGTGGATCCAGCAGCACGTCGACTCGGGGGAGGTGGAGCCGCTGCCCCAGTCCCTCATGGAGTCCCTGGTCCTCGGCCCGATCGTCGCCACGGCCCGCCGCTGGCTGTCCGGCCTGGACGACGTGGACCTGGACGAGGCGGCGCGGATCTTGCCGGAACGTATCTGGAGATCGGTCAGCGCAGAGCGGAAGTGAACGCGGCCCAGGCGGAGGAGCCGATCATCAGGACCGGTCCGTCAGGGTTCTTGCTGTCCCGGACGGGGACGACGGAGCCGAACTCGGGGGCGAATTCTAGGCAGTTGCCGCCGTTCGCGTCGCTGTAGCTGCTCTTCTTCCAGCTGGCCGCGCCGAGTTCGTAGCTGTTCATGCTGCTCGTACCCTTCCATCGCGTCGCTGATCAGAGCAACGGACTCAGGAGCTGACGGGGCGTCCGCCCTGAGCACATCATAGGTCTGCATGTGCTGCGTGTAGACGGTCGGATCGCCGTCGAAATGGCCACGGTCCAGTGACTCCGAGTAGACCCACTCGCTCCCGTCGGGCAGCCTGATGAGCGACATGGAGCCGCTCGGCCGGGCCAGGCCGTACGAGTCCGAAGGCGCCACCTGGATGCGGATGTTGGGCCGCCGTCCAGCCTCCAGAAGGTGCGCGCACTGGTCCCGCATGACGGCGGGACTCTCCAGCGCGTTGCGCAGACAGCTCTCGTCCAGGACCACGAGGTAGAGCGGGCCGCCGTGAGCCAGGAAGCGCTGCTGGCGGCTTAACCTTGCCCGGACCCTCTGCTCCAGGTCGGTGCCGGCGAAGCGGCGGGAGAACAGTGACCGCGCGTACTCCTCTGTCTGCAACAGGCCTGGTACGACCCGCTCCTGGTACTCCCGCACGGCGATGGCCTTCGCGTCCATCTCTGCCCTGCGCTTGAACCAGTCGGGATGCTCCACCTGCGTGTACCAGTCGACCTTGCCCCACAGCCGCGCCAGCGCACCGCCCGAACCGAGGGCCTCGTCGCAGCTCTTGGCGAACGTCTCGCGCGGCACCCGCGTCCCCGCCTCGACTCTGGCCACGAGGGACCGATCGCAGTGGATCTCCCGGGCGAGGGCCTCCTGGGTGAGCAACGCCGACTCGCGGAAATGCCGAAGTAGTTCGCCGAAGAACTCAGCGGTGCTGATCACAGGCCGATCCCCTCCGTAAAGCCCCAGCCCATTCCCCTGAGTCACGACTACCACACCCACAGTCATCGACGTGCCGAGTCCCGAACTCCCACCCCGAAACCCGCACAACGTTTCGCCCCCGTCCCGCGTCACAGTCCCGAGAGGCCGGTGACGGAGGGAGTGGCCCATGAAGTACGGCAGCCTGGCGGCGGGAGCCGTCTCGGCCGCGACGGTGGTCGCGCTCGCGGTGTGGGTGGACGCGGACGGGACCGCCGGCGGCGACGTCGGGGCACCCGTCGAGTCGCGGAAGGCGACGCAGGGGTGCGTCGGCGGCCGGCCCGGTTCCACCGGACCGGCGGGCGCGCCCGAGGACAGCCCGCTGTACCGCACGCTCGACCGGATCGGGGAACTGGCCGCCGGACGGCACTCCGGCGTGTTCACCGGGCTCTCCGTCGACGAGGACGGCAACGCCGCCGACGTCTGGCGCATCCCGTCCACCGCCTTCGAGGAGGCCGTCTGCGAAGCGGCCGAGCAGGGCGTCCACGTCCGCTTCCACGACAGCGACACGAATCGCCGCGACCTCGACGCCCTCGCCGAGCGGATCGGCGAGGACATGGGCCGCTGGGACGGCACCTTCCAGATGCGCGAGGTCGGCGTCGACGAACGCGGATACGTCAGGATCGGCGTCGACGACCCCGGCACGGCCCGGCCGCTGATAGAGCGCGAGTTCGGCGCCGAACACATCCGGGTCGAGCGCGCGGAGCCGGCCGCACTCGACTGACCAGGCCCCATCGGTGGGCCCGATGACCCCATCGGCAGAACGCCCCGGCAGCGCGTGGACCAGGGGCTTCGCCCGCTCGTAGCGTCCCTGTCATGACATCGCAGAACAAGGGCACGGCCCAGCTGACCGCCGCGATGGTGCTCTCCGGCACCCTCGGTGTGTTCGTGGTGGAGTCGGGGGCCTCGCCGCTGAACGTCGTGTTCTTCCGGGTGCTGTTCGGCGCGCTCGCGCTCGGCGGCTACGTCGCCGCCCGCGGCTGGCTGCGCGACCACGGCTTCACCCGCCGCACCCTCGGCCTCGCCGTGCTCGGCGGGGTGTTCATCGTCCTCAACTGGGTGCTCCTCTTCCAGTCGTACGAGAACACCTCGATCTCCGTGGCCACGGTCGTCTACCACACCCAGCCGTTCTACGTGGTCCTGCTGGGCGCGCTGCTGTTCCGCGAGCGCCTCACCGCCGCCAAGGTCGGCTGGATCGCCCTGGCCTTCGCGGGGCTGATCCTCGTCTCCGGGGTCACACCCGGCGACCTCACCAGCGGCGGCGGCTACCTCCTCGGTGTCGGTCAGGCCCTCCTCGCGGCCCTGCTCTACGGCCTGTCCACCCTGGTCACCAAGAGGATCACCGGGGTACGGCCGCACCTCATCGCCCTGGTGCAGGTCGTCGTCGGCATCCCGCTGCTGCTTCCCTTCGCCGACCTCGGCGCGATGTCCGGCACCGGCGTCGGCTGGGGCTGGCTGGTGGGCCTCGGCGTCATCCACACCGGGCTGATGTACGTGCTGATGTACGCCGCGTACGCCCAGCTGCCGACCGCGAAGATCGCCGTACTGGCCTTCGTCTACCCGGCCGTCGCGATGGTCGCCGACTGGGCGGTGTACGGCCACCACATCGGCCTCGTCCAGGCGCTCGGCGTCCCGCTGATCGTGACCGCGAGCCTCAAGGTCACCCTTGCTCGGCCACGAGCCGCCGCGCCTGCTCCACGAACAGCCGCGCATGCGCCGGGAGCCGCTTCCCGGACCGCCACGCCAGCTGCGTACGAAGCGTGAAGGGCGGCTGCCAGTCCAGACGTACGAGGGTGCCCTCCGCGAGTTCGGCGGCGACCGTCACCTCGGGAAGCAGCGAGATCCCGAGGCCGGCCGCCGCCGCGCGTTTGGTGGCCTCGATCGTGCCGAACTCCATGAACGCGACCGGGGCGCCGAGGGAGTTCAGCTCCCGCTCGAACAGGTCCCGGTAGGCGCAGCCCGGTTCCGTCGCCAGCAGCGGACCGGCCGCGAGATCCGCCAGGGCCACCGGACCGCTCGCGAGCGGATGCCCCGGAGCCGCCACCAGCGCCAGCGGCTCCACCGCGAGGACGACGCTCTCCAGGCCCGGGTGCCCGGTCTCCTCCTCCATGAGGAACCCGAGGTCGTACGTGCCCTGCCGCAGCGCCTGCCGGGTCTCGTCCCCGATCGTGGTGCGCAGGGACAGCCGCACCTTGGGATGGCGGTGGTGGAAGTACTCCAGGAGGGGCGGCAGCCGGTGGTTGGTCAGCGACTCCATCGTGCCGACGACGAGCGTGCCCGAGGGCTCCTGCGTGCCGGTCACGGCCGCCCGGGCCTCCTCGGCCAGCTCGATGATCTGCCGGGCGTAGGGCAGCAGCCGCTCGCCCGCCTCGGTGAGCCTGATGTGCCCGCCGAGCCGGTCGAACAGTTCCGTGCCGAGCGACGACTCCAGCGACCGGACCTGGGAGGTCACGCTGGACTGCGCGTACCCGAGCTCGGCCGCCGCGCGCGTGAAACTCAGCACGGTGGCGACCTTCTCGAAGGTGACCAGCAGCCGGAGTTCCATCACTCGCCCTTCGGCTCGTCGTCCTTCCGCGGCTTCTCGTCCTCGCGCGGCCCCTCGTCCTTCCCCGGCTCCGTCGTCTCGCCCAGGGACTTCAGGAACTCCGGGTTGTCGTCCGGCGCGACCCAGCGCGCGCGGCCTGCCGACACGCCCGACCAGCCCTCGGCGGCCGGGCTGCGCCGCTTGCCCGCGAGCATCCACGACAGCGAGCCGACGACCGGGAACAGCAGTACGAGGATCGCCCACAGCGGCTTGGGCATGTGACGGACGTCCTTCTCGTCCGTGCTGATGCAGTCGATGAACGCGTAGATGCTCAGTGCCAGCGGCACGAGCAACATCAGCACCCTGAGCATGTCGTACAGCCCCTTGTTCAGTCGGCGGGCCCCGTGTCCGGCCCCGGTGACGGGCTCAGGTTAGCCGCTCGGGGATACTTGGCCGCATGGCTTACGACGATCTTCGCTCCCTGCTCAGGGCACTGGAGCGCGACGGGGACCTGAAGCGCATCAAGGTGGAGGTCGACCCGTACCTGGAGGTCGGGGAGATCGTCGACCGGGTCAACAAGGCGGGCGGCCCGGCGCTGCTCTTCGAGAACGTGAAGGGCTCCTCGATGCCCCTCGCGATGAACGTCTTCGGCACCGACCGCCGGCTGCTGAAGGCCCTGGGCCTGAAGTCGTACGACGAGATCAGCGGGAAGATCGGCGGGCTGCTGAAGCCGGAGCTGCCGCACGGGTTCGTCGGGGTGCGCGAGGCGTTCGGCAAGCTCGGCTCGATGACCCACGTGCCCCCGAAGAAGGTCAAGGCCGACAACGCCCCGGTGCAGGAGGTCGTGCTGCGCGGCGACGACGTCGACCTGGACCTGCTGCCGGCGCTGTTCACCTGGCCGCAGGACGGCGGCTCCTTCTTCAACCTGGGCCTGACCCACACCAAGGACCCGGAGACGGGCATCCGCAACCTCGGGCTCTACCGGCTCCAGCGCCACGACAAGCGCACGATCGGCATGCACTGGCAGATCCACAAGGACAGCCGCAACCACTACCAGGTCGCCGCCCGCCGCGGTGAGCGCCTGCCGGTCGCCATCGCCTTCGGCTGCCCGCCCGCCGTCACCTACGCCTCCACCGCCCCCCTCCCCGGCGACATCGACGAGTACCTGTTCGCCGGGTTCGTCTCCGGCAAGCGGATCGAGATGGTCGACTGCAAGACCGTCCCGCTCCAGGTGCCCGCCCAGGCGGAGGTGGTCCTGGAGGGCTGGCTGGAGCCGGGGGAGATGCTCCCGGAGGGCCCCTTCGGCGACCACACCGGCTTCTACACGCCGCAGGAGCCGTTCCCCGCGCTCACCATCGACTGCGTGACGATGCGCAAGCGCCCGCTGCTCCAGTCGATCGTGGTCGGCCGCCCGCCGACCGAGGACGGCCCGCTGGGCCGCGCCACCGAGCGCTTCTTCCTCCCCCTCCTCAAGATCATCGTCCCGGACATCGTGGACTACCACCTGCCCGAGGCGGGCGGCTTCCACAACTGCGCGATCGTCTCGATCGACAAGAAGTACCCCAAGCACGCGCAGAAGGTCATGTCCGCGATCTGGGGCGCCCACATGATGTCCCTGACCAAGCTGATCGTGGTCGTCGACTCCGACTGCGACGTCCACGACCTGCACGAGGTCGCCTGGCGGGCGCTGGGCAACACGGACTACGCCCGCGACCTGAACGTCGTCGAGGGCCCCGTCGACCATCTCGACCACGCCTCCTACCAGCAGTTCTGGGGCGGCAAGGCGGGTATCGACGCGACGAAGAAGTGGCCCGAGGAGGGGTACACGCGGGACGGGGGCTGGCCGGACATGGTCGAGTCCGACCCGGACACGGCCGCGAAGGTCGACCGCCGCTGGAAGGAGTACGGGCTGTGACCTCGGCATCCGCCGCGCTGCCCCGGCCGGGGCGCACCAAGGCCTTCCTCCGGCTGGTCATGATCGAGCACTCGGTCTTCGCGCTGCCCTTCGCCTACATCGCCTCGCTCACGGCGATGTACGAGTGGGACAAGAACATCCACTGGGGCACGCTGCTGCTGGTCACGATCTGCATGGTCGGGCTGCGGACCTTCGCCATGGCGGTGAACCGGATCATCGACCGGGAGATCGACGCCCGGAACCCGCGTACGGCGCAGCGCGAGCTGGTGACGGGCGCGATGTCGGTACGGCACGCCTGGACGGGCGCCCTGATCGCGCTGGTGATCTTCCTGGGCGCGGCGGCGCTGCTGAACCCGCTGTGCCTGGCCCTGGCGCCGGTGGCGGTCATCCCGATGGTGATCTACCCCTACGGCAAACGCTTCACGAACTACCCCCAGGCCATCCTCGGGCTCGCCCAGGCGATGGGCCCGGTGGGCGGCTGGCTGGCGGTCTCCGGGTCGTGGTCCTGGGACGCGGTCCTGCTGGGCCTGGCGGTCGGCGTCTGGATCGGCGGCTTCGACCTCATCTACGCCTGCCAGGACGTGGAGACCGACCGCGAGACCGGCGTCATGTCGGTCCCGGCGCGGTTCGGTGTCCCGGCGGCGATCTGGGGGGCGCGGGTGTGTCATGCCGTGACGACGGTTCTGCTCGGCTGGTACGCCCTGGCGACGGGGGCCGGTGCGTTCTTCTGGCTGGGGCTGGTGGTCGTGGCGGGTGCGTTCGTCTACGAGCACACCATCGTGCGTCCCCACGACCTGTCCCGTCTGAACCGGGCGTTCTTCTCCGTGAACGGCTTCATCGGGATCGCCCTGTTCGTGTGCGCCCTGCTGGACCTGCTGGCCCGAGGCCTGACGGTCTGACCCGGTCCGCGTGCCGCCGGTCGCGCAGTTGACCCCGCTTCCGGGTGCGGGCCGCATGTGGCTGGTCGCGCAGTTCCCCGCGCCCCTAAAAGCAGGGCGCCACACCCCTGAGGCGCCTCAAGGGCACGCCCCTAAGGGGCGCGATCAACCACGACGAGCCCGCACGTTCAACAAGGGGCGCGAGGAACTGCGCGAATACCCACGACGGACCCGCACGCTTTGGGGGCGCGGGGAACGGCGCGATCAACCACGACGAACCCGCACGTTCAACAAGGGGCGCGGGGAACTGCGCGAATACCCACGACGGACCCGCACGCTTTGGGGGCGCGGCGAACGGCGCGATCAACCACGACGAGCCCGCACGTTCAACAAGGGGCGCGGGGAACTGCGCGAATGCCCGCGGCGGACCCGCACGTTTTGGGGGCGCGGGGAACGGCGCGATCAACCACGCCGAGCCCGCAGGTTCTAGGGGCGCGGGGAACTGCGCGAATACCCACGACGAACTCGCACGTTTTGGGGGCGCGGGGAACTGCGCGATCAACCACGACGAACGCTCACGTTCAACAAGGGGCGCGGGGAACTGCGCGAACGGCCACGACGGACCCGCAGGTTCTAGGGGCGCGGGGAACTGCGCGAACGGCTACGGCGGGCCCGCGCGTTCGAGGGGCGTGGGGAGTCGGGGGCGCCGGCGTGGGGGGCAAGGGCGCCCCGGCCTGAGCGACGGTCGTCCCACCGGTACGCTCAATATGTGAACGCAGGAGAATCGCAGCGCAAGCCTTGGATCGTGGGGGTGTCCGGGGCGTCAGGGACGCCCTACGCCGCGGCTGTACTGCGCGCCCTGCTGGCCGCAGGCGAGACCGTCGATCTCGTCGTCAGCCGAGCCTCGCGGCTCACGCTGCTGGACGAGACCGGGATCTCCTTCCGGGACGCCCATTGGCGCGACGACCTGCGGGAATGGCTGGCCAGAGGGGCCGACGGAAAGCCGGACAGCTTCGACGTCGACCTGTCCGGGGTGAGGTACTGGAACGCCGGTGACCTCGCGGCCGGACCGTCCTCCGGCTCGTACGCCACGAAGGGCATGCTGATCGTGCCCGCCTCCACGGCCTGTGTCGCGGGTGTCGCGCTCGGCCTGTCCAAGGACCTGCTCCAGCGCGCGGCGAGCGTCACCCTCAAGGAACGCCGCGCCTTGGTCGTCGCCGTACGGGAGACCCCGCTGAACGGCCAGACCCTGCGCCACCTCGTCGCACTCGACGACGCGGGCGCCGCCGTCGTACCCGCCTCACCCGCCTTCTACGCGGGGGCCACGCACATCCAGGACCTGGTGGACTTCGTGGCCGGACGCGTACTGGACGCGGCGGGTGTCACACACCGGCTCTACCGCCGGTGGGAGGGCGACCTCGGCGGGGCCCGCCCCTCCTGACCGGCACTCGTACCAAGACCCCATCACTTTTTATCTCGGAAGGCTCGATCGCATGGACGCGGTGGACAGGCAGCTCATCCAGGCCCTGAGAGAGAACGGCCGTGCCTCCTACGCGGAGCTGGGACGCCTCGTCGGCCTGTCGGGCCCCAGCGTCACCGACCGCATCAACCGGCTGGAGGCGGCCGGGGTGATCACGGGCTACCGGGCCACGGTCGACTCCGCCTCCCTCGGCCTCGGCGTCATCGCCCTCATCGGCATCTCCCTGTCCGACGCCGCCGACCACGAGGACGTGGCCCGCCGGCTGAAGGACCTCACCGAGATCGAGGACTGCTGGTTCATCGCCGGCGACGACTCGTTCATGCTCAAGGTGCGGGCGAGCGACGTGGACGGGCTGGAGAAGATCATCCGCCGGCTCAGCGGGACGAAGGGCGTCTCGCGGACCCGCACCACCATCGTGCTCTCCACGAAGTGGGAGAACCGCGTCGGCGAACTCCCCGACGAGGTCCAGTAGCTGAGCCCCTGGTGGGGTCCCCGCGCCCGAGAGGCAGGGGAGTAACGTGGACCGGGCTGTCGTAGAAAGGGCATACGCATGGACGTCGGGCTCAAGCGCGAGCTGGAGGAGAAGGTCCGCTCCGGTGAGCGGCTGACTCGCGAGGACGGCATCGCGCTGTACGAGTCGGACGACCTGGCCTGGCTCGGCGGCCTGGCGCACGAGGTGCGGACGCGGAAGAACGGCGACGTCGTCCACTTCAACGTCAACCGCCACCTCAACATGACCAACGTGTGCACGGCGTCGTGCGCGTACTGCTCGTTCCAGCGCAAGCCGGGCGAGAAGGACGCGTACACGATGCGCATCGAGGAGGCGGTGAAGCTCGCCAAGGCGATGGAGTCGGATAACCTCACCGAGCTGCACATCGTCAACGGCCTGCACCCGAACCTGCCGTGGCGCTACTACCCGCGCTCGCTGCGGGAGCTGAAGGCGGCGCTGCCGGACGTCTCGCTGAAGGCGTTCACGGCCACGGAGATCCACCACTTCGAGACGATCTCCGGGCTGTCGGCGTCGGAGATCCTCGACGAGCTGATCGACGCGGGTCTGGAGTCGCTGACCGGCGGTGGCGCCGAGATCTTCGACTGGGAGGTCCGGCAGCACATCGTGGACCACCGCACGCACTGGGAGGACTGGTCCCGTATCCACCGCCTGGCGCACGAGAAGGGTCTGAAGACCCCGTGCACCATGCTGTACGGGCACATCGAGGAGCCCCGCCACCGGGTCGACCACGTGCTGCGGCTGCGTGAGCTCCAGGACGAGACCGGCGGCTTCCAGGTCTTCATCCCGCTGCGCTACCAGCACGACTTCGTCGACATGCAGGACGGCAAGGTCCGCAACACCCTCCAGGCCCGTACGACCATGGCGACGCCGGCCGAGGCCCTGAAGACCTTCGCGGTCTCGCGTCTGCTGTTCGACAACGTCCAGCATGTGAAGGTCTTCTGGGTGATGCACGGCGTCCAGACCGCGCAGCTCGCTCTTCAGCACGGGGCGGACGACATGGACGGCTCGGTCGTGGAGTACAAGATCACTCATGACGCGGACAACTACGGCACGCCGAACAAGCTGACGCGTGACGATCTTCTGGACCTGATCCGGGACGCCGGGTTCCGGCCTGTGGAGCGGAACACGCGCTACGAGATCATCCGTGAGCACGAGGCCCCCGACCCCACCCGCCGCGAATCCCCCCAGCCGATGCGTCTCTGACTCCGTGCGTGGTTGCTGCTCGGTTTCGGGCTGCGGGCCGCATGTGGTCGCTCGCGCAGTTCCCCGCGCCCCTTAGGTACGTGCCCTGGAGGCGCCTCAGGGGCCTGACACCCCGCTCTTTTTGGGGGCGCGGGGAACTGCGCGGCCAGTTGGGCACGTTGCTGCTTGATTCCGGCTGCGGGTGCGTCGTGGTTGCTCGCGCAGTTCCCCGCGCCCCTGAGGAACGTGTCCTTGAAGCGTCTCAGGGGCTTGGCGCCCTGCTTTTAGGGGCGCGGGGAACTGCGCGACCAGCTCCGTGCGGGCCGTGCTGGACATGACGGCCCCGGCCACCCCGTCCAGCATCTGAAAGCCTCGGCTCGGAACCCGGCGTAATGGCTAAGCTGCCTCCGTGGCACTTACCTTTACCCTCGACCCCGCCATCACCCCCCGCCTCCGGGACGGCCTCCTCGCCCTCTGGGCGGACGTCTCCAACTCCGGCGGAGCCGTCGGCTTCGTACCCCCGGTGACCCCGGAGGACATCCGCCCGGCCCTGCTCAGGCACCTCACTGCGATGGCCGACGGCGCCAGCCGTCTCCTGGTCGGCCACGACGAGGACGGCAGGGTCGCCGCCACCGCCTTCGTGACGTACAACAGCCACCCCCTGATGAAGCACTGGGTGTGGCTGTACACCGTCATGGTGCACCCCCGCCACCAGGGCCGCGGCTACGGCCGCGACCTGCTCGCCGCCGCCGAGAACGCCGTCCGCGCGATGGACGGCATCGAGGCCGTCCGCCTCACCTGCCGCGGCGGCCTCGGCCTGGAACGCTTCTACGCCTCCTGCGGCTACAAGGAGGTCGGCCGCGTCCCGGACGCCATCCGCGTGGCCCCCGGCGACGACCGGGACGACGTGATCATGCTGCTCCCGCTGGCCTGAGGCCCCCCTGCAAGATCGGCCATCCGGCGTGGTTCACTGGACTGCCGTCCTGTAAGAACCGGAAGAGTGGAATTGAGATGCTCCGCTACACACTGATGCGCCTCGGGATCTTCGTGGGCTGCCTCGTGGTCGTCTGGGGCCTCGTCCACTCCGGCATCGTCCCGCGCGGTCTCGGCGGCTCGAACGGCATGTGGGTCGTGCTGCTCGCCCTGGTGATCTCCGCGCCCATCAGCTTCGTCGTGCTGCGGGGCGAGCGCGACCGGGCGTCGATGAAGCTCGTGCCCAAGGTCGAGCGGATGAAGGCCAGGTTCGAGGCAGAAGCAGGCCAGGAGGACGCCGTCGTCGACGAGGCGGCCCGTACCCAGCAGACTTCGTAACTACCCTTGCTCCCATGGGAGCTGTGAAGACCAAGCGGATGCCGCGTGCAGTCCGTGAGCAGCAGATGCTGGACGCCGCGGTACGGATCTTCGGTCAGCGGGGCTACACGGCCGCGTCGATGGACGACATCGCCGAACTCGCGGGTGTCTCCAAGCCGTTGGTGTACCTCTATCTGAACTCCAAGGACGACCTCTTCACCGCCGTCATCCGCCGTGAGGCCGCCGCCCTCATCCAGGCGGTCCGGGACGCCGTCGACCCGGCCCGGCCCGTCGACCAGCGCCTCTGGGACGGCCTGCTGGCCTTCTTCACGCACACCTCGCGCAACCCGGACGCCTGGTCGGTGCTGCACCTCCAGGCCCGTACGCACGGCGAGCGCTTCGCCGGCGAGGTGGCGGAACTGCGCGCGGAGATGGTCACGTTCGTCACCCGGCTGATCGCGGTCGCGGCGCGCGAGGCCCATCAGGACCCCGACCTCGCCGACCACGAGGTGGCCGGTCTGGGCGAGGCCCTGGTGGGGTCCGCCGAGTCCCTGGCGACCTGGGCGAACGCCACCGAGGGCGTGACCGCCCGGCAGACCGCGGTGACGCTGATGAACTTCGCGTGGTCGGGCCTGGGCAACCTGATGTCGGACCAGGGCTGGTCGGCCCGCACCTGACCGCGGCGGGCCGCGGGCGACCGGGCGGAGGCGCTCACCACCCCCGCAGCCGCCCGGTCAGATGCACCCGCTCCCCGCCCCGCAGCTCGAACCGCCCGTCCCGGGCCCCGTACTCCACGACGCCCGGCAGCAGTACCGGCGCGCGGAACTCCACCTCCACCAGCGCCCGTTGCGGCACGCCGTACGCGGCGAGGCAGCGCGCCGCCGTCCACATGCCGTGCGCCACGGCCCGGCGGAAGCCGAAGAGGCGGGCGGCGAGGGCGTGCAGATGCAGCGGGTTGCGGTCGCCGGAGACCGAGGCGTAGTGCCGCCCCACGTCCGCGCCGAGCTGCCACTCGGCCCGCACCGGCAGCGGCTCGGGGACGGTCCGCTCCAGGGCGGCGCCGTAGCCGGTGCCGTGCCGGGCCAGATACGTGCTGCTCGACTCCCAGACGAGCGTCCCGCCGAGCCGCGCCTCGGTCACCACGGTCGCCTCGGTGCCCCGCCGGTGCGGGTTGAGCCCGTCGACCTGGACGGCGAGCTCGTACTCCGCGGCGGCCGGCAGCGCCCGGTGCCGGGTGACGACGATCGAGGTGTGCACCAGTCCGAGCAGCGGCAGCGGGAAGTCCCGGTCGCTCATCAGCCGCATGGCCAGCGGGAAGGCCAGCACATGCGGATAGGTGACGGGCAGTGAGTCCTCGCCGGTGGGGAAGCCGCACACCCGCTCGTAGCGGGCGAGGCGCGCCGGATCGACCCGCACCCCGCGCAGGACGAGCCGGTCGCGCGGGAACACCGCGTCGGCGCCGGGCCGCTTGAACGCCGAGCGCAGCGCGCCGCGGGCCAGCAGCGGGGCGAGGGCGGGCGGGCCGGTGAGGGTGACCTCGGGCATGGGGCGGCTCCCAGCGCGTTCGGCGGGCCGGTGCGGCGATCCGGTGGTGCGCGGCACGGCTCTATCTTCTTACTCTGAAGTAAGGTTACCGTAGGTAAACCGAGGAACCGCAAGGGGTGAGGGCTGCACAGGCCCGGCTCCGGACCGTCTCCGGACCACCCCGGAACCCGCACGAAGCCCCCATGAGGGGACCGTACGATCACGCACCTGACCGCCGGTGATCCCGTGCGTCGCCGTGCCCGCCGGCACCGGACCGTGAACGCCGCGGCACGGGCCCCGCGTACTTCCTTGCAGCCCGACCCCGGACGCAGCTACAGGTCTCAGGAGCCGACATGCCGATCTCGTACTCGTCCCCGTCCGTGCCCGAACCGTCGGTCGAGTCGACCCTGGAGTACGACCCGGACGGCGGCCCGGTGCTGGTGGAGCCCGAGCTGCGCAGGCTGGACGGCGAGGTGCGCGAGGCGGCGGTACCGCCGCTCGTGCCGCCCGTGTCGCACGGCTCGCTCGCCGACCTGCCCTTCGAGAACGCGTCCGCCGACCCGGACCTGGCCGTCCTCAGCCGCCGTATGCCGGACGGGAGTTGGCGTGACGTCGGCGCGGCCGAGTTCGCCGCGGAGGTGCTGGCCGTGGCCAAGGGGCTGATCGCCGAGGGGCTCGCGCCCGGCGACCGGCTCGCCGTGATGGCCCGCACCCGCTACGAGTGGACGCTGCTGGACTTCGCCGCGTGGGCCGCCGGACTGGTGACCGTGCCCGTCTACCCGACCTCCTCCGCCTTCCAGACCCGCTGGATCCTCCAGGACTCCGGCGCCGTCGCGCTGATCACCGAGGACGCCGGACAGGCCGCCGCGCTCGGCCCCGAACTGGGACAACTGCCCGACCTGCGGCATCTGTGGACCATCGACAAGGGTCATGTGGACCGGCTGGCGGAGCTCGGCGCGCAGGTGCAGGACCAGGAAGTCGCCGTACGGCGCGGGGTGCTGGGCCCGGACACCCTCGCCACGCTCGTCTACACCTCCGGCACCACCGGCCGCCCCAAGGGCTGCGCCCTCACCCACGGCAACTTCCTCGCCGAGGTCGACAACGCCGTCGAACTGCTCTACCCGGTCTTCAGGGAGAAGATCGGCGGCGAGCCCGCCACGCTGCTGTTCCTGCCGCTGTCTCACGTGTTCGGGCGGATGGTGGCCGTGGCGTGCGTGCGCGCCCGGGTCCGGCTCGGCCACGCGCCCAGCCTCAAGGCCGAGGATCTGCTGGCCGACCTGGCAGCGTTCAGGCCGACCTTCCTGCTGGCCATCCCGTACATGCTGGAGAAGGTCTTCAACAATGCCCGCGCCAACGCCGAACGCTCCGGCAGGGGCGCCGCGTTCGCCCGCGCGGCGGGTACCGCGCGCCGCTACGGCGAGGCGCTGGAGGCCGCCCGGCACGGCGGCTCCGGTCCGGGCACGGCCCTGAAGGCGGCCCGCGCGCTGTACGACCCGCTGGTCTACCGCCGGGTGCGCGGCGCGCTCGGCGGCCGGCTCCGGCACATCATCTGCGGGGGCTCACCGCTGGGCCGTGACCTCGCCGCGTTCTACGCGGGCGCGGGCATCACCGTGTACGAGGGCTACGGTCTGACCGAGACGACCGGCGCGGCCACCGTCACGCCGCCGCTGCGGCCCCGCCTCGGTACGGTCGGCTGGCCGCTGCCCGGCACGCGGGTGCGGATCGCGGCCGACGGGGAGATCCTGCTGTCCGGCAACCAGGTCTTCCGCGGCTACTGGGATCCGGCCGCCGGGGGAGTGGTCCCGGCGACGCCGGACGGCTGGTTCCCGACTGGTGACCTCGGCCGCCTCGACGACGAGGGCTACCTCGTCATCACCGGCCGCAAGAAGGAGATCATCATCACCGCGGGCGGCAAGAACGTCGCCCCGGCTCCGCTGGAGAACTGGCTGCGCTCCCATCCGTTGATCTCCCAGTGCCTCCTCGTCGGCGAGGGCCGCCCCTTCGTCGCCGCGCTCATCACCCTCGACATGGAGGGGGTCGGCCACTGGCGCCGCATGCGCGGCAAGCATGCGGTTCCTGCGGAACTCCTGGTGGACGACGCCGAGTTGCTCCAGGTTCTGCAGCGGGCCGTCGACGACGCGAACCGTCTGGTCTCCCGTCCCGAGTCCATCCGCCGCTTCACCGTCCTCCCCACCGACTTCACCGAGTCGACCGGCCATCTGACCCCTTCCATGAAACTCCGCCGCCAGTCGATCCTGACCGACTTCGCCTCCACGGTGGAGTCCTTGTACCGCCCCTGACCGGGAGCGCGGCCGGCCGTGCACGCCCTCCTTGGGGGCGCGGGGAACTGCGCGACCAGCTGGGTAGGTTGCTGTTCGTTTCGGGCTGCGGGTGCGTGGTGGTTGTTCGCGCAGTTCCCCCCCGCCCCGTAGGGGGTTTTCGCTTGAGGTGCGTCAGGGATGCGCCCCTTCTTGGGGGCGCGGGGAACTGCGCGATCAGCCACGGCGGCGCCGCGCGTAAAGGGGTGCGGGGAACTGCGCGGAGTCGTCCGCGGGGCGGCTACGCGGGGCGGGAGGGTGAGAAGACGGGGTCCGCCGCGCGGGCCGTGGCGACCACGTCCGCGAACGCCCGAGCCGCAGGCGTCAACGCCGACCACCGCCGCACCGCCCACCCCACCCGCAGAGGACGTATCTCAGGCAGCGGCAGCAACCGCAGACGCCCACCCCCGGCCGCCCCCGACGCCGGCAGCCCCGGCCGCCCCGGCACCAGCGCCCGCCCGAGCCCCAGCTCCGCCAGCAGCAACGCGGTGTCCCAGTCGGCCACCCCCGTGTCGAAGGCGAACCGCACACCCAACTCCGCGCAGGCCGAGTCAAGATGAGCCGCGGACGCCGAGTTCGGCGGCAGCCGGATCAGCCGCGGCTCGGGCAGCGCGGCGAGGTCCCGGACGCCCAGCCGCTCCCGCCCGGCCAGCGGGTCCTCGGGCCGTACGGCCAGCACCCACGGCAGCTCCGCCACCGCCCGCTGCTCGATCCCCCGCACGGGCTCCCCGAGCGTGATCCAGGCCAGATCCAGCGCACTGTCGGCCAGCGCCGTGTAGCAAGCCCGGCTCGAACTCTCCGTACGGAACTCCAGGTTGACCTTCGGATGCAGCCGCCGGAAGGCGACGATCGCGTCCGCCATGAAGTGCCGCACGGTCGTCGCACCCGTCGCCACCCGCACCGAGCCGCTCTCCCCGTCCGCGAGGTCCCGCAGCCGCCGCACCGCCAGATCCAGCCCGGCGATGCCCTCCGCCGCGGCCGCCTCCAGCACCCGCCCCGCGCCCGTCGGCGCCACGCCGCGCGGCAGCCGCTCCAGCAGACTCACGCCCGTCTCCCGCTCCAGCCGCTTCACATGCTGGCTCACCGCCGACTGCGTACAGCCGAGCTCCCGGGCCACCGCACTGAGGCTGCCGGCCCGGCACACCGCCACGAACACGCGTAGGTCGTCGAGGGTCATGCCGCGACAATACCCAAGCATTTACTTGGAGTTGGAGAGAAATCCTTAGGATTGACTGGGCTCCGCCAGTTGCGCGACGATCTCCATGGGCCCAGGGCGGCAACCCGCTCCCCGTCCCGCCGAGGTCCGGACCAGCGCGAGGATCCGGGGGCGGGTGCCGACCCAGCCGGGGCCCCACAGTGAAGGGACTCCCCTCATGCCGAGCCAGGTCCTGGAATTCCTCCGCCGGTCGGGCGCCGAAGCCATCGCCCACCCCGGCGGCACCCTGCTCGCCCACCTCGACCGGGTCCGGCGCCGCCTCGCCGCCTGGGACGCCCGCCCCGCCCTCCAGCTGGCCGGCCTCTGCCACGCCTGTTACGGCACCGACGGCTTCCCCACCACCCTCCTCCCGCTGGACCGCCGCGCCGAACTCGCCGCCCTGATCGGCCCGGAGGCCGAGGAGATCGTCTACACGTACGGCAGCTGCGACCGGCAAGCCACCTACGCCGTCCTGGCCGACCCCGGCGCGCCCCTGCACGACCGCTTCACCGGCCGGCCCGTCGTCCCCACCCCGCGCCTGCGCCGCGACTTCGCCGAGCTGACCGCCGCCAACGAGCTCGACCTCGCCGGCCGCGACGAGGGCTTCCGCGCCCTGTGGGGCGCCGAACTGCTCGACCTGTTCGGCCGGTTGAGGCCACTGCTCAGCGAGCCGGCCTGGGCGGACTGCGTCGCCGTACTCGACGACCGGAGCACGACCGGACGCCTCTGACCCACGCACCCCGCACGCCCCACGAACCGCCCCGTACGGCACCGCGGCCGGCCCCACTCCGCCCGCGTGTCCGGCGGGGTTTCCGCGCCCGCCCCCGAGTCGCTATTGACTTCACAAGACCCCCGCGCGACAGTCCGACCGCTTCTCCCGTTCCTGACCAGGCGGAGGCGGTATGTCCGTGGAACAGCGGCCCTCACGCAGACGTGTCCTCGCCCTCGGCGCCGGGGCCTCGCTCGCCGTCGCGGCGGGCGTCTCCCAGGGCGCGAGCGCGGCGGACCTCCCGCTGCTCGGGACGTACGACGTCGTCGTCATCGGGTCCGGCGCCGCCGGGATGACGGCCGCGCTCACGGCAGCCGCGCACGGGCTCAGCTGCGTGGTGCTGGAGAAGGCGGCGACCTTCGGCGGCTCGACGGCCCGGTCCGGGGCGGGCATCTGGATCCCGGACAACCCGGTGCTGCGCGCGGCCGGTGTCCCCGACAGCCCCGCGAAGGCGGCCGCGTACCTCGCGGCGGTCGTGGGCCCGGAGGTCGCCGCCGACCGGCAGGCGGCGTTCCTGGCCCACGGCCCGGCCATGCTGTCCCTGGTCATGGCCCGCAGCCCGCTGCGGTTCCGCTGGATGGAGGGCTACAGCGACTACTACCCGGAGCTGCCCGGCGGTCTGCCCGGTGGGCGATCGATCGAGCCCGACCAGCTCGACGGCAACGTCCTCGGCGCCGAACTCGCCCGCCTGAACCCGCCGTACCTGGCCACCCCGGCCGGCATGGTGGTCTTCAGCGCCGACTACAAGTGGCTCGCACTGGCGGCGGTGAGTGTGAAGGGCGCGGCCGTCGCTGCGGAGTGCCTGGCCCGCGGGACGAAGGCCGCGCTGCTCGGCCAGAAGCCGCTCACCATGGGACAGTCGCTGGCGGCCGGCCTGCGCGCGGGGCTCGCCTCGGCCGGGGTGCCACTCCGGTACGGGACCGCGCTGACGGAACTGTTCGTCGAACAGGGCGCCGTCCGGGGAGCCGTGGTCACCCGCGAGGGCGTCATGGGCCTCGTCCGCGCCCGGCGGGGAGTGATCGTCGGCTCGGGCGGCTTCGAGCACAACGCCGCCATGCGGGCCGCGTACCAGCGCCAGCCGATCGGCACCGAGTGGACGGCCGGGGCGAAGGAGAACACCGGCGACGGCATCCGGGCCGGCCAGCACGCGGGCGGCGCACTGGCGTTGATGGACGAGGCCTGGTGGGGCCCGGCCGTCGACGTACCGGGCAACCCGTACTTCTGCCTCGCCGAACGGACCCTGCCGGGCTCCCTCATGGTCGACGCCTCGGGCGCCCGCTTCGTCAACGAGGCCGCGCCCTACGGCGACGTGGTGCACACCATGTACGACCGCGACCCGGCCCACCCGGCCATCCCGGCCTGGCTGATCACCGACCAGCACTACCGCAACCGGTACCTGTTCAAGGACGTCGCCCCGACTCTGCCGCTCCCCGCCGACTGGTACGCCTCCGGCGCCGCGCGCAAGGCCTGGACCCTGGACGCGCTGGCCGCGGCGACCGGGGTGCCGGGCGCCGCGCTGCGAGCCACGGTGAACCGCTTCAACTCCCTCGCGTGGCAGGGCCGGGACACCGACTTCCGCCGCGGCGACAGCGCCTACGACCACTACTACACCGACCCAGCCGTGCTGCCGAATTCCTGTCTCGCGCCGCTGTGGCTGCCGCCCTACTACGCCTTCCGGATCGTGCCCGGGGACCTGGGCACCAAGGGCGGGCTGGTGACGGACGCCCGCGCCCGCGTGCTGCGCCCCGACGGCTCGGCGATCCCGGGGCTGTACGCGGCCGGGAACGCGAGCGCGGCCGTCATGGGACGCTCGTACGCGGGCGCGGGCTCGACGATCGGACCGGCGATGACCTTCGGCTACGTCGCCGCGCGCGACATCGCCGACACCCCCTAGGAGCCAGCACGCCCCAGGAGCCGACACCCCCAAGGGCCAACACGGCCCAGGAATGGGTCAGTCAGACCTGACGGCGACCAGGAAGGCCTGCGGAGTGGACTCGCCCAGCGAATCGTCCCGCTCCCGCAGCGTCCGCGAGAGCGGGGTGAACCCCGCCTCCGCCAGCAGCGCGGCCATGGCCTCGGGCCTCCTGCGCAGGAAGTCGAGGGTCACCGGGTGCCCGAACGGCCGCTCCAGACGGCGCGGGACGTCACCGGCCTGGAAGGCCATCAGCAGCGGGGCGCCGGGGGCCAGAGCGCGGCGGAACCCGGCGAACAGGGCGGGCAGCCGCTCCACAGGGGTGTGGATGGAGGAGTACCAGCTGACGATCCCGGCGAGCCGCCCCTCGGGCACGTCCAGGTCCAGCATCGAGCCCTGCTCGAACCGCAGGGCGGGGTTCTCGCGGCGGGCCACCGCCAGCATGGACGCCGACAGGTCCAGCCCGTAGACGTCCAGGCCCAGTCCGGCGAGGTGCGCGGTCAGCCGGCCAGGGCCGCAGCCGAGATCGGCCACCTGCCCGGGCCCGGTCACCAGCTCGGCGTAGGCCGCGAGCAGGGCGCGGTCCAGTGGGTGGGCGGCGTCCTTGCCGAGGAAGCGGTCGGCGTAGTCCTCGGCGATGGCGTCGTAGAAGACGCGGGTGGCGGTGAGGAAGTCGGAGTCGGTCATGGCGGCGGACCTTAGCGGCCCCCACTGACACCCGGCCGCGCTCCGGGCACCGCCCGCTACGCCACCCCGGCCGCCCGCAGCACGGCGGTCGCCGCCGCCGCGCCCAGCACCACGACCGCGAAGGGCGCCCGGCGCCAGGCCAGCACCCCGGCCACCAGGACCCCGGCCGGCCGGGCCCAGCCCGCGAAACCGGCGGCCTCGGTCAGCGCCCCGGTGGCGAGCAGCGCGGTCAGCAGCACCACGGCACCTGCGGCCAGCAGTTCGCGCACCCGGGGCGGGATCTCCACCCGGCCGTGCAGTGCGGGGCCCACCAGCCGGAAGGCGTAGGTGCCCAGGGCCAGCGCGAGGATCATGCCGACGGTCGCGTTCACGCCGTACGGCCCTTCGCGCGCGGGCCGCCGTACAGTGCCAGGCCCGCGAGGGCGAGCAGTACCGGGACCCCGGCAGGGACGAACGGCGTCGCCGCGAGGGCCAGGGCGGCGCCCGTCGGCGCGGCCCGGCGCAGCCCCGCGTCCCCCCGCAGGGCCGGCAGCACCAGGGCGACGAGGACGGCGGGGAAGGCCGCGTCGAGTCCGTAGCGGGCGGTGTCGCCGAGGGCGGTTCCGGCCAGGGCGCCGACGGCGACGCCGGCGTTCCAGACGGCGAACAGGGCGATGCCGCTGAGCCAGAAGGCGGCGCGGCGGCGGGCCGGGTCCTGCTGGGCGAGGGCGAAGGCGACCGTCTCGTCGGTGACCAGGTGCGCGCCGGCCAGCCGGGCGAGCCGCCCGCGTCCGATCACCGGGGCGACGGCCAGACCGAAGGCGGCCGTACGGGTGTTGAGGAGCAGTCCGGTGGCCGCCGCGGCGACGGGCCCGCCCCCGGCGAGGAGTACGCCGACCGCGCTGAACTGGGCCGAGCCCGCGTAGACCACCAGGGACATCACCACCGGCACCCACACCGGCAGGCCGCCCGCGACGGCGATCGCGCCGAAGGAGACACCGACGATCCCGCCCGCGAGACAGACGAGGGCGACATCCCGCAGGAGACCGGGGTCGAGGGAACCGAAGCGTGGTGTTCGCTGTGCCGAACGCATGTCTTCTACAATGAACAGCATCCCCAGTGTTCGTCAAGGCGAACGCAGCGTACCGATGGAGCGAACGACGATGACGGGTTCCGTGCCGCCCCGCCTCCCTCTCGACTGGATCGCCGCCGCACTGCGGCGCGAGCGTGCCCGCGTCGGGCTCTCCCTGTCGGAACTGGCCAAGCGCGCCGGGATCGCCAAGTCCACGCTGTCCCAACTGGAGGCGGCGAGCGGCAATCCGAGCATGGAGACCATCTGGGCGCTGGCGGTGGCACTAGGTGTGCCGTTCAGCGCGCTGGTGGAGCCGCCGGTGCCGTCCGTCCGGGTGATCCGGTCCGGGCAGGGCCCCGCGGTCCGCTCCGATCAGGCCGACTACATCGCGACCCTGCTGTCCGCGAGCCCGCCCGGGGTGCGCAGGGACATCTACGACATCCTGTTGGAACCGGGCACCGTACGCGATTCGGAACCGCACATTCCGGGAACGGTGGAGCACCTCGTCGTCAGTACGGGGAAAGTCAAAGCCGGTCCGCGCGGAGAGAGCGTGGAACTCGGCCCCGGCGACTACATGTCCTATCGCGGAGATGTGCCGCACGCTTACGAGGCACTGGAACCCGGCAGTCGCTTCGTACTGGTCATGCAGCACGTCTGAGGTATTCGCGGAGAATTCACCGCGGGTTGGTGATCGCAAAGGCAGGAGCCCCGCTGCCGTGAACGGCTGCGGGGCTCCTTGGGTGCTGCACTCGGTTTCGATCAAAAGTCGGATCGAACCGATCCGGCCAGCCGGATCGGAAGGTTCCGGACGATCAGACCGGGGTGACGTTCTCCGCCTGCGGGCCCTTCGGGCCCTGCGTGACGTCGAAGGACACCTGCTGGTTCTCCTCGAGCGAGCGGAAGCCGCTCGCGTTGATCGCGGAGTAGTGGACGAAGACGTCGGGGCCGCCGCCTTCCTGGGCGATGAAGCCAAAGCCCTTTTCGGCGTTGAACCACTTCACGGTTCCGGTAGCCATAAGCCCTCCTTGGGCTCAAAAGGGTTGCCCTGCTCCAGAACCAGCAACCGTGAAGACGAGATTCTGCACAACTGCATATGTCTGAAAACGACGAGAGCCCGCGGTCACATGCTCCGCAGGCTCTGTACTGCAAGGGAAACCAAACTGCAACTTGCGGCGAGCCTAGCACGCGGGCAGCCCAAAGCAATAGAGGGCAAGATCACGTCACCCGGACGTTTGACGAGTTTGTCACGCCGCTGACGCCGGGGTGGCGCGGAAGGTGCCGCCGGGGTGGCGCGGAAGATGTCGCCGAGGTGGCATCGGCGTGGCCCGCGGGGGCCGGACGCGGGCCGCGCACCGACAGGGTCTAGCCTCACGATGTGGACAATTCTCGCACCCGGCCGCGTGTCGGCCACATCCAGTTCCTGAACTGCCTGCCCCTGTACTGGGGGCTCGCGAGAACCGGCACGCTCCTCGACTTCGAGCTGACCAAGGACACCCCTGAGAAGCTCAGCGAGCGGCTGGTCCGCGGCGACCTCGACATCGGTCCGATCACCCTCGTCGAGTTCCTCCGCAACGCCGACGACCTGGTCGCCTTCCCCGACATCGCGGTCGGCTGCGACGGCCCGGTCATGTCCTGCGTGATCGTCTCCCAGGTGCCGCTGGAGCGCCTGGACGGCGCCCGCGTCGCCCTCGGCTCCACCTCGCGCACCTCGGTCCGCCTCGCCCAGCTCCTGCTGGCCGAGCGCTACGGCGTCACGCCGGACTACTACACCTGCCCGCCCGACCTCTCCCTGATGATGCAGGAGGCGGACGCGGCCGTCCTGATCGGCGACGCCGCCCTGCGCGCCAACCTCCTCGACGGCCCCCGCTACGGCCTGACGGTCCACGACCTCGGCGCGCTGTGGAAGGAGTGGACCGGCCTGCCCTTCGTCTTCGCCGTCTGGGCGGCCCGCCGCGACTACCTGGAGCGCGAACCCGTCATCACCCGCCAGGTCCACGAGGCCTTCCTCGCCTCCCGCAACCTCTCCCTCGAAGAGGTCGCCAAGGTCGCCGAACAGGCCGCCCGCTGGGAAGCCTTCGACGAGCAGGTGCTGGAACGGTACTTCACCACCCTCGACTTCCGCTTCGGCGAGCACCAGCTCGCGGCCGTCACCGAGTTCGCCCGCAGGGTCGGCCCGACCACCGGCTTCCCCGCGGACGTGAAGGTGGACCTCCTCCAGCCATGAGCACGGCACTACGCTGCTGACCAGTCAGGCGTACGGGGGAGGACGAGTGGACGCCATTCAGCCGCTCGGCATGGACGAGCCCACGGCCGTGGGGCCCTACCGGCTGCTCGGCCGGCTGGGCTCCGGCGGCATGGGCCGGGTCTATCTGGGGCGCAGCGCGGGCGGCCGTACGGTCGCCGTGAAGGTGGTGCATCCGCACTTCGCGCTGGACGAGGAGTTCCGGGCCCGCTTCCGCCGCGAGGTGACGGCGGCCCGGCGGGTCGGCGGCGCGTGGACCGCGCCGGTGCTGGACGCCGACCCCGAGGCCCCCGTGCCGTGGGTGGCCACCGCGTACGCCGCCGGGCCGTCCCTGACCGCGGCGGTCGCGGGCGGCGGCGCGCTGCCCGAGCCCACCGTACGGGCGCTGGGGGCGGGGCTCGCGGAGGCGCTGACCGTGGTGCACGGCCTGGACCTGGTCCACCGCGACGTGAAGCCCTCCAACGTGCTGCTCACCCTCGACGGGCCGCTCCTCATCGACTTCGGCATCGCCCGCGCCACCGACGGCACGGCGTCCCTGACGTCGACCGGCGTCTCCGTCGGCTCGCCCGGCTACATGTCGCCCGAGCAGATCCTCGGCAAAGGCGTCACCGGCGCCGCCGACGTCTTCTCCCTCGGCGCGGTCCTCGCCTACGCCGCGACCGGCGAACCGCCCTTCCCCGGCGACTCCTCCGCCGCCCTGCTCTACAAGGTCGTCCACGAGGAACCGGAACTGGACGGCCTGGAGGGCGAGTTGCGTGAGCTGGTCGCCGACTGCCTGGCCAAGGAGCCGGGCGCGCGGCCGGCCCCCGGCGACGTGGCCCGCCGGCTGGCCCCCGAGGGCGCGGCCCGACTGGTCTCCGGCGGCTGGCTGCCGGGGGCCCTGGTGGAACGGGTCAGCCGCAGCGCCGTGAGGCTGCTGAACCTGGACGCGGGCGAGCCGGACACCCCGCCGTCCGGACCGGTGGGCTTCGGGGTGCCCTCGCAGGGCGCGTCGGGGGATGTGCGGCTGGGGGTGGCCCCGACGGGCGGCGCGGTCGACGCCGGGCCGGGGACGACCTCGCCGGGCGGCACGGGCGGCGGTGTCTTCGGGGCGCCTTCGGCCGGTTCGGGCACGGGACTCGAGACACCTTCGACCGGTTCCGGCACGGGATTCGGGATGCCCTCGCAGGGCTCCGGCACCGGGTTCGGCGCGCCTGCGTACGGTTCCGGCACCGGGGCCGGGGCGCCTTCGCAGGGGGCGGCCGGGGCGTTCGGGCCGCCGCCGGTGATGCCCTCCGGGCAGCCCACGGGCGGATGGCCCACGGACGAATGGCCCACGGACGGACGGCCCGGGTCCGGGGCACCGGCCGCCGGCCGCCCAGGCCGGTTCTCCGTCAGCGTGGCCGCCGACGCGGCACCGGGCACGGACGGGCGCGGGCGGCGGCTGAGCTGCTCCCTGGTCCTCGCGGTGGCGGGCGCGCTGGCAGCGGTGACGGTCGGGTCGGTGTTCGTGTTCGACCTGCTGCCCGGCGACCGCCGGGACTCCGCGGACGGCAGCGCCAAGGACGCCTACTCCTCGGCCCCCAGCCCGTCGGCGTCCGCGCCCGCGGCGGGCGGTGTGCCCAAGCGCTACCTCGGCACCTGGGAGGGCCAGGGCACCGCCCTGGACGGCGTCCTGCCCATCGGGAAGTTCCGGATCACCGTCCGTCAGGCCGCCGTGGGCGAGGAGCTCGGCCGGCTGGTCCAGACGGACATCGCGGGCCGCACCTGCACCGACGTACTGACCCTGAAGCAGGCGACGGAGAAGCAGCTCGTGGCCGTCTCCGTCGGCGCGAAGGGCAACCACGACGGCTGCAACCCGGCCCGCACCACCGTCCGCCTCGTCCCCACCGGTGACGACCTCACCTGGCAGTCGGACAGCGCCGAGTCGGGCAATCCCGAGGCGCGGATGTCCAGGGTCAGGTAGCGGACTCCGGCTCGGCGGCGGGCCGCTCCTCGGGGTGGGGGCCGAAGCGCACGAGCGCCGTGATCGCGAGCGCGGTCACGGCGAGCGTGACGAGCAGGCCGACCAGCCAGACCCACGGGTAGTGCACATGCACCCAGCAGGGGCCGCCCTCGCTGTAGCACGCCGCGTCCCAGTCCCGCCTGCGTTTGGGGCGTATGACGCCGGAGATCACCGTGCCGAGCGCCTGGCAGGCGAGCAGCCCGGGGAGGGCGGAGGCGGCCCAGGCGAGCGAACGGACCTTGCTCGCGCCCCAGTTCATCCGGGTGAGCGGGGCGATGAACGCCGCCAGGGCGAAGGGGACCACGGCGCCGACCGTGGCGGCCAGTCCGTAGCCGCCGCCGGGCCAGGCGGCCGCCGTCTCGCCCCAGACCGTCTCGCCCCAGACCGTCGTGCCGACGGCCACCGGCCCGACGAGCGCCAGGAAGCCGAGGAGGATGCCCAGGCAGCCGAGCACCTGGTACCGGTCCCCGTCCTTCGCCCGGGGCAGCCGCCCGCGTCGGCTGTCGTAGCGCAGGCTCGCGGGTGCCGCCCTTCTGCGCTTCGGCCGTGCCGAGCCGCCAGCCATCGCCCCTACCCCGGCACCACGACCGTGCGCAGCTCCCCGTCGCCGAGGTGCAGCATGCCCTTGCCCGGGGCGATCTGGCCGCCGACCAGGCTGCGGGACAGGCGCAGGCCGATGAGATCGCCGCTGGAGGACTCCTGGGGGGAGAGGAGGATGCCGCGCCGCGCCTTCTTGGCGTCGACCTGCCAGCCGGAGAAGCCGCTGCAGACGTCCTCCTCGTCACCGGCGATGACGAGGGCGAGGCCCCGCTCGGTGCCCCGGGACACGATCTTCTTGAACTGGCTCGCCGCGTCGGCGTCCTCCAGGATCTCCGCGTCGTCGATCAGGACGGCGACCGGCTCGTCCGTCGACGGCTCGGCCTCGTCGATCAGCTCCTCGAACTCGTCCTCGTCGATGTCGTCGCCGGTGAAGACCTTCAGCACGCCTTCCGTGCCCTCCAGTTGCCGCAGCGGGGACTGGCGGGGAGCCGCGACGACCAGCCGTACGCCCTGCTTCAGATACGACTGGGCGATGTTCATCAGGACCGTGGAGCGGCCCGACTTGGCGGGGCCCGCCACGACGAACGCCGGTACGCCGTCGGACAGATCGGGGCCGAGGCCCTCGATCTCGTCGCCGCCGATGCCGGCCAGCGCCCACAGCCTGGCGCGCGAGGACTCCGGGTCGCGCATCTCCCAGGCGTCGGGGAAGGAGATCCGGCTGGGCAGGCTGTCGACACGGAACGGGCGCCGGGAGCGCGGCACTTCGGCGTCCCGCGCCGCGGCCGCCTCGCCGATCGCGGTGAGCGCCGCCGCCTGGCCCTGGCCGGTGGTGTCCTCGGAGAGCAGCGCGAACTGCGTCTCCGTACCGGACTCGTTGCGGAAGCCGCGGCCCGGCGGGATCTCCTCGGGGACCTTGCGGGCCGGGATGCCGAGCGCGGAGAAGTCGGCGCGGTCGGCGAGCCGCAGACCGTACTTGTCCTCGGTGAGGGTGGCGATCCGGCCGACCAGCAGCGTGCGGTCACCGGTCAGGACCAGGTGGACGCCGACGCTGGCGCCCTCCCGCATGATCGTCTGGAGCTCGTCGGTGAGCGAGCCGTGGTCCACCTCGCCGAGCGTGGGCACCCAGCCCTCCCAGCGGTCCAGCAGCACCACGATGTGCGGCAGCCGCTCCTCCGCGGCCACGGCGGCCCGCTGCTCGCCGATGTCCGCGAAGCCCTTGTCCGCCAACAGGTCCTGACGGCGCGAGAGTTCGCCCTTGAGACGGTTGACCAGCCGGATCACGCGCTCGGTCTGGTTGCGGCTGACCACCGCGCCGCAGTGCGGCAGCCGGGTCAGGGCGTTGAGCGCGCCGTTGCCGCAGTCGATGCCGTACAGATGGACGTCGGCGACGGAGTGCGTACGGGCCAGCGAGCCCGCGATGGTGCGCAGCACCTGGGAGCGGCCGCTGCGCGGGGCGCCGCCGATCATCAGATGGCCGAAGCCGGAGAAGTCGACCACGACCGGGCGGCGGGCCTGCTGCGCGGGCAGGTCCTCGATGCCGTACGGCGCCGGCGGCAGCGTGCCCGTAGCCCCGGTGAAGGCCGGGACCCGGATGTCCTCCAGCAGCAGCGTCTCGTCCAGCGCGGGCAGCCAGGGGCTGTGCTGGGCGGGGATGCCGAGCGTGCGGTTGGCCTCGCGGACGGTGTCGACCAGCACCTTCAGGTCGGTGATCTCGTCGTCCTCGCGGGCCTCGGACTTCGGCTTGGCGAGCGCCGCGCGGCCGAGGTCCTCCCAGGACAGCGCGCCCACCCAGGGCGCGAGCGCGGCCGGGTCGGCGGCACCGGGCCTGCGGCCGCCGACCCGGCCGGACTGGAAGGGCACCAGGGAGGCGTGGCCGAGGCGGGCGTAGGCGCGGCCGGGCGTGTTCTTGGAGATGTGGCCGGCCTCGGGCGAGTCGATGACGTCGGAGGACTCGCCGCCGTCGGTCACGCGCAGCGCGATACGGAGGTTGGTGTTGGCGCGGATCTCGGGGGAGACGACACCGGAAGGACGCTGGGTCGCGAGCAGCAGATGGATACCGAGGGACCGGCCACGCTGGGCGATGTTGACGAGTCCCGTGACGAAGTCGGGCAGATCGCGGACCATCGAGGCGAACTCGTCGATGACGATGAGGAGTCGGGGGACCGGCTTGTGCGAGGGGTCGCGGCGCACCAGGTCCTGGTAGTCCTCGATGTCCTTGGCGTCGGCGGCGGCGAGGATGTGCTCGCGCCGGTGCAGCTCGGCGCCGAGCGACTCCAGGGCCCGTTCCACGAGATGGGCGTCGAGGTCGGTGACCATGCCGACGGTGTGCGGGAGGTGGACACAGTCCTTGAACGCCGCGCCGCCCTTGTAGTCGACGAGCACGAACGTCATGTTCTCGGGCGTGTTCGCCACGGCCAGGGCCGCCACGATGGTCTGGAGCAGCTCGGACTTGCCGGAACCGGTCGTGCCGGCGATGAGTCCGTGCGGACCGTCCTTGCGTATGTCGATGCCGAAGGCGCCGTCGTACGACTCCCCGATCACGGCCATCGTCGACTGCCCGCCCATCCGCCAGCGGGCCACGATCGCGTCGCCGGTCGGCGGTTCGAGCTGGAGGACGTCGAGCAGCCGGGAGGAGCCGGGCAGCGCCGAGTCCTCGGTCTCGCCGCTGATGTCCCGCAGGGGCGCCAGCGAGCGGGCCAGCCGCAGACACCAGGCGGGCGAGACGAAGTCTGGCCGTACGTCCTTGATCCGCTGGGCGCCGGCCTCCTCGACGCGCAGCCGGATCTTGAGCGGGCGGTCGTCGGCGCGGCCGGGCTCCGGGGAGCCGGCGGTGTGCCAGGCCTGGAAGGAGGGGAAGCCTCCGGCGGCGGGCTGCGGGGTGTCCGCGGCGGGCTGTTCCTCCTCGGCCTGCGGCTCGGCGACGACGTACGCCTGGCACTCGCCGGGCAGGAAGCGTTCCTCGGCGTCCAGACAGATCGCGAACATCGACACCGACGGCCCCTCGCGCAGCAGCCGTACGACACCGGGCAGCGAGCGCAGCCGCCGTGATCCGTCCCAGACGACGACGATGTCCGGGTCGGAGAAGGTGGCTTTCTGCCCGCGGTTCTGCTCGGCGGCCTTCTTGCGGGCGTCGAGGACCTGCGTCAGTTCGCCGATGCGGGCGCCGACGGTCTCGGCGTCCGTGCCGATGACAATGTTCACGTCCATGCCCGAGGCGGGCCGGGCGTGCGGCAGCCAGCGCAGCCAGTCCCAGCTGTCCCGCGCGGAGTTGTCGCTCAGCACGCAGAACTGGACGTCCATGGGGCTGTGCAGGGCGGCGATCTGGGCAACGGCCCAGCGCCCCAGGGCACGTGCGCTGTCGCCGGGGCCGGCCATGCCGAGGACGCCGAGGGTGCGCAGGTTCAGGGCGACGGGCGCGTTCTCGATGTCCCAGGTGACCTGGCGGCGGTGGTCGTCCTGCTCGGGATCGTCGAGGACGACCTCGGAGGGCAGCTTCCCGGTGCCGACCCGCAACAGCAGATGGTCGGCGTCGGTACGCCGCCGCTCCCACAGCCGGGTGCGCGGGCCGGTGCCCATGGACAGCACGGTGGCCGGGTCGGGCACGGCCTTGCGGCGGTCGTCGCGCTCGGTGCGCAGGGCCTCCTGGGCGTCGGCCTCGATCCGCTCCTTCTGCTCCTTGTACTCCTTGACCTGCTTGGCGTGCGACTTGCGGCCGTGCTTCTTGTCGTTGAAGTAGTTGGCGAACAGCAGGATCGGGCTGAGGGCCGCCATGATCAGGTAGTAGTAGCGCTGGAAGATCAGCACCGCCACGACCGCGCCGACCAGCGGAGTGAGCGCCATCAGCCAGGGCAGCGGCCGGGCCTCGTAGTCGCGCGGTGAGCTGGGCAGCCGGAAGGTGGTCTGCCGGTCGGCCGGGCGCAGCCGGGGCGGCCGGTTGTAGTCGAGCCCGACGCCGTCCTCGGACCACTTCAGGGCGGCGTTGGGCGGGGAGTAACGGGTCAGCTGCAGAAGGGTGTTGCCGACGGCGACCTGCGCGTCGAGGGGCCAGGAGTCGTCCTCCACCGGCTCGCCGTCGAGGGTGACGGTCTCCTTGTCCTCGGCGTGGACGGCGAGGGTGCAGGTGCCGTCGGTGGCGACGGAGAGGGTGAGCGCGCGGGCCTCCACCTCGGGGTCGTCGAGCCGTATGTACGAGGCGGGTCCGCTGCCGATGTCATAGCGCCCGACGCCGAGCCGGTGCACGAACCCGGCGGCGGGCCCGCCGGCCACCCGGAGTTCGACCAGCCCGGTCGGCTCGCCCGGCAGGCACCCGGCGGGGTCCTGGAGGCTCACCACGGCGCCGTCGCGCAGGGGCGATCCGACGACGGTGGCGGCCGGGTCGACGGCGTACCCGTCGACGTAGACGAGCGGCGCGCTGCCGGCCCTGGTCTGCTGTCCGATGGGAATGACCTGCGCCCCGATGTCGCCGACCTGCTTGGCCAGCTCCTGGGCGATGTCCCCCACGGTGGACTCGGGATCGGCATCGAGCACGACGTCGGCGGAGCCCCCGCCGAACGGGTCGACGACGGTCAGAGTCAGGCGCACGCTTGTCCTCCCCAGTGCGAGTCCTCGTGACGATAGCCGCTCCCCGTGACAGGGGAGCAGTGGGGGACCGGGCATCCTTCCCGATGGCAACGCCCGTCGTCCGCAGGCCCGGTGGGCCACACATCTCGCACACGCGCCTGCGCGTCTTGTTCACATGGTCGGGATGTGACACCACAAGCCCCACCCGTAAGCTGCTGCCTCAAGGCGGACGACATGACCGGTCCCCACCCGGCCCTCGGGCCAGGCGCCGAGACCGACACGTCCGCAAACAGGGAGCCACGGGGGTTGGCCCTGCGGCGTTGCGAAGAGGGAGCGGCTTCATGGCCAAGGACCTTGACATCACATACCAGGACATGCGCGACGCGGCCAAGCATGTCGTGAAGGAGAAGGAGCGGCTCCAGGAGAAGCTGGAGGGCCTGCGCAAGTACATCAACAACCTGGTCCAGTCCGGCTACGTCACCAAGTCCTCCTCCAAGGCCTTCGACGAGAACTTCGACGAGTTCGTCCGCGGCACGAAGGACACGCTCGACGGCCTCGACGGCATGGGCGACTACCTCACCACGGCCGCCGACAAGTTCGAGTCGATCGATGAGGAGCTGGCGAAGGCGGCTCGGAGCAAGTAGGCCGCGGCCGGCCACCGCGTGACGATGGGGCGGGCTGCTCGTTCGCCCCATCGTCCGGCTCAGTCGCACTGGGGGAGAGATGTCCGACCAGACCGCGGATCTCGAACGCATCAAGGACAGCGCCGACTCTGTCTCGAGGATTCACCGGGAGTTCGACAAGAACGCCAATCCTGCCGAGGGGCTCGGGGTTTCCACCCTGGGCGACCAAGGCCTGGTCGATGTCTTCGACGACTTCGGTGACAACTGGAAGGTTCATCGGGAGCGGCTGACGGACGAGTTGAAGAAGCTCTCCGGGATCCTCACGACCGCCGCGAAGACCTACGACGATCTCGACCACGCGCTGGCCGAGGCCTTGCGAGGCACCGACAGGAAGAAGCCCGGGCGCAAGGGCGGAGCGAAGTGACGCGCCCCAGGGCGGACGCGTGGGCGGTGATCGGCGAAGGGGCCGATCCCGTCCCCGGAGACCCGGATGAGGTCGCCCGACTCGGTCGCGAGTTACGGAGGACCGCCGACGCCATCCAGAAGCAGGCCGACGAGATCAGGGCACTCTCCTCGGTCGATCAGTGGAAGAGCAAGACGGCCGAGGAATTCAGAGAGCAGGCCGAGGAGGCGGAGGGAAAGCTCCGCAAGGCCTTCAAGCGGTACGACGCCGCTGCCGACGCCCTCGGCGAGAAGGTTGTCGACGCAGGTCACTCCAAGGAGTACGCGTCAGAGCTGCATCGGGCGCAGACCATGGCCGCCAAGGCTCTGCGTGCGGCTCAGGACGCGCACGACGAGCACAGGTCGAGCAGCGGAGCGATCGACAGACTCCCCAAGAACACACCGGACGACGATCCGGACCGCAGGAAGCTGGAGAGCCGCCAGGAAGCCGCGACGTCGGCGCTGGAGCGGGCCAAGCGAGACCTCGAGGCGGCGAAGGAAGTACGGGACGCCGCCGCCCGCAGCGCGCGTGAGGCCATTCGGTACGCCATCGACCATGACGGCCTGAAGGACGGCACCTGGGACCGGTTCAAGGACTGGGTGCACGACAACGCCGGGTGGATTCAGGGGATCGTCGACGCGGCAGGGTGGGTGGCCACCATCTGCGGGACCCTGTCCCTGATGGTGGGCTGGATTCCGGTCATCGGGCAGGCCCTGGCCGGGCTCCTCGGTTCCATCGCCCTGCTGGCCACGCTGGTGTCGCTGGTCGGCCATGTCCTGCTCGCGCTCGCGGGGGAGGGAAGCTGGTTCGACGTGGCACTCGACGTCGTCGGGTTCGCGACTCTGGGTATCGGCCGTGGCGCGCTGGCCGGTGCCAGGGGTGCCACGGAGGCTGCCGGGTCCCTCGCCCGGTCGGCGGCGTACCGGCAGTTCATGCGGAGTGTCACCGCCAAGGCGGGCAGCGCGGCCTACAAGCGTGCGCAGGCCGAGGCCTGGAAGGTCGCCAACCGGCTGAGCACAGGGGCCCTGCGCGGCAAGGCCGGCGCACAGGCGATGGCCAGTGCCCCCAAGGGATGGTTCCCAGGAGCATCCCGACTGGGTGAGGCATTCAACCCCAAGGCCATTTTCAAAGAAGGCATCGACGGCCTCAAAGGCGCCAAGGAGATCAACTACAGCAATGTGCGGGATCTCTTCCGGAACAACACCTGGCAGGGTGCGAGCTTCAAGATCGGTGACAGCGGCCTGGGTGATCTGGCGCAGAAGATCGACGACATCGCGCCCGCGGTGCGTAATGTCGACGAGGTGAAGTCGGCGCTGGACACTTTCAGGACCCAGACGCAGATCTGGCAGGGCACCACCGCCGCTGCCACCTTTATCGACGCCGCTGACAAGCAGCAGATCACGGCACCCATAGGGGACATGCTCGGCACGGACGCACTGGACGGCGGCCTCTGGGGAGCGACGGGAATCAAGGATGCCTGGACAACGAGCAATGGCTAGCGAAGCGCCGGTCGGCACCGTCGCACCGGAACCCGCCCTGCGTCCGCGAGGCGCTCACGCTGCCGCCGTGGACGTCGTCCGGCACGCCCGCGTCTACGGCCGTACCGCGTTGGGGGACCGGGAACTCGTTGTCCGGGACAGGACGCTGCGGGAGAAGCGGTACCGGGTGGGCCAGGGCGGCATTCACCGGGCCGTGTACGTTAGAGGATCCGAATCAGGGCCGAAGGCGTCCGCGGCACGCTGGGGTGTCGTCAACCTGGAGGACGCCTCGGGGCGAGTGATTCTTCAGGTCGCGGCTGCCGACTGGCTCCCGGAAGCCGGTCTGGTCGGGCTGGCCGATCTCAGCCCGCGGCAGTGCCTCACGAGGACGGGTCTGCCCGCCCTCCTGGCCGACCTGCGCATCCCGCTCACCGAAGGCCCGGTGCCGTCGCAGTCGGAGGACTCCGGGTGATACGACCGTGTCGTGCTTCGTGAGTTGCCCGCATGGCACAGCTGGGTGCGGGGCGTCGGGATGCTCGGCTGGTTTCTGCTGTTCCTCGTCGTCCCGATGACCGGACACGGCAACCGGTGGACCGTCCTGGCGTCCGCCGCCGCCCTGCTTCTCGTGCCGGGAGGCGATCTCGCCGCCCGGTTCGGTCTGTGGAAGCGACGTCGCCGGAGCGCACCGCGTGATGCCGAGACGGTCATCCGGCCCTCGCCCCAGCCAGGGGCCGGGGCAACGCGCCGGTTTCTCGGAACGGCGGCTGTGCGGGTCCTGCCCTCGGACATCTCACTGACGAGCACGGCCGGGGAAGAGCGCTGGCTGCCGCGCTCCCAGGCACACGGGGCGACCCGTCTGACGCGGATCGTGGACCCTTCCACCGGCGCCACCCTGGGCGTGGAGTTCCGGGACGACACCGACGCCGCACGCGCTCACCTACCGTGGCAATGGTGGTTCGCCGGACCGGAGGGCGCGGAGAACTGGTCCCGGCTTGTCACGGCCCTGGGTGTGCCGGTCGTGGAGGAGACGCTCCACGACTCGTCTGCGGACCAGTGGCGCAACACTCACATGATGTCGACCGACGCCAGGCTGATGGCGCCGCTGACCAGCAAGGAGGCACGTCGGCGGACCAGTTGGTCGGCCCGTGTCATCGGCGGTGGGGAGGCGATCGTCGTTCCCGTCCTTGCAATGATGCCGCTCCTGGGAGTCGCCTCGGATCAGAGCCCGGCGCGGTGGGCCGGAGTTCTCGCGGCACTGACCGTCGTGGCCGAGCTGGCGCCCGTGCTGGGCCACCAGTTGGCCAGCCGCTTCACACTTGATCGTCCTGCCGGGCAGGAGCTCCGATGAGCGCGGAACACGTCCCGACCGTGAACATCCCCCCGTACGACTATCAATTACTCCTGCCCGAGGGCTGGTTCCGGATCCGCCTTGAGCCCGAGAACCGTGAGCGATCGGTGAAGGCCCTGATGAACAGGCAGTTCGCCGGGGTGGACGACGCACCGAACCTGAGGCGCCAACTCCAGGAGAGCCTCCGGCTCCAGGCGGCCAAAGCCTATGACGAGGGAGGGATCGAGCTCTACATCAGCCTTCAGCAGGCCGGGGCCCTGACCGTCCCGGCCTCCCTGCTGATCACCCTGGTGCCAGTGCCGCTTCCCTCCTCGGAGACCCTCGCCGACGAACTCGGACCTGCCGCTTCGGTCGTGGAACTGGCGGCCGGTACGGCCGTGAGGGTCCGGGTCGACCCCGACGGACCGGATCCCGTTTCGCAGCCGGAGACCGACGACCATGCCCTGCCCTCGGTCACCTTGAGCTACCAGGTGTCTGTGCCGGGCCGCGAGGCGCATCTGCTGCTGTCCTTCTCCACGCCCCTGGTGCATATCGCCGATGCCATGGTCGGGCTTTTCGATGCCGTCGCCGGTTCACTGGTGTGGAGGCAATGACCGCATGACTTCCGGCCTGACCTACGGAGTCGCCACTTCACCGCACTGGGTGCGCCTGCCGACAGGGGTGCCGGATGACGACCGGGCCTGGGCAAAGGCCACGGCCACCCGGCTGGCCGAGGACAGCAGGGCGGCTGGATTTGGCGTCGACCAGCGATCAGTGCGCAAGGACTTGCGGGCCCGGCTGGACGACAGTCGGCAGCGGGATCCGCTCCAGGCCTTTCTGCTCTACCCGGACGGCTTCGACACCGCCCTGGCGACCATGGAGCTGGACTTGATCCACCCTGATGACGCGGTCTCCGTCATCACGCTCGAGTGGCTCGCCAAGACCTTCAGCGCCGACGACTTCGGCCCACCACAGATCACCCACACCGTGCTTCCGGCCGGCGAGGCCGTCCGTGTCCGGCAGAACGTCGCCGCCGGTCATCCACCGCCCGGCGGTCCCGGAATCCTCGTGGAAACGCTCACCTACGGCGTCCTGCCGCCCGGTACCCGTAGCGCGCTCATGATGCTCGTCTCCTGGACCGCTCCCGGCATCTCGGCGCTCATGGAGGAAGAGGCCCAAGCGCTCGCGGAGACGCTGTCTGTGGAGGCAACCACTCTTGCGTGAAAGGAATGCGCATGCCTTCACCTGACGACCTCGCCCCCTTGGTCGAGACCTTCGAATGTGCCTTCGACTTCCAGCCCGGCTGGATCGACCTGACGCTGAGAGAAGGGACGCAGGCCGAGGCCAGGGCAATGGCTACGGAGGTGGTGAACAGGCTCAACCCGCTTGCTCCGGAGATCGAGAAGAGTGCGGTTCTCGACGACATGGCCGAGCGGGCGGTCGACCTCAACGAGGACGTACCCACCCTGGCGGCGGCGTACTACTCCGAGGCAGGCGAGGCACTGGCCAACCTCGTGGTCGACTCGTACGGGGACGAGGGCGTAGCCCGTGCCGGCCCGGATGAGGTCACCCCGTTGCTCCTGGAATGGGCCAATGCCAAAGTCACCGGCGATCCCGAGATCACCCACCTCGAACTGGACGCCGGTCCGGCCGTGCGGGTGCAGGCGATGCTCGAGGTCAAGCGCATGTTCGGCTTCGGCCGGAAGCTGACCGAGTTCATCAGGTACGCCTTCTTTCCGCCTGACATGCAGAGCCTCATCGTCGTCACGGTGACCTGGGAGAGGGTGGTTCTGAGCGAGCGCATCACGGCATTGGCCGACGAGGCGTTGCAGAGCTTTCGCGTTGTCCCCCTCAGCCCGGGAGGATCTGCGTGAAGGTGGCCGGCACGCTTCGTTGGACGTGACGGGCGAGAGAGTCCGGCCGTACCCGCCCGGGTGCGTCGGGTCGCGCCGGTCGCATCGGGCGGGGGCGGTCAGCTGTCGGGCCGTGGCTGACGGAGCAGGTGCATGTGGAGTTCGCTGCGTGGCTCTGCCGTGTCGAGACGAAGCCATGAACCGTCGCGGAAGCTGATGAGCAGGCACGTCGTCGCGAACTCGCCCGACAGAGGGGCGGTCAGAGCGGCGATGTCGGCGGGAATCCGGCAGACGATCTGCATGCGCCTTCTCCGTCCGACGGCGACACGTCGCGGTGGAGCAGCCAGGATGATTCCGTCCTGTGTCGCGAGGACGAGCCGTTCGGGGTGCGTGGACTGCTCGAACCAAAGCAGCAGCAACCGCCCGGCGTTGCCCTGCCAGTTCCCGTCGAAGACCTGGTCGAGGCCTCGTTGGGCGAGGAGGGCGTCCCGGCGTGATTCCTCGTCCCGCCTGGCTCGCCGCCGTTCCTTCTCTTCCTTGGTGTCGAGGAATCGCTTGAGCGCCTCCTCCGCATCGTGCAGAGGCTTCAGCAGGAACAGAACGGCCAGGAAGGGCGCCGCGAGCACCATGCCCAGGATTTCCAGCAGGCCGGGGCGGGCCGGCCGGAGCCGGGGGTTGCCCGCGGCCTCGAGCACGTCCGCAGGGGGCCGGGGCACTGTGCCGATCGAGCACCATGCCTCCGCTTCGGGGCGCACACCGAGGCTGTCCGGCTTCACTCGCCGCACGGCTCTATGGGATACGTCATGACACTCCTTGCCGGTTCGCCAGGGATGGTCCGTCTCGGAGAGCAGGGCTGTCGCCGGGGCAGCATCAGTCCTCCGGCGCCAGCACGCTCAGGCTGTGCGCGAAGGCGTCGAACTCCTCGACGTTCGCGGTGATCCAGCCGACGTTGTCGCTGATGGAACGCAGGACGACGTCGATGCCCAGGGGCTCCACGCGCCAGGCGTAGTTCACCGAGCAGCAGATCTCGCCGGCCTTGGCGGAGACGAAGTAGCGCACGGAACGCATGCCGCGCCCCAACTCCGTGTCGAAGTCGACGACTTCGGGGTCCTGGAGGGCGCCGGGGGTGTCCTTCTGGACGAGCTGGGCGAGGGTGGACTCGGTCTCGCCCTCGCTGACGTCGATGTGGACGACGAAGGTGAGGAAGTCCCGCCTCGGGTCGGGGAGATAGACGAAGGCCTGGTGCACGGGCAGGGTCTGCGGCAGCAGTTCGGCCGTGGCCTCCAGCTGACGGGCGAGGACCTTCACCTCGTCCTTGCCCGCCGGGCCCTCCTCCGCCAGGCCCCACACCACCTCGGCCGCCCGGCGCGCCCACTTACGACGTTCCCGCCCGGCACCGCGGCCGTCCAGCAGCGGCAGGCCCAGCCAGACGGTGGGGTCGCTGTCCGTGTCGAGGGCGAACTGGATGTTCACTCGGTCCTCCAGCGGAAGGTCGTCATGAGGGCGTCGAACAGCTCGACGAGGATGTCGGCGAAATCCCCCGCGGGCTCCCCGTCGCCGATCGTGCTGAAGCCGACGACGATCCAGGAGGACGTGGGGGCGTCGCCCGACGGCACGGGCAGGACGTAATCGACGTGCCGGGACCCGACCTCGACGCCCTTGTCCGGGTTCGCGGGCAGCACCCGCTCACCGCGCACGCCCGCGGTGTCGTGCACCTCGACCGGCTCGGTGAAGTCGAAGTCGGCCACCAGGCGCGTCATGACGTCCTGGCTGGTCACACCGTCCCTCAGGGGCGTGTTCAGCTTGGCGACGACGAACGAGGCCGAAGTGATGTGGCCGTGCAGGGGCTCCACCGGAAGGTAGAGGTCGAGACCGTCGCGCTTCTGGGCGTCCTTGACCACGCCGCCCAGCTGCCGGTGCAGCTCCATGCGGGCCTCGACGAGCCGGTCCTTCGGTACGTCCGCCGAGAGCCGCCGGGCGGCTTCGTCGACGATCTCCTTGACCGCTTCGGCCGTTCCGTCCCGGAGGGGGATCTTCGCCCAGCCGGGAGGCAGGATGAGCGTGTAACCGGTCGTTCTGGCCGTCTCATTCGGCGGCATCTGCTCGGTCTCTCCGTTCGGCGGCCGCGTAGGCGAGGACGATCAGACCGGGCAGCAGCGGTACGGCCAGGACCGCCGGGCGGTAGTGCAGCAGAAGCAGCAGCGGGGCCAGCTGGACGAGCCCGCCGACGACGAAGTGGAACGTCGTCCCGGGCCCCCAGGCACCGCGTCGGCGGACGATGACGACACCGGCCGAGAGGGCCAGTACGGCGAGCAGCGGCAGGACTTGGCCGGGCACCCGCAGGAACGGCCGGAGGCTCTCGGGCAGAGCGCCGGACGAGATCAGGACCGCGCCGACGATGACGATGGCGAGGACGACGAGCGGGGTGATGATGACCGCCCGCAGGACTCTGATCACGTTCCCCGACCTCGGGGCGACATCCGCACCGATATCCGTTTGTGCCGTCACAGTCCGATCCTTCCGAAATTCCCCGTCATTTCTCCCCGTGCCGGGTGATGAATCCCCGCTCAATCCCAGGCGGATGAAGCCTGGGTCACTCCATGACTGCTTTTGAAATCATTGTACCAATCGGCACTTGGCTTCTGCGGAATACCCAGGCCGTCGCTGACGGCATTCAACGTGTCATTGTCGCCGAGCATTTTGTCGCCCCAGTCCACGGCGGCACCGGCGTACGTCGCAGCGAGTGCCGTACCGTACGCGGCCCCGCCACTGATCTTCGTGCCGACGGGCACGCCGTCGCCGAACCGGCTGACGTTGGAGCGGATGTTCTGTCCCAGCGCGGCGAGTTCGTCGTCGCCGAGGTGCAGGGCCTTGGACAGTTTGCTGGGCGGCGTGAGCTCCTGGGAGACCTTGCCCACGCGGCCGGCTATGCCCTTGCGCAGGGCCGTCATCTCCGCCCGGACGGCAGCGGCCGCGGCGTCGTCCGTCGCGCTCGCCAGCCGGTTGGCGAGCTGGTTGCGCATCGACTTGGTCGCCGCGAGGGCGTTCTTGAGCTTCGCCGTACGGTTCACCGTAGAGGCCGTCCGGGTGGCGGTGGCGGCGCCCCGCAGGCCCTTGAGGGCGAGCCCGCCCGCGCCCATCGTGAGCAGGCCGAAGGCGTCGAACGCGAGATCCATCCAGGTGGATTTACCGGCCTTCACGAGCAGGAACCGGCCCAGCACGACGGCCAGACCGAGGCCCAGGACAAGCAAGTTCAGGCCCGGTATGAAGATGGCCACGATCGCGGCGATCGTGCCGATCCAGCTGAGCACGTCCAGGAAGAGTTTGAAGCCCTCCGCGTGGTCCTTCACCCAGCCGATCGTGTCGTCCCACAGGCTGTCCTCGACGTCGTCGTCGATGGCGTCACGAATACGCCGATTGGCCAACTGGCCGTGGGTGTTGCGGTGGTTGATCGCCTTGATGAGCTGCTTCTTGGCGTCGTCGACGACGTCCTCGTTCTTCTCGTCGGCCTTCGCCTTGTCGAGCGCCCGCTTCGACTCGTCCTGCGCGTACTCCAACTCGTCGGCCCACGTGCTCAGATGGCCCGAGACCTTCTTGTAGCGCCCCTTCGTCTTCTCGAAGCGCCCGGCCAGTTTGTCGGCCTCCTCGCGCAGGGTCTCGGCGTACTTGCCCTTGATGTTGTCGTCCTTGCCGAGCCGGCGCAGCTTCTCGACCTGCCGCTCCAGGGTCTCGGCGATCGTCTTGAGCCTGGTGGCCTCGTCGCGGACGGCCTCCGGGTCGCCGGGTACGGGGTCGGTCTCGGCTATCGGAGACCAGTCGGTAGGGCGCACAGCCACAGCCGGATTCCTCTACTTCTTCTTTTTCTTGGTGGACTCGGCGAGTTCCTTGTCGAGCGTCTCGAAAGCCTGAATGGACTGCTCCACCAGACTTCCCACATTCTCGATGTTCTCCAGGAGTTCCTTGCGATGGTCGTCCCAGTTGTCGGTGAACGCCTCCATCGCACCGCCCACCAGGAACGAGCCGTACTCGTCCTTCATCCCTTCCTGATGGGCCGAGCACCCCTTGAACTCGTTCCGTACGGTCTTCAGATCCCTCTTGATCGTGTAGAGGTAGTCGTAGTCCACCCCGAGATCTGTCATACCGGCGCTCCTTCTCTTGGGTCTCGTGGGTCTCGCGAATCCCGAGGAACTCTCGGGCGGGCGGCGGTCATCGGTTGACCGACTGGATCTCCTGTACGACGACGACCTGGTCGTTCCCGAAGGTTCCGTCGGGCAGCTCCCCGCCGGCCCCGCCCGTCCCCGTCCACGTGATCTCCCAGGTCACGGTCGCCCGCATCCGGAAGCCGCCGTCGCCCGAGGAGCGCAGGTACTTGATGCCACAGGGCGGCGTCCGTTCCGCCTTCCCCTTCGCGTACGACTCCCCGATCGACCCGTCCTGCGCGATCGCGCACTCCCCGGACCCCGGATACGTCTCCGCGTCCGCCGTCCCCGGCTCCAGCCGCAACGCCACGGGCCTCGCGGTCGTGGTCGCCTGGAGGTTCAGCCCGCCGACGTCCAGCGAGGCCGTCACGGAGACGTCCTTGAACCGCGCCTTGTCGAGCCAGGCCCAGGTGGGGAGGTTGACCTTGGTGGATCGGGTGGGGGCGAGGGTGACTTCTGTGGCGGGCAGTCGGATCGCGTTGTACGCCGCCTCGGCGAGGACCTCGGGCGTGACGGCCTGCTCCACTCCCGGGTCGTCGCCGGTGTCGACCCAGAAAGGGAGTTCGCCGCACTCCATGGCGGCCGGGTCGTCGAGGCGGTCGGGGTTCTGCACGGCGACCCACCAGGCCCCTTCGTCCGCCTTCGCCTTGTTGTAGTCCTTGTACTCGCCGTCCTTGTACGTGGCCCGGAACTGACCGACGGCGGTCTTGGCGTAGCTGTGCTGACCGGGAGTGTTGATGGTCTCCTCGTACATCGTCTCGACATACCGGCTGAACTCGGCCACGGAACGCGGTTCGTACCAGCAGGCCGGCGGGGTCCAGTTCGTCACGGGCCGTACGGCGTTCCCGTCGCCGCCGGATCGTACGGAACCCGAGTAGGTCACCTTCGAGACCAGCGTGCTGCCGCTGGAGCCGCCGCTCTGCCGGGTGTCGCCCTGGGTGCCCTTGCCGGGCGGCCAGTCCGCGGAGGCGGTTCCCGGTATACCGAGGGCGAGGGCTCCGGCGAGCAGGCCGGACGCGGCGACGCGGGTGCGTGCGCGTGCGGTCAGCGCGTGCATGACCGGTGCCCCCGCTTCGACGTGAGCTTCGTCGTCTGCCAGACGCCCTGCCCGCTCTTCTCCAGGCGTGTGGTGTAGAGGACGTAGGAGTTGTCCGTGACCTCGGTCTTGATGACCTTCCCGGACTTGCGGTCCTTCGCGTACGCCTTGCTCTGGTCCTCGCAGTAGGTGACACCGGCGGAGCCGTCGTCGAAGACGTCGACCTTGGCGTTGTAGTAGCGGTTCTCGCCCGTGATCGTGTAGCCGTCGCCGACGATGGACTGAACCCAGTCCTGCGCCTCGCCCAGGGCGCTGTCCTTGTAGTAGAAGCTCAGCGCCGCGACCTCGGGATCGCCCTGCGTGATGGCGTAGTTGGTGGCGTCGATGCGCTGGGCGACGTCCTTGAGGACCGAGTCCTGCGTCGCGTCGGTGGCGTTCCAGCTCTCGTAGGTGTCCTTGAGGTCGCTCGGGAGCGCGATGTCGGGTCGGTCGACCGCTGCCTCCTGACTCGCCGACGCCGACGCCCCGGCACCCTTCCCCGCCCCCGCGATCTCCTCGTTCCCCTTGGCCTCGTCGCCCTCACCGCACGCGGTCAGCAGCAGCGCAGCCGACACCGCGAACGCGACAGCAACGGGCAAAGTGCGGCGCTTCACAATGGACTCCCCCGTGAGACATCAGTTCAGTCAGGGGACCGACGGTATCGGTGGGGTCGGCGGCTTGGCCAGATTGAACAGGTCGCAGGGCGACGGTAATTGTGAATGTATTGCCGAAAATCGGTAACAATGCGTCCGCTGCGCGGGGATGGGAGGGGCCTTGCCGGCCCTGACACCCGGATGTCCGACTCGGCCCCGATCGGTCATCGCCTCTACGGCCCGTTACCGCCCGCGTTCGCGGGAGCTATCGCGGTACGAGGTCCTCCGCCGCGGGCCGTCAGCAACAGGGGTGTGGCCGTGGCGAGTGCGGAGCCGGAGGCAGGTTCCCATCCGAACGGGTCAGGAGCACAGGCGTGTTGGACATCCGGAACGACTGCCCTCACTCCTGTTCAACCGTCTCCACGACAGGGTCGACGAACGTGACTGTCTGGAGAATGGCAGACAGAGCGCGGTAGAGCTCGGCCCAGTGGTCCAGCGATGTCGTGTACAGCGTGAAGACCGCGATGAACGGGCCGGTGGGAAAGGGAATGTGCACCTGAGTCTGCCCGGTGAGCAGTTTGGCCGACTCGCCACTCGCGGTGATCTCGGGACCGAGTGTGTATTCACGCATGCTGATGCACGAGACCGCCGGGCCGCACGGCAGGTCGAGCCAGATGGCGTCGTTGAGGGGGTCGCTGGAGAGCGTCGCCAGGATTCCCTGGGCGACGACATCGACGTCTGCGGCCGGCGGGTCCGCGGATATGACGGCGACCGTCAGCGCGCACTGAGCAACGCCCTCGGACGGCTCGTGCCGGACGATCTCCCCCTCGGGGGATTCGGAATTGTCGGCGGTCGAGAACAGGCCCATGGCCGCGTAGGACACGCCGGTGCTCCCCATGAGCTCGGCGAGGGACGCGTAGTAGGGAGCCGCTGGTGTCCAGATCTCGTCGTCACCGCGTGAGTACAGCTCCCGTACGAAGGAGCGTGCACGTTCGGTGCGTTCCTCCGGATCGTCGGCCAGGGGGAGCGCGAAGAAGCCCTCCGGAGTGAGGAACCAGAGAGGGGGCAGGTTCCCGCCGCCGGGGCTGACGTAGAGACCGCCTGTGGCGTGGGTGGAGGGGCTCATAAGACGTGGAACGCCGATCTGGTCGGGTGCGGAGCGGGTGTCATGTCAGGAGGTCCTCGGGGTGGTACTGCATGAGCGTGAGCTCGGTGCCGGAGGCGTCCATGACCGTGTTGAGGCCGGGGTGACCGAAGGATCCGTCGATCCTGCTCGGTGCCAGGACCTCGATGCGGAAGCAGCCGCAGGGATTGCGCTTCACGAGTGGTGGCAGGGCATCGGGCGCCTGGGTCGCCGCGAAGGCCTCTGCGGTGCGCCGCTGGTCCGGCGTGAGTGAGCCGAGCGGAACGAAGTCGAGAGGTTCGATCAGATACCGGGTGAGCCGCTCGCGGGCTCTGCTGCCGACCCTGCACCACGAGCCGTCCGTGAACAGGATCTTGGCGTCGGTTCCGGCCCTGTACTCCCGTAGTTCGACTCGCTCGACGGTCGTCCGAGGCGTCTGCCAGAGCAGCTCGTCGTCGATCAGCTTGTCGTCACCCTTGACGTTGGCGAAGCCCACGATCGCGAGGCGGCAGTCGGTGATCACCGCATGGGTGCGGTACGTCTTCTCTTTGCAGCGTCCTGGGTCCATCTGCCAGGGCATGGTGCGCGCGAGGGTGCCCGGAGCAGCCCACATGACGGGGAAGTCGTCGATCTCGTCGGCGGGGTCCTCCGAGGTGTCCGAGCCTCTGTCGGAGCTGCCCGGTCCCACGCTGCCGGACTGGGAGCTTAGGACGCCCATGATGGCCACGCCGGCGGCGATCGCGAGCCCCTTGACCGTGTTCCGGGCCGCGGTACCGCCGGTGGAGTGGGCGATGTACTCAGGGCCTTCGGGCCAGCCGTCGAGTTCGCTCTGGATGTCCCTGCGGTCGAAGTCACGGAACCAGCGCATGCCTCTGACCCGCGTGGCCGCACCCGTGGCAAAGTTCACCGGAGCTCGCGCGAGGAGGGTTTCGTCCGTTTCGGGAAGCCAGACGCTCATGTCGATAGGATTCCTTCGTCGCCGTCAACTGGTCTGATGCGATCGCTCTCACCCTGCCACGCGGGACAGGACAGGACCGGCCACGGCCGCGCCCCCGCACGGTCAGTCGCCCGTCACATGCTCGATGATCTTGGGTGCGATCTTGATTCCGGCATCGATGGCCCGACCGCCGACTCCGAACGGATCGATGTTCACTCCGGGGATGAGGTTCGCTCCCTTGGTTCCGAGGAGCTGGCCCGGGTGATAGCCGGCGACGGCAAGCCCTCCCATGCGTGACATCAGCCCGCTGCCCGCATGGGCGACCTCGTAGACGTCCTGGGAGAAGCCTCCGATCTTCACCAGTCCGGCCTTGCCGAACCCGCCTGCGAGGTGGGCGGATTCCTGCCCGAAGGACATGATGATCCGCGATCCGCCTGCGATCTTGGTCGCTGTGAAGCCCTTGCCGAGTCTCCCCGCCGTGGCGAGGGCCTTCCCCGAACCGATGATCTTGGCCCCCTTGCCGAACAGCCCGATGCCGGGCAGCAGTCCCACGGCGTCGAGCCCGAGCGTCGCCCACCCCACGTCCGCTCCGGCAGCCTTGGCCACTCCGTGGGTGGCGAGGGTGAGCCCCGCTCCGATGAGGGCGGCGGTGCCGAAGATCGCTGCGAGGGGCGGAAACGGGAGGGTGACGATGGCCAGCAGCGCCAGGACCGCCGTGATGTTGCTCAGTACGTCGCCGATCGCCTTGATCAGGTCCGCGTGGTCCTTGAGCCAGTCGCCCGTGGCGTCCCAGGCGTCCGAGATGCTCTTGCCCAGCTTGTCCCAGAACCCCGGTTCGTCGGGGGCGATGTCGGCGGCCTTGTCCAGCTCCTTGCCGATGTGGCCGGCCGCCTGGCGGTAACGCTCTTCGAGGTTGTGGACCTTCTGGATGAGGCCGTCGACGGCGCTGGAAGCCTCGCCTAGCTCCTTGCTGCCCTTGCCCTCGGCCTTCGCTTCGGCCTTCGCCTTGTCGTCGAGCTTCTCGCCGGCCGCCTTCTCCAGCCGGTCCGCCTCGTCCTGGAAGTCCTTCAGCTCGCCCGCCCAGCGGTGCAGCGCGCGGGAGGCCTTGTCGAAGGACTCGTGGGCCTTGCGGATGAGCGGAGTGACGTCCTGACCGACGTACTCGGTGAACGCGACCGCGGTCTTGCCCTTCCAGGCGCCGCACTCTATTCGTTCGAGTTCCTGGACCGCCGTGCCGAGTTCGCTCGCGAGGCCGCCGAGCCGCCGGGCCAGTTCCCTGGTGTCCTCCACATTGCCCGGTGTGGGGTCCCAGCCGATATGCGGAAAGGACGGCCGCTGCCCCGCCACGTCACTTGCCCTTCTTCTTCGCTTTGAGCGCCTCGGCCAGCTCCCGGTCGAGTTCGTCGAACGTCTGGCCGATCTTGTTGATCATCTTTACGGCGCCGTGGGCGTGCTTGCCGAGCTGCTTGATGCCGTAGCCCCAGTCGTCGGCGAAATCCTGTACGTCCTCGATGAGCTTGCTCTCGCCCACGGCCGAGGCGTCCGTGCCCTTGAGACTGCGGCGCGCGTCCTCCATGCGGCCGCTGATGGTGGAGAAGGTCTTCTTCAGATCCTCGAAGATCGTGTCGTCGAGGCGCAGGTCACTCATGTCGTGTGTCTCCCAGGGGCCGGACGGCAGGTCCGGCCCCTTCGCCGCAGGTCAACGGTTGATCGACTGGATTTCCTGGACGGTGATGTCCTGCTCGGCGCCGAACGTGCCGTTGGGCAGGTCGCCGCCCGCGCCGCCGGTGCCGGTCCAGGCGATCTCCCAGGTGATGGTGGCCCGGAGCTTGTAGGTGCCGTTGCCGGAGGAGCGGAGGTAGCGGAGGCCGCAGGGCGGGGTTTCGTCGGCCTTGCCCTTGGCGTAGGGCTCGCCGATGGAGCCGTCGGCGTTGATGGCGCACTCGCCGGAGGCTGGGTAGGTGTCGGCGTCCTTCGTGCCGGGCTCCAGCTTCAGGGCGACCGGCTTGGCGGTCGTCGTCGCCTGGATGTTGAAGCCGGGGACGTTGAGCGCCGCCGTGGCCTGGACCTCGTCGAAGACGGCCTTGTCGAGCCATGCCCACGTCGGCAGGTTCACCTTGGTCGTGCCCGCAGGGGCGAGGGTGACCTTCGTGTCGGGCAGCTGCATGTGCTGGTACGCGAGGGCAGCGAGGATCTCGGGCGTGATGGCCTCTTCGTACTGCGGCGGCGGGGCGTCGCCGTTCTCGACCCAGAACGGGAGGTCGTTGCACGAGCTGCGCTTGAGGATGTCGGGCTCGTCGGGGTTCTCGACGCCGGCCCAGAACATCCCCTTGCCGTCGTTCTCGACGTTGTAGTCCTTGTAGCCGGGGGTGTCGGTCCAGCCGTAGTCGTCCTCGTAGTGGCGCTTCAGCTCACTGAGCGCCGCGCCGGCGGTTCCGCCGATGCCCGGGGTGTTCATCTGGCTCTCGATGTCCTTGGACATCAGCTTCTTGAAGTCCTTGGCGCCGAGGAAGGGGGCGTACCAGCAGGGCGGAGGCGTCCAGTTGACGTCGGCGGACGTCACGTTGCCCCTGCCGCCGCCCGTGGCGACCGAGCCGGAGTATGTGATGCGGGCTGTGGCGTAGATACCGGAGCCGTCACCGCCTCCGGACTGTTCCGTGTTGGAGCCCTGGGTGTTGCCCGGCTGCTCTCCCGCGTAGGCCGGTTCCGCTATTGCGAGGACGCCCATGACGAGCGTCAGGGCAGCCGCGCCGGTGCCGAGAACCGTACTCCGAGACCTGTTCACTGGCACTTCGCCGCCTTTGCCTCGACGTACACCTTGGTCGCTTGCCAAAGACCTTCTCCCGTAGGCGACTTGACCATGATGATCTTGAAGTGGTCGAAGTCCGTGATGCTGGGCGCGCCCTTCAGGACCTTTCCGGTCTTGACCTCTTTGGAGTAGAACTTGGTCGAGTCCACGCAGAACGCGACCTCCACCGAGTCGCCGTTCGACGAGGACCGGGTGGCGGCTTGGTAGTGGCGTCGGGTGCCGGTTGCCGTCCAGTCCCCTTCGAGTCTGACGTCGATCTGCGTCTTCGCGTACTTCAGCCCGTCGCCTGCGGAGTAGGCGACCAGGGCGGCGTCCTTGGTCGTGCGCTTGTCCACGCCCCGGTAAATGGCACGGACGTAGTTCGCGGCATCATCCATCGCAGCCGCCTCGTTCTTGTCCCCAGGCCTCTCCCAGTCGAACACCAGGTTCATGTCCTTGGGCAGCGACACATCGACGCCGTCCGGCTTGTCGGAGGCCGGAGCGTCCGACGGCTCCGCGGACTTGGTCGGCTTTCCGGATTCCTGGTCGGCTCCGGCGATCTTGTCGTTGTCGCCGGCCTTGTCGTCCTCGCCGCCGCATGCGGTCAGCAGCAGGGCCGAGGCGGTGGCGAGCGCGACAGCAACGGGCAAAGTGCGGCGCTTCACAGTGAGCTCCCCGTGAGACAGAAGTTCAGTCAAGAGCACAGACGGTATCGGTGCGCTTCCCGGTTTCGCCAGCGCGAACTATTCTGAAAGCAGGGGCAATTCCGGGCGTTCGGGTCCCCGAGTGGCGCTTGTCTCCGAGCCGCGTTCAGGCGTGCGACAGCACTCCGTCATGTGTACGCCGACCGCATCCGCTCTGGCCTGTGCTCCGGAAAGCACTGTTCCGTTCGCTTCACGGGTGGGGGAGACGAATGACCGGGAACGCTGCTGCGGCGGCCCCTGCGCGGACCGGCCGGGGTGACGACGAGGCCTGGCTGCGCCGGGAGGTGACTCGGTGGCTGCTGTTCGGTCTCGTGTGCGCCGGCGGTTCGCTGGGGCCTGCCTGGCTCGCGCCGGTGGTCCCGCTGCCCGGCCCGCTGCGCGCGGTCGCTGTACTCGTCGCCTGGGTCGTACTGCCACTGGCGTCCGCGCTGGTCCCGCTTCTGCTGCTGCGGAGGGTTCCGCGCAGGCGGCGGAAGGTCGCGTGGCAGCTTGTCGTGCCGGTCGTCGCGGGGGTGGCGCTGGGTGTGGTCGGCAAGGAAGCCGGGGACCAGGTCGCCCTGGAGGCGCGGGGCAGATGGGCCGATGTCGAGGTCGTGCGGGTGGAGAAGGCCGGGACCGATCACTGCGACCTGCGTACGGCCGACGGGCGGGAGGTCTCGCCCTCGCTCTCCGAGGGCGACGGCTGCGACGGCTCGATCGCGCCGGGGGACACGCTGCGGGTGCGCTACGACCCCGAGGGCGTCGCAGGCCCCACCGAGGATGCCGACGCCGCGTCGTACGGAGGGCTGATCGCCGGTCTCTTTCTGGCCGCCGTGGTGACGGGCACCTGGGGCGGCGTGCGGCAGAGCCGTTGGAACCGGGAGTACGTCGGCTGACCTCATCGGCGGGGCTCAGCCCAGCTTGGCGTTCTGGATCTTCACCAGATCCGCCGGGATCTCCGCGTTGCCGGGGCCGGCGCTCAGGAAGGCGCTGCTGTCCACGGTGAAGTAGTTGGCGATGGTGTCGCCGAAGCGGAAGGTCTGGGTGCGCACGGTCTGGGGGTGGCCCTGGAAGTCGAACGTGGCTGCCGTCGCGACCGACTCGTCGCCCGCCTCGGGCGCGCTCTCCGGCTTCGTGGAGTCGTACACCGCGCTGCCGCCGCTCTTCGACTTCGCGGTGAAGCCGCCACCGCAGGACGCCACCGCCGCGCCGAGTTCCTTCATCGCGGCCTCGGCGCCGCCGTCCTCGTACGTGCTGAGCGTGATGTACGTGAGCATGGACGTGGAACTCCCGCCGTTGGCGACACGGGTGAGGTGGCCCTCGGGGTCGCCGAGAGGGAGGTCGTTCATCGCGTGGACCAGCGGGGCGCACACGGGCTTCTCGACGGTCACCTCGGCGGTGCTCGTCGCGAACGCCTCCTCGGGGTCGGGCTCCCTCAGCGTGTACTTACCGGCCTCGGTCACCATCAGCTTCGTCAACTTCTCCGTGGGCGCCAGCTGTTTCGCCTTCGGCGACGAGGGCGCGGTCTCGGGCTTCGCGTCCGAGTCGCTCCCGCCGCAGGCGGTCAGTACGGCGGCGAGGGACAGCACGGAGGCTGCGGTCAGAGCGACGCGCTTCATGGGGGGGCTCCTTCGGGTGGGGGGTGAGCTTGTGCGTACGGCCAGAGTCACGGCCACAGCCACAGCCACAGCTACTGCCACAGTCACGGCCGCAGCCGTAGCCACAGTCACGGCAGCGGTACCGGTAGCTGTTGCGAACAGGGGCGCGAGCCTGCCCGAGAGATGCGCGTCGAACGCGCCTCAGACGGTGTGCCCGGTCGGGCGAGATGCGCTCAACTCCGCCTAATCCGACCCACGTTCCGCGCCCCGACCGCACGCGGGCACTCTACTCACGCCTTTCCCTTGTGCGAAACGGCTCCCCTCGTGAGGCGGGTTGCCCAAGTGCCCTGCCGTACCGCGTCGCTGAAGGCGGTGAATCCTCCTCTGTCGGCGTCCATCCCTTCGTGAGCGATTCGTGCAGGCCTGATGGTCGCCCCGTGACGAACCCCGCGTCTGCTCCGTCACAGCCCTGTGCGAGGACGGTGCGGATACGGCAACAGATTCGCTGACGCACAGCACGAGGAGCGCCGGAAGGCCCCGTGCAAAAGGGGCCGGGCGCGGCGGAATTGCAGAGGGGTAAGGGTGGGCCGGGCGAACCCCGAGGTCCCGGACGCGCCTTGAGGGGCGTATGGGCGGCTGATACGGTGCCATGGCTTGACACTCACCCCAGCGCTGGCTATTCGGCCAGGTCGCGCAGTACGTCCGGCTCATCCGGTGAGGGTGACTCCAGGGGGGTCGCTGGTGAAGTGTCCGGAAATGCAGAGTATTTGGCAGTCAGTGTCTTGGGTGTACGGGGAGCAGTCGCGTGAAGATCCAAGAGCGTGCGGGGGCGGGCGCCGGTCGTGCCGCCGTTCCGGCTCAGCCGTCGGTCGGTGACCGGCTTCCCACTCCGCCTCGCGAGCGCAAACCCGCACTGGCCGCACTCGCCGTGCTGCTGATCCTGGTCGGCGCGCTCGGCGCGACGATGCTGGTGCTGCGCGCGGGCGACCGGATCGAGGTCGTGAAGGTCACCGCCGACATCCAGGCCGGTGAGTCCGTATCCGACTCCGACGTGTCGTCCGTGATGGTCGCCGCCGACGACGGCATCAACTACATCCGCTGGGAACAGCTCGACAGCCTCAAGAAGCTGAAGGCCAAGTCCACCATCTACGAGGGCACGGTCGTGATGGGGCAGATGTTCACCGAGGGCGAGAGCCTGCCGGCGGGCAAGGCCGCCGTGGGCGTGGCCCTGAAGGAGGGCCAGTACCCGGGGGACATCAAGGCCGGTGACACCGTGGCCGTCTACAACGTGGACGCCGCCGAGGGCGGTTCGTCCGGCGCCGGCGCCTCCTCCGGTCCGACGTCGTCCGGCGGGCTTCTGACCGACAACGCGAAGATCGCCACCACGGCGACCAAGAGCGACTCCACCGTGACGACCGGCAGCCTCTCCCTGACGCTGCTCGTGGACGAGGCCGACGCCGCCGCCGTCACGCGGGCCGCGTCCGCCGGCGCCGTCGCCGTCGTGCACGTCCCCGGCAACTAGAAGGCAGGGCACCGCAAGCCATGGCGCTCATCGCTCTCGCCGCCGACAAGGGTTCCCCCGGCGTCACCACCGCGGCCGTAGCCCTCGCGGCGGTCTGGCCGCGTCGCGTCCTGCTCGCCGAGACCGATCCGGCGGGCGGTGACCTGGTGTACCGGTCGGCCGCCGCGCACGGCGGGCCGCTCAACCCGAACACCGGCATGCTGTCCATCGCCGCCACCGCGCGGCGCGGCCTGGTGCCGGACCAGCTCTGGGACCACGTACAGCCGTTGAGCGGCGGTCTCGACGTGCTCGTCGGGCTCGGTATCGCCGAGCAGGCCGCCGGTCTCACCGGACTGTGGCCGACCCTGGGCCGCGCCTTCGCCTCGCTCGGCGACTCGCCCGACGCGCCCGCAGACGTCATCGCCGACTGCGGACGCATCAGCGGCGACACCCCCGCCGTGGAACTGTTCCCGCACGCCGCGCTGGTGCTGCTGGTCTCCCGTACCGAACCCGAGGCCATCGCCCGGGTGCGCGACCGGGCCGCCGCGCTGTCCGCGAAGCTGCACGGAGGTGCGCGCGGCGCCGCGAGCCTCGGGATGCCCATGATCGGCGTGGTGCTGATCGCCGACCCGGGCAGCGCGGCCAAGATCGCCGGCCAGGTCAACGACATGCTCGTGCACGCGCAGACCGGCGCCCGGGTGGTCGGCACCATCGCCGACGACGCGGCGGGCGCCGACCAGCTCGCCGGGCGCCGGCGCGGCCGCCTGGACAAGTCGCTGCTCATCCGCTCGGCGCGCAAGGTCACCGCGGACCTCTACCAGCAGTACGGCGCCGCCTGGACGATGCCCGGACAGGCCCCGCAGGGAGCCGGCCGATGACCGCTGTCGACCATCAGCTGGTCAAGCGGTTCCGTCAGGACGCCGGTGACCGTATCGCCGAGCAGCGACGGCAGGACCAGGTCAGCGGTGTCACACCGATGTCCGGCGAGGACGAACGGCACTACGCCCGCGCGGTCATAGCCCAGATACTGGAGGAGTACGCCCGCCAGGAGATCAACGCCGGGCGTACGCCGCTGGACGCCGAGACCGAGGAGCAGTACGCGGCCGCCGTGCACGCCGCGCTGTTCGGCGTCGGCCGGCTCCAGCCGCTGCTGGACAACCCCGAGGTCGAGAACATCGACATCAACGGCTGCGACCAGGTCTTCGTCGGATACGCCGACGGCCGTGAGGTGCGCGGCGAACCGGTCGCGGAGACCGACGAGGAACTCGTCGAGCTGATCCAGGTGCTGGGCGCCTACAGCGGTCTGTCCTCCCGGCCCTTCGACTCCGCCAACCCCCAGCTCGACCTGCGGCTGCCCGACGGCTCACGACTGTCGGCCGTCATGGACGTCGCCCGTCGGCCCGCGCTGTCCATCCGCCGCTCGCGCATGGGCAAGGTGTTCATCTCCGACCTCGTCGGCAACGGCACGGTCTCCCCGGAGATCGGCCACTTCCTCGCCTGCGCGGTGCGCGCCCGCAAGAACATCATGATCGCGGGCGCCACCAACGCCGGTAAGACCACCCTGCTGAGGGCCCTCGCCAACGAGATCCCGCCCCACGAACGCCTCATCACCGTCGAGCGCGCCCTGGAACTCGGCCTCGACACCTTTGCCGAACTCCACCCGAACGTCGTGGCGTTCGAGGAGCGGCTGCCCAACTCCGAGGGCCAGGGCGCCATCACCATGGCGGAACTGGTCCGCCGCTCCCTGCGGATGAACCCCTCGCGGGTCATCGTCGGTGAGGTGCTCGGCGACGAGATCGTCACCATGCTGAACGCGATGTCCCAGGGCAACGACGGCTCGCTGTCCACGATCCACGCCAACAGCTCCAGCGAGGTGTTCAACCGCATCTCGACCTACGCGCTCCAGGCCTCGGAACGGCTGCCCATCGAGGCCAGCCAGATGCTGATCGCGGGCGCGGTGAACTTCGTGGTGTTCATCCAGCGCCGCAACGACTTCCAGACGGGCGGCCGGCTCCAGCGCATGGTGACCTCCGTACGCGAGGTCAACGGCGTCGACGGCCGTGTGCTGTCCAGCGAGGTGTTCACCGAGACGCCGGACGGCAGGGTCGTGCCGCACGCGCCGATCGCCTGCCTCGACGACCTGATCGCGCAGGGCTACCGGCCCTCGGGATCATGGGGGTGACACGCCGATGACGACGACGAGACTCGCGGCACTGGGCCAACTCGGCTCCATGGGCGGGCTGTTCTCCACCGACGTGCTGTACTCCATCGGCAGCGGAGTCGCCGTCGGCGGCGGCATCGCCCTGCTGCTGGTGGCCGTACGGGGGCTGCCCGCCAAGCCCGAGCACGAGAAGCAGAAGGCGTCCGAGCGGGCGAACGAGCTGATCCGGTTCGCCGGGCAGCGCGGCTCGCTGGCCGCCCTCGTCGGCCTCGCCGTGCTGCTCCTCACGCGCTGGGCGGTGGCCGGTATCGCGGCCGGTGTGCTCGTCTTCCTCTGGGACCGCCTCTTCGGCGGCGCCCGCGAGGAACGGGCCGCCATGCGCCGCGTGGAGGCCCTCGCCTCCTGGACGGAGTCCCTGCGCGACACCATCGCCGGCGCGGTCGGCCTGGAGCAGGCCATCCCGGCCTCCGCGCGCGCCGCGGCCCCGGTCCTGCGCCCGCACCTCGACGCCCTCGTCGACCGGCTGCGCGCCCGCACCCCGCTGCCCGACGCGCTCCAGGTGCTCGCGGACGAGATCGACGACGCCTCCGCCGACATCATCGTCGCCGCGCTCATCCTCAACGCCCGGCTGCGCGGCCCCGGTCTGCGCCAGGTCCTCGGCGCGCTCGCCAAGTCGGCCCGCGAGGAGGTCGACATGCGTCAGCGCGTGATGGCCCAGCGCGCCTCCACACGCCGTTCGGTGCAGATCGTCGTCGCGGTCTCGATCGCCTTCGTGCTCGGACTGTCCGTGTTCAACCGCGAGTTCGTCGAGCCGTACGGCACCGCCGTCGGCCAGCTCGTCCTCACCTGCGTCTGCGCCCTGTTCGGCCTCGGCTTCTGGTGGCTGCGCAAGCTGTCCACCATCGAGACGCCCGAACGCTTCCTGGTGCGCGACGAGTCGTCGGTGCGGTTCGTGCGTCCCCGGACGCCGGCCCCGGCATCGACGCCGCCGCCGGCGTCGCCGTCCACGGAGGAAGGGGTACGGCGATGAGCCTGACCATGCCGATCGTCGTCGGGGTGATCCTGGGTCTGGGCGTGTACGCCCTGATCCGCGCCCTGATGCCGACCAGGCGCAGCGCTGTCGCCCAGGTCGCGCGGATCGACGCGATGCGGGCGCGCGGGGCGGCGTACGAGTCGGCCCGACGGGGCGAGGACACCGGCCGGTTCGCCTCGCTGCGCGCCGAAGTCGGCGTCCGGGTGGCCGAGTTCTTCGTGCAGCAGGGGTGGGAGCAGCGCTCGCTGCGGGCCGACCTCGCGGTGCTGGACCGCAGTTGGGAGAAGTTCCTCGCGACGAAGGTGCTGCTGGGGGCGACGGGGCTTATCTTCGGCCCGTTCCTCTTCGCCGTGGCGTGGACGCTGGGCGTCGGCAGGAGCCCGGTCATCCCGGTGTGGCTGGCGCTGCTGTGCGCGGGCCTGTTCTTCTTCCTGCCCGATCTGGAGGTCCGCCGGGACGCCGCGGAGAAGCGCCGCGACCTGCGCCGGGTCATCGGGGCGTATCTGGACCTGGTGTCGATGAGCCTCGCGGGCGGCCGCGGTCTGCCCGAGGCGCTGCTGGCGGCCGCCGAGGTCTCCGACGGATGGGCCACGCAGCGTATCCGCAACGCCCTCGCCGACGCCCGGATCACCGGCATCAGCCAGTGGCAGGCGCTCGGCCAGCTCGGTGAGGAACTGGGCGTGGAGGAACTGAAGGACCTGTCGGCCTCGCTGGCCCTCGTCGCGGACGACGGCGCCAAGGTCCGCGAGTCCCTGGCCTCCCGCGCCGAGACCATGCGCCACCGTGAGCTGGCCGAGATCGAGGGCAGCGCGGGCGAGAAGTCGCAGTCGATGCTCGTCGCGCAGCTGCTGCTGTGCGCCGGCTTCCTGGTGTTCCTGATCTTCCCGGCGGCGATGCGGGTGTTCCAGGTGTGATGTCTCCCTTGCCGCCCGCCCCGATCTCCAGCTGAGTCGAGAGGAAATAACCCTCATGAACACGCCCAAGACCACGACCCAGGACTTCCGCACCGGCATCCCGGCGGTGGACTTCCTCGTCACCTTCCTGCGCGCCCGTGTCGAGCGCGCCCGCTCCGGCGAACTCGACCGCGGCGCCTCCGCGGTGGAGTGGGTCATCATCTCCGCGGTCGTCGTGGCGATCGTCGGTGTCGTCGCCGCCATCATCAACGCCGCGCTGAGCGAGGGCGCCACCAAGGTGGGCGACTGCATCAAGGGCGCGGACGCCGGCAAGACCTGCTGACGGCCGCGGGATCGACGGGGGTTGTGCTGGTGCGCGTGGTTCGCTGGTTGCGCCGCAGGACGGAGACGGTGTCCGCCCGCGGCGACTCCGGCATGACCGCGATCGAGTTCGTGCTGCTCACGCCGGTGCTGTTCTTCATGATCTTCGCGACGGTGCAGTTCGCGCTGTACTTCTTCGCCGATCACGTCGCCCAGGCCGCCGCCCAGGCCGGCGCGCGCAAGGCCCGTGCCACGGCCGACCAGCAGCCGGGCGGCTGGCGGGGCGAGGCGCGGGACGTGGTCGACTCCTACATCGCCCAGCTGGGCCCGCAGCTCGTGCTCTCCCCGGACGTGCGGATGCTCCAGCCGGAGCAGAACACGGTCGGCGTGGAGATCACCGCGCGGGTGCCCACGGTCTTCCCCGGCCTGGACCTGACGGTGCACGCGCAGTCGTCGGGCCCGGTGGAACGGTTCGTGCCGGAAGAGGGGAATCCGTGACGGCGGCAAGGCGCGTCAGCGCGCCGGAAGGCGGTCCCGCACGCGCGCCAGGGACCGGGAGCGCGAGGCTGTCCGCCTCGGGGTCCGACGAGGGGCTGTCCACCGTCGAGGTGGTGATCCTGGCCCCGGTGATGATCATGTTCATCCTGGTCCTGGTCGCGTTCGGCCAGCTGGTCGACGGGCGCGGCGCGATCGACGGCGCCGCCCGTGACGCGGCCCGTGCCGGGTCCATCCAGAAGGACCACGCGACAGCGATGGCCGAGGCGCGCAAGGCGGCGCGGGCGAACCTGGAGGACGTGTGCTCCGGCCCGGTCTCCGTCCGCCAGACCAGCCCCGGCTTCGAGCCGGACACCTTCTTCACGGTCGAGGTCAGCTGCGAGGTGCGCGGTCTGGCGATGCTGGGCCTGGACATCCCGACCACCCTCTCGGCGAGCTTCAGCTCACCGCTGGACCCGTTCCGGAGGACGGCGTGAGGACATGGCTGCCGAGGCTGCGGGCGACGGCGTCCCGCCGGCTGATGCTGGACGACCGGGGCTCGGGCGCAGGCGCGGTGATCATCTTCGCCCTGGTCTTCCTGTCGCTCTCCGCCTTCGTGATCGACGGCGGTCTGTCGATCTCCAAGCGGGAGCGGGCGGCGGACATCGCCGAGCAGGCCGCCCGCTACGCCGCCCAGGACATCGACCGCGAGGCGCTCTACGACAACGAGGGCGGCCCGGCGCCCATCAACTTCGAGAACTGCGACGTCCGCGTCAAGGCCTTCGCCCGTGAGATGGACATGACCGGTGCGGACATCGCCGCGTCCCACTGCGTGGTGGCCGACGCGGCCCAGGTCGAGGTGGAGATCCAGCTGACGTACTCCCCGGTCCTCACCGGCATGTTCTACGGCGGCGACGTGGTCGTACACGGCCAGGCGGTGGCGGAGAACGAGGTGGGCTGACGCGGGGCTCCTGCTCCGTCCCGGAGATCGGGCCGGTGAACCGCCGAGAAGCGCTCAGCCTGGTACCGGACGGGGGCGTAGCCGACGACGTACTCCGCGAGAAACGCCCGCGCCTCCTCCGGTACCGGCAGCGGGGCCCGGGTCACGTACTCGAGGTGGCGTTTCGGCGGGTAGTAGTCGACGAACTCGTACGTGATCCGCGTGAGGGAGTCCGCCGGTCCGTAGGCGTCGGCGGCTCCGAGGGCCGTCAGGAGATCCTGGAGCCGTACGGCCGGGGCTGCCGGGGAGGTCCCACGGCAGACGGCGAGACGGGTGTGTTGCCACGGGCGATCTCCTCGAGGTCGTCCAGGCGGAGCCGGAACCATGATCCGGTTCGGGTCACCACCACCCAGCGGTCGGCGAGCCCGCTCTCGAAGACGCTGCAGTCCGTGCTCGAGAAGATCTCGGTCATGCTCAGCCCCATCCGGGTGAGCGCGGGCGGCGATCCGTCCAGGGCCGGAACCTCCTCGTGCCCCGCGCGCAGCATCCGCGTGAACTCCTCGAGGAACGCGCCGCTCCTCTCCGACCCCCGCACGCAGGAGAAGTGGAGGTTCCCGTCCAGGAACGCGGGACGCTCCGCCCACGGGTCCCGGAGCAGGCGATAGCCGGCGACGGCGTCGCACGCCCGGGGACGAGGGGCGCGGGGGCACCGCAGATCCGGCAGGCGCCGAGGCCGGGCACGGTGACCCGGCGGGGGAAGGGCGGCTTCGTCACTTGCCCTTGTCGCCCTTGCTTCCCCGCTTGTCCTCGACCTTCATCGCCTCCCGCACCTTCTTGGCCAGCTCGTCGTCGAGCTTCTTGAACTCGCGTACCACCGCCTCGGACATGTCGGCGAGGGCGTCGAGCTGCTGGGTGATGTCCTCGCGGCCGTCCTCCCAGTTGGACTCGAAGTCGCCGAGGGCGTCGTTGACGCTGCTGTCGCCGATGTCGTCCTTGTAGGACTCGAAGAGCTTCTTGGTGTGGTTGAGGCGGGTCCTGATGGAGCGGAGCTGGCTGCCGAAGCCGGCCAGCTCGTCGAGTGGGAGCGAGAGGTCGCTCTTTCCCTTGCCCATGTGCCTTGTCCCCCAGGCGAGTCGGTCAGACGAAGCGGAACGTGCTCGTGACGGCGTCGAAGATGTCGTGGAAGGCCTCGGCCAGGTCCAGGACGGGGCTGGCGCCGGAGACGAGGAGGACCTGGTCCGTGGTTCCGGGGACCGGGATGTACGTCTGGGTCAGCGCCATCCGCAGGGTCCGGCTGTCGCCCTGTGCGACGGGCACGTCCTCCACGCCGTACGTCCGTGCCACCACCCCCACCTCGGGGATCTCGACAGTGGTCACCGTCCGCCACGCGTCGCCCTCGCGACGGGCCGTGATCGTCCGCAGACTGTCGGCGATGGCGCGCGGGTCGGTGGACAGGGCGACGCCCTGCTTGCTCCTGGCGCCGACCGCAGCGACCGTGAGGGTCGCGACCAGCGGCACCCCTTCGAAATTCTCGGCCATGCAGCCCAGGTAGACCGCACCGGAATCGTGCGCGTCCTTGGCCATTTTGTGCAGCATGGCCGTCATGTCCGCGCGATAGGGCTGGAGTTCCGGCGTCACACGGATCCGTTCATCCACCATGGACCGGATGGTCGACTCGCGTCCCTCCGGACGGATGTCGAACTCCCACCAGGTTTCCGGAACTGCCAGGGAAAAACTGAGCATTGAGACAGCTGTCCTTCGCACTGATGGACCTCGGCTAGCCGAGGTCCATGCCGAGATCCTCTGTTGCGATTTCGATGAGCCTGCTGTCCGGGACCCGGGGAGCGGCGTAGTCGAGTTGTCTGACGTGATCGATGAATTCGGCGGGCAGACTCACGTGGTACTTCGACAGGTAGTACACGAGATCCTCGCGCCAGATCCAGGTTCCGTCGGTGTAGAGCGAGCCGATCCCCGTAAGGTCCGGAGCTTCGGGATCCAGTACGTCGGGCCCGGCGCTCATCTCGCTCCAGATGCCCGTTCCCGCTCTGAGGTAGCCGGCGATCCGGTCCTCGTAGGGCTTGCCGGCCGGCCTGACGGCGTCCCTGATGGAACCGTCGAGAGGCAGTCCCCAACCGGGGGCAAGTTCTACGAAGAAACCTACGGGTCGAATCATCAGAAGTCCCTCGATACTGTCGGAAGCTAGACCATGGGCAGGAAGGTCAGCCATACTCCTTCATCCTTGATGTGCGGAGTGAAGGGGCCTTCCCCGAAGCTGGGGACACCCACCGCGTTCGTCGGTGCTTTGACGGGGACTCCGAGAGAGTTCGCCATATCCTGGATGACCTGGGGCTGGGCTGCGCCTGAATGGCAGGTCAGCATTCTGACGGGCTCGCCGTTGTATCCGGGTATTCGCTGGATTGTATCAAGCACATGGTTCGGGTTGACCGTGTGACCGCCCGCTCGGACCCCGGCGCGATTCGCCTCGCCGGCCACCATTCTGCCGTCGCGCGTTCCGTGGATGATGACGTCCTGGTATCCCGGGAGTCGCTCCGCGACATCGAAATTCCGCAGAGTGGCGGGGTCGTAGCCGATGGCTGTCGCGCCGGGCTTGTGATAAATGGGGACGTCCGAGGGGAGAGCGTCGTCGGCTGCCCGGCCGGGAGGGCCCACGTGAGGCGAATCGGCTTTCCACCACCGGCTCTTGCCCATCATGCTGAAGAACGAGAAGCGAACGTTCTTCAACTGCCGGACGCTGTTGGCGACATTCCTCAGCCCCCCGCCGATCCCCTTCATCGCCCCGGCGCCGAGCGCCTTCAGCCCGCCCGCCTTCCACAGCTTCCCCAGCTTGGCCAGGCTGGTGAAGCCCTTGGTGGCGGGGATGCAGTCCAGGACCGCCCAGGCCAGGTCGCCCCAGCCCGCTGTGCCGTTGAGCATCTTTCTGACCGTGTCGGCCAGGACGACGAGTGCCGCCGCGAAGACCAGCCAGCCCAGTGGGCCGCCGATGATCATGACGATGATGCCCACGACCATCACGACCCACTTGCAGACGGTGACGATCTCGTCCCAGTTGTCGGTGACCCAGTCGCCGATCTCCTCCCACCAGTGCCGGTTGGGGATACCGGCGTCGGAGGCCTCGTTGAGCTTGGTGACTGTCCGGCGGGCGGCCTCCTCGCGCAGACCCCGGGCCTGGGAGGCCAGTTTCTTCGCCGCCTCCAGGGCGTTCTGGGCGGCGCCGACGTCCCGCTGGGCCGCCTCCTGGCGCTCCTTGGCGTGCTGGGCGTCACGGGTGGCCCTGCGGACCTCCGTCTCGTCCGGTTTCGGGACGTCCTTGCCGCCGCTCTTCGACGAGTCGTAGGAGTCGGTCTTCTCCGTAGCCCTGCGCACCCAGTCGTCGGCGCCGGTCAACGCCGTCCTGGCCGTGCTCAGTTCGTCACGGGCCTTGCGGCCGTCCCGCAGCGCCTTGTCCGCCTTGTCCTGCGCCTCCTGGAGGTCGGGCCAGAACGAGGCGAGGGCGTCGCCCGCGAGGTCGTACGACTTCCTCAGCTTGCGCAGCTTCTTCGGGGCGTCGCCGAACTCGTCCGCGAAGACCTCGGCCGTCTTCCCGGCCCAGGAGAGGATCTCGTCCTCCTTCGCGACACCCTTCAGATCGCGCAGCGCCTCGGCCACGTCGTCCGCGAAGTTGTGCAACGTGCCCGCGAGTTGGCGGATTCGCTGTGGGTCGCCGGGTGTCGGGTCCTTGTCCAGGTCCAGGACATGCCAGTCGGTCGGCCGATACGACACGCGTTTACCCCCGTAACGCCTGCAATGCGTGCATCAGAACGTACGTGTGAATCTAGCCGCAGAAGGGGCCGGGGTCCCCGCAGAGCGACCGGGTGTGGTGAAGATCCTGGGGAGGGTGGCAGGCCCGAGTGGGCGCAAGTGGGGTGTAACGGGCGGAAATTCGTGAACTGGCGAACAGGGTTCCAGTACTCGCTTCTGGGCCGACGGCCCGGTCCATAAGATCTCCTCAGGCTCGGCAGACCCTTCTGCCCGGCGCCCGAACACGCTTCACCCACGCACCCGACCTCAGGACACCCGCCATGCCGCGACGCCGCAGTTCCAGCTCGTCAAGCTCGACGGGAAGCACGCCGGCCCCGAGGAACCGCACCCCGCAGCCCGTCCGGGTGCGGCGGCGTACCTTCGGGGACTTCGTGAAGGCGTTCCTCGCCTTCGTCGCGCTCGCCGCGCTGGTGTTCGGCGTGCCGCTGGGGCTGGCGTCGCAGTTCGGGTGGCCGTTCCCGGACGGGGCGCCCAGCCTGGACTGGCTCCAGCGCGAGATCTCGGTGCAGACGTTCCTGAACATCCTCACCGTCATCGTGTGGCTGGCCTGGGCGCAGTTCACCGCGTGCGTGCTCGTCGAGGTGAAGGCCGCCGTGTCCGGGGTCGGCGTACCGGGACGGGTGCCCGGGGCCGGGGCCAGCCAGCTGCTCGCACGGCAGCTGGTCGCCGCGCTGCTGCTGGTCGGCGCGACGGCCGCCAGCTTCACCCCGGGTCTGTCCCAGCTCGGGCAGAACCTGGAGGGCAACCAGCGCCCGGCCGTCGCCGCCGCGCAGGCCACCCCCGGCCTCTTCGCGCAGACGCAGGAGCAGGCCTCCTCCACGGCCGCCGCGCTCGCCGAACAGGCCGCCGACGCCGCCGCCCACACCGCCGCACCCGGCGCCGCAGCCAAGGGCGACACGAAGTACTACCGGATCCAGCCGCCCGAGGGCCGCCATCACGACTCCCTGTGGGAGGTCGCCGAACGCCACCTCGGCGACGGCCGCCGCTACAAGGAGATCTACCAGCTCAACAAGGACCGTGTGCAGCCCGACGGCTCCCGGCTGTCCGAGGCCAGCCTCATCCGGCCCGGCTGGATCATGGAGATGCCCGGCGACGCCCGCGGCGGCGAACTCGTCGAGATGCCCGACGAGGCGCCCGCCGTCTCGCCCGAGGTGCGGGAGCAGATCCGCGACTACGCCAGGACCGGCGACCACGCCCAGCAGCAGGGCGGCGGCGAGCAGGCGGGCGGCGCGGGCGGCGCGGGCGAGGTGTCCCTGCCCGAGCAGCGCCCCGCCCCGGCCCCCGCCCCCGCTCCCGGGCACGGCGCCGGCCAGTCGCAGGCCCCGTCCGGGCAGCAGGCCACCGCGGCCGACGACGGCCGCTCCTTCGGCCTCCCCGAGGCACTCCTCGGCGCCCCCCTCCTCGCCGCCGGCCTGCTCGGCGCCCTCGGCCGGCGTCGCCGCCAGGCCCTGTGGCAGTCGGCCGTCGGGGCCGTGGGCGGGCGCCGCGGCATGGAACCGCCCACCCCGACCGGCGCCGCCGCCGACGCCCAGGACGCGCTGATGGTCGGCGCCGACCCCGAGGCCGTACGCCTGCTGGACCGCTCCCTGCGCGGCCTCGCCGCCGCCCTCACGCACCTGTCGCGCCCGCTGCCCGTCGTCTACGCGGCCTGGCTGAGCAACGGCGACCTCCACCTCCAGCTCGCCCAGCCCGCCGGGACGCCGCCCGCGCCCTGGCAGCTCGGGCAGGACCAGACGTTCTGGATGCTGGCCCGCGCCGACGCCGAGGCCTACGAGGACGTCGACACCGCCGCCCCGTACCCCGGCCTGGTCAGCCTCGGCACCATGGACGAGTCGCGGCTGCTGCTCAACCTGGAGGCCGTGCCCGGCCTCGTCTCGCTGAGCGGCGACGAGGCCGACCGGGCCGCGGTGTTCGCCTCCGTCGCCGCCGAACTCGCCACCAACGGCTGGTCGGACCGTATGACCATCACCCTCGTCGGCTTCGGCGAGGACCTCACCCCGCTCGCCCCCAACCGGCTGCGCCACCTCGACGGCGTCGACGACCTGATCGAGACGATGGACGCCGAGACCCGGCAGCGGCGCGGCGCGCTCGGCGCCGCCGGACAGGACTCCGTGCTCACCGGCCGCACCGGGCCCGCGCAGCACACCCGTTGGGCGCCGCACCTGGTGCTGCTCGCCGCCGAGCCGTCCGCCGAGGACGCCCTCAAGCTCGCCGAACTCGCCGCCGACGCCGGCCGCCTCGGCATCGGCTACCTCGTCGGCACCGGGACCGGCGATCTGCCCGGCGCCTCCTGGGAGATGGAGATCACCGGCGAGGGCAAGCTGCTCGCGCCCCTGCTCGGCCTCGAACTCGACGCCCAGCTCCTGCCGGTGCCGCAGCAGCGCGCCGTCGTCGAGCTGTTCGTCGAGGCAGACCCCGGCGACGACGGCCCCCGGGGCCCGGTCACCACCCCGCCGTTCCTCGTCGACATCAGCGAACAGGGCCGGCCCGCCGTCTACGCCCGCCTCGTCGGCTCGTACGAGATCATCGGCCTGGACACCCCCGACGGCGAGCGCAGCGCCCTCCAGCACGAGGCCCTCGCCCTGCTGCTCCTGCACCGCGAGGGCGTGCACCCGCGCGTGCTGGCCTCCGCGCTGTGGCCGCGCGGTGTCACCGACGACGTCCGTGACGCGCTGCTCGACCGGCTGCGCGACTGGCTCGGCGCCGACCCCGACGGCACGCCCCGCCTCGCCACCGACTCCGCCGGACGCCTCACCCTCGCCAAGTCCGTAGTCTCCGACCTCGACGTGCTGCGCTCGCTCTACCACGAGGCCACCCAGGGCCGGGGCGTGGACAACCGGGTCGTGCGCGGGCGGCTGCTCACCGACGCGCTCGTGCTCGTGCGCGGCCCGCTGCTCGCCGACCGGCCCGAGGGCCGCTACCGCTGGCTCACCCACGAGATCATCGACGCCCAGCTTCCGCTGCTCGTCGCGGACATCGGGCTCGCGCTGTCCGAGTTCCATCTGGAGAAGGACCGCGCGGAGAAGGCGATCGAGGCGCTGGACGCCGCCCTGCGGACGGCTCCCGCCGACGAGCGGCTGTGGCACGAACTGCTGCGCGCCACCCACGCCACCGGCGACACGGCCCGTCTCACCACGCTCGCCGCCGACCTCGTCGGCCGCAGCGGTGCCCGCGGCCTCCCGCCCCGCACGGAGGCCCTGCTGGACGAGCTCCTGCCGTCCTGGCGCGACGGCGTCACGGCGGTGGGATGACCGGGCCGGGTGCCCCGACCGTGGACACGATCGAGTCCGCGCTGGTCGTCCTCGCCGTGCTGTGGGGCGCGGCGGCCGGTGCCCTGCTGCCGCGCGCGATCCACCGCTTCTCCGCGCCCGCGGGGGAGCCCTGGCACGAGCGGTGCCCGGGCGGGCATCGCCTCCGGGGCTGGACCGGCCGCGCCCGCTGCCCGCAGTGCGCCGCCGGCGCGCCCCCGGCCGATGCCGCTGATACACCTCTGGCCGACGCCGACGCCGACGCCGACGCCGACCTGTCCTCGGCCGAAGCCGCCGAAGCCGCCGAAGCGCCTCCGGCCGACGCCCCCGCCCTGCCCGCGTCCGCCCCTGCCGCCGCCCGGCACCCCGTGCCGACCGCGCCCGGAGCGTCGTACGGCCCGGGAGCGCTCGGTCCCGCGACCGCCACGGCACTGGTCTGCGCCGCGCTCGCCGCGGCCACCGGGGCCCGGCCCGAACTGGGCGTCTGGCTGCTGCTCGCGCCCGTCTGCGTGCTGCTGGCCGCGGTGGACCTGCGGGTGAGGCGGCTGCCCGACCCGCTCACGCTGCCCCTGGCCGCCGCGGCCGTCGCCCTGCTGGGCCTCGCCGCGCTGCTGCCCGAGCACTCGGGGGAGTGGACGACGACCGTCCTCGGGGCGCTCGCCCTCGGCGCCGGATACCTCGTGCTGTTCCTGATCAACCCCGGCGGCATGGGCTTCGGCGATGTGAAACTCGCCCTCGGCGCGGGCGCGGCGCTCGGCTGGTACGGCTGGGGAACGGTCATGCTCGGCACCTTCGCCGGGTTCCTGCTGGGCGCGCTCTACGGCGGCGCGCTGGTCGTCGCCCGCCGCGCCGACCGCAGGACGGAGATCCCCTTCGGCCCCTTCCTCATCGGCGGAGCCCTGCTGGGAGTCCTGGCCGGGGCGTACACGGCCTGACGTCAGCCTCCCGAACCCCCTGGCGTAACCTGGATCAGTCCGCCCACCCGTCTCCCACCACCACCCTTGCAACGAGCGCTGCGCGCGCACCTTTCTTGATTCCTTGACGAAAGGGACACCCGGTGACCGAGAAGGCCGACCTCCAGTCCGTCCTCGACCGAGCCGCCGGGGGCGGGCGCATCACCCCCGAGGAGGCGCTCGACCTCTACCGCGACGCCCCGCTGCACGCGCTGGGCGCGGCCGCCGACACCGTACGCCGCCGCCGCTACGCCGGTGTCGAGCACATTGCGACGTACATCATCGAGCGCAACATCAACTACACGAACGTCTGTGTGACGGCGTGCAAGTTCTGCGCGTTCTACGCCCCGCCCAAGAGCGACAAGGGCTGGACCCGCGACCTCGACGACATCCTGCGCCGCTGCGCGGAGACCGTCGAACTCGGCGGCACCCAGATCATGTTCCAGGGCGGCCACCACCCGGACTACGGCGTGGAGTACTACGAGAAGCACTTCTCGGCGATCAAGAAGGAGTTCCCGCAGCTCGTCATCCACAGCCTGGGGGCGAGCGAGGTCGAGCACATGGCGCGGATCTCCGAGGTGTCCGTGGAGGAGGCCGTCCAGCGCATCCACGCGGCCGGTCTCGACTCCTTCGCGGGCGCCGGCGCCGAGCTGCTCCCGGAGCGGCCGCGCAAGGCGATCGCCCCGCTGAAGGAGAGCGGCGAGCGCTGGCTGGAGATCATGGAGACCGCGCACAACCTGGGCGTGGAGTCGACCTCCACCATGCTGATGGGCACCGGCGAGACCAACGCCGAGCGCATCGAGCACCTGCGCATGATCCGTGACGTGCAGGACCGCACGGGCGGCTTCCGGGCCTTCATCCCGTACCTGTACCAGCCGCAGAACAACCATCTGAAGGGCCGCACCCAGGCCACGATCTTCGAGTACCTGCGGATGATCGCGATCGCCCGGCTGTTCTTCGACAACGTCGCGCACATCCAGGGCTCCTGGCTCACCACGGGCAAGGACGCGGGCCAGCTGACCCTGCACTACGGCGCGGACGACCTCGGCTCGATCATGCTGGAGGAGAACGTCGTCTCCGCGGCCGGTGCCAAGCACCGCTCCAACCTGATGGAGATGATCGAGATGATCCGGGGCGCCGACCGTGTCCCGGCCCAGCGCAGCACGACGTACGAGCACCTCCTCGTGCACGACGACCCGGCGAACGACCCCGTCGACGAGCGCGTGGTCTCCCACATCTCCTCGACCGCCATCGAGGGCGGCACGGCCCACCCCGAGCTGAAGATCCTCGCCGCCAACTGACAGCCCCGCTCCGCCGGAACGGGCGGACCGCAGTGGAACTGGTCCGGAATTGCTGACCCTTCACGTCGCCGAGGCCTCCCCGGAGGCCGCCGTGCTGGTCGACGGCGCGCACCTCGCCGCCGTCGGCCGGTACGAGGAGCTGACCGCCGCCCACCCGCAGGCACGCGTGCGGCGCTGGCCCGGCATCCTCACGCCCGGACTGCTCAACCCCTACGGGCCGGAGCTGCTGGAGCACACGTACCACCCCGACCCGCGTGAGGCCGACACGTACGGCACCCGGCCGATCGGCGGGCCGCGCGCGGAGGCGCTGTTCCGCGCGGACCCCGCACGGAAGGGCGCCAGCGCACGCCGGGGCGTGCAGCGGCTCCTGGCGCACGGGACCGTCGCCATCGCGGGGGAGCTGCGGGAGCGGGGCGCGCTGGACGCGGTGCGGCGCGCGGGGCTGCTCGTGGGGCAGCGCCCGCCGTCACTGCCGGGCCCGCCGTCCTTCTCACCCGTTCCGCTGATCCTGCTGCCTCCCCTGCTGCCGGGCGGCCCGGCCCGGTTCGCCGTCTTCGACGTGCCGGACCGCACGGCCCTGGTGCGGGAGGGGTCCGGCACCTGTGTGGCCACGGTGCTGGGCGGACGCCTGCTCTACCGGGCACACTGACGCGCACCGGCGGGAGGGCCGCTGCCCGGCCGCCGCACCCCCTGCTGCCACAATGAACCCGTGACCCGCGCATCCCTGGACAAGCAGCCGCACGAAGTCGCCTCGATGTTCGACGACGTGGCGGAACGGTACGACCTCACCAACGACGTGCTGTCCCTCGGGCAGGACCGGCGCTGGCGCAAGGAGGTCGCGAAGGCGGTCGACGCCCGCCCCGCGCAGAAGATCCTGGACCTCGCCGCCGGTACGGGCACGTCCTCGCAGCCCTTCACACAGGCCGGCGCCTACGTCGTGCCCTGCGACTTCTCCCTCGGCATGCTCCGCGTCGGCAAGCGGCGCCAGGCCTGGATGCCGTTCACCGCGGGCGACGCCACGCGGCTGCCGTTCAAGGACGACACCTTCGACGCGGTGACGATCTCCTTCGGGCTGCGCAACGTCCAGGACTTCGGCACCGGCCTGCGCGAGATGTACCGGGTCACCCGGCCCGGCGGGCGCGTCGTCATCTGCGAGTTCTCGCACCCGACCTGGACGCCGTTCCGCACGGTCTACACCGAGTACCTGATGCGCGCCCTGCCGCCGGTCGCCCGCACGGTGTCGTCCAACCCGGACGCGTACGTCTATCTCGCCGAGTCCATCCGCGCCTGGCCCGACCAGCCCGCGCTGGCGGCACGGCTGCAGGACGCCGGCTGGTCGGACGTGGCGTGGCGCAACCTGACGGGCGGGGTCGTGGCCCTGCACCGGGGGTTCAAGCGAGCCTGAGGGCACGGGCGGGGTTCCCGCGCCGCCGACGCCCGCCATCGTCGGCCGGCGCCCGTGACCGTCCGCCGCCGGCCGTCAGCCCGCCAGGGTCGGGTACGGATCGCCCGGCTCGTCCAGTTCCCGTTCCAGTCCGCCGCCCCCGGGGCGCGGCAGCCGCGGCTCCCGTACGCCTCCGCCGCCCTCGCCCCGCCCGAAGTCGAACCACACCGTGACGACGGCGTCCCGCGGCACCTCCACACCGGGCGGCGGATACTGCCGTACGACGTAGTCGACGACGGTGAGATGGAAGTCGGGCCGGTCCGGCGCGGCGAGGAACACCCCGTGCTCCTCGGCCTCGCGGCGGGCGTCCACGGCCATCAGCCCGACGAGTTTCGGCACATGCACTTCGGGTGTTTTGCGTGTGAAGCTCACAGATGTCACCCCCAGCGGTACTGGCAGGGTAACGCCGAGGAGTGCCGCCCGGAAGCGTCAAGTCGCTATCTGTAGCAACTGGTTACCGTGCGTCACAGGCTCAGCTCGTAGCAGCGCCCCTGCTGCTTCGACTCCGGGCTGACGAACGTTTCGGCCAGCCGCATGCCGAGCCGGTCGATCACCGCGATCGAGCGGGCGTTCCGGGCGTTGACCATGGCCACGACGTCGTCCACGCCCGCCGTGCGGACCCGCTCCAGGGTCTCCCGCGCGGCCGCGGTGACATACCCCTTGCCCCAGTGCGGGCGGGCGAGCCGCCAGCCGATCTCGATCCGGCCCTTCGGCCCCCACTCGGCCGGCCACGGCTGGGCCCCGGTGAAGCCGATGACCTCGCCGGACTCGTCGAGCATGCTCCACAGGCAGAAGCCCAGTTCGGCGTCGTGCCGGCGCTGGCGGGCGGTCAGCTCCTCGTACGCGGAGAGCTCCCAGGCCCTGCCGCCGTGGAACTCCATGACGTCCGGGTGATCGAAGATCCGGTGCCACACGACGGCGTCCTCGTCGGTCGGAACGCGCAGCCGTACAGCGGGGAGAGCTCGGTTCACGGGGCAGCCCTTCAGCCGGTTGATCAATTGTGCTGCATAGACTGCCCATGTCCAGTGCCGGTCGGCACGCAGATTTCGAGCCTTGGGGAGATCCCGCCGTGACCGAGCCCCTCTCCGACAACACCGCAGATGTGATCGTCGTGGGCGCGGGGCCAGCAGGCTCCACCACCGCCTACCACCTGGCCCGGGCCGGTCTCGACGTCCTTCTGCTGGAGAAGACCCAGTTCCCGCGCGAGAAGGTCTGCGGCGACGGCCTCACCCCGCGTGCCGTCAAGCAGTTGGTGGCCATGGGCATCGACGTCTCCGAGGAGGCCGGCTGGCTGCGCAACAAGGGCCTGCGGATCATCGGCGGCGGCGTCCGCCTCCAGCTCGACTGGCCGGATCTCGCCTCCTTCCCCGACTACGGCCTGGTCCGCAAGCGGGACGACTTCGACGAGCAACTCGCCCACCAGGCCCAGAAGGCGGGCGCCCGGCTCTACGAGCAGTGCAACGTCTCCGGCCCGATCGTGGACGACCGCACCGGCCGCATCACCGGCGTGAAGGCCAAGCTCGGCGACGAGAAGCGTGAAGTCACCTTCCACGCCCCGCTGGTGGTCGCCGCCGACGGCAACTCCACCCGGCTGTCCCTCGCGATGGGCCTGCACCGCCGTGAGGACCGCCCGATGGGCGTCGCCGTCCGCACGTACTTCGAGAGCCCGCGCCACGAGGACGACTACCTGGAGTCCTGGCTGGAGCTGTGGGACCGCCGCGGTCCCGGCGAGGACCGGCTGCTGCCCGGCTACGGCTGGATCTTCGGCATGGGCGACGGAACCTCCAACGTCGGCCTGGGCGTGCTCAACACCTCCGACTCCTTCAAGGAGCTGGACTGGCGCGAGGTGCTCAAGGCCTGGTGCGCCTCCATGCCAGAGGACTGGGGCTACACCCCGGAGAACATGACCGGCCCGATCCGCGGCGCCGCCCTGCCGATGGCCTTCAACCGCCAGCCGCACTACACGCGCGGACTGCTGCTCGTCGGTGACGCCGGCGGCCTGGTGAACCCGTTCAACGGCGAGGGCATCGCCTACGCCATGGAGTCCGGGCAGCTCGCCGCCGAGGTCATCGTCCAGGCCCACGCCCGCGCGACGCCCGCCCAGCGCGAGACGGCCCTCCAGGGCTACCCGCGCATCCTGAAGGACACCTACGGCGGCTACTACACGCTCGGCCGTGCCTTCGTGAAGCTCATCGGCAACCCGAGGGTCATGAAGATCGCCGCGCAGCGGGGCCTGACGCACCCGATGCTGATGAAGTTCACCCTCAAGCTCCTGGCCAACCTCACCGACCCGGCCGGCGGCGACGCCATGGACCGCATCATCAACGGGCTGAGCAAGGTGGCACCCAAGGCGTGAACGAAGCCGGGCGCCCCGGAAAAGGGCGCCCGGCGAAAATCTGCACACCGCGGGACAGTTCGGGTATTCCACCCGAGCCGTCTCGGTGTATCGCCCGAGCCGTCTCCACATATCGGGCATGCCTGCCCATCCGCATGGCGGCCGGCTATTTCGGGCGGACCGGATCTTTCGAGCCGACCGGACCTTTCCGGTTGTCCGGACCTTTCCGGTCGACCGGACCCTTCAGGCGGCCGGGCAGGCCGAACACCCCACCGCGCAAACGGTGAAGGGCCGCTGCCCCCGAGCGGCTGCGGCCCTTCACCCGGTCCTGCGTGCGCCGGAGCGCCTCGCGCGGCTCAGAGCACGCGCACCGCGCCCGAGGCCGGGTAGCCGGACAGGTCCTGGATGACGACACCCTTGGAGGGGTTGGCCGCGTCCAGGTACTGGCCGTCACCGATGTAGACACCCACGTGGTACGCGGAGCCCTTGCCGCCCCAGTAGAGGATGTCGCCGACCTGGAGGTTGGACGTGCCGACCTCGGTGCCGACCATCGACTGGTCCTGGGAGACGCGGGGGAGGTCCACGCCGACCTCGCGGAAGGCGGCCTGGACGAGGCTGGAGCAGTCCCAGGCGTTGGGGCCGGTGGCACCCATGACGTACGCGTCGCCCAGCTGAGCCTTGAGGAAGGCGATGACGGTGCCCACGGAGCCGCTGGCCGGGGCCGAGGCGGTCTCGGAGGCGGACGTGGACTGCGTGGTGAGCTCGGTCCGCTCCGCGGAGCGGGAGGCGGCCTCCTCGGCCGCTGCCCGGCGGGCTGCGGCCTCCTCGGCGGCCTTCTTCCGGGCCTCCTCCTTCTTCTTCGCCACCGCGAGGTCCGCCTTGGCCTCCTTGGCGGCCTGGGCGGCGGCCGCGTCACGCTCGGCGGCCAGCTCGTAGTTCGCGGCGGCCAGCTCCATGGCGTCCGCGGACTCGGCGACATGAGTGGACAGGTCGGCCGTGAGGGTGGGCAGTTCGATCGTCTGCGTCACCGGCTCGGCGGCGTTGGCCGTTGCCGACGCACCGGCCGCCGCCATGCTGAGAACGCCACCGGCAACTCCGGCGCGCATCGCGATCGTCGAGGACGCGGTGCGGCGGGGCTTCCGGTGGCTGCGTATGTGAGCGGTGTGGGACATGAGAGCAATCGGTATCAGGGGCTCCTCCATACCTACAAGAAACGTGGGCTGCGCCACAGTTGTTCAATCGGCGTCGCGAAAACCCGGCGCCCGGCTCCTTATTGACGCCGTAACGGGCATTGCGGACACACCCTTCCAAGCCTGTGATCACGTGCTTTCGTCGTTACGTCCGGATTGCCCGGCGCCTACCACTGGTTGAGACCGTTGGCCAAGCCCGGTTTTCATCCGCCTCTCACGGATGTGGCGCAGGTCACGGAACGGTCACCCGAGGGGATGCGTCTCGCGCGGTCCGGGGTCCGCCGGGCGCTCGTGAACGCGTGCACACGTCCACATCTCGCCCCGGACCTCCCCCTGATGTGTGAATGCCGCCCTCTATCAAGGGGGGACGTCCAACACCAATTTGCATGCAGGCGAACCCTCTTGATATGGAGACGCCCCTCCTGAGCTGGCCCGACGAGCGAAAATGTCACCTCTGGTGATCACTCTGACGCTTCGAGTGTGAAGATCACCGCTCATCCGACTTCATGATCCTTCGTCAGGTGGTGGAGATCACAAAGCTTGTGGAATACCCCGTGTCGCAGATCACAGAGCGCCGGGCATAGGATGCGAGGCAGTTGGGCTTGTGACCTGCTTCACATGTTCTCGATCTTCGTCCGGGACGAACGGGGTTGAGGGGGCGGACGAGGCAGAAGTGAGCCCGGGTACCACCCGCCAGCAGTCAGTGCCGACTGAGAGGAGCGAGGAGCGGTGAACGCGTATGCGCCCATCCTCGTACTGGGAGCCCTCGGGGCAGGCTTTGCGATCTTCTCCGTGGTCATGGCCACGCTGATCGGTCCGAAGCGGTACAACCGCGCCAAGCTCGAAGCCTACGAATGCGGCATCGAGCCGACCCCCACGCCGGCCGGCGGCGGGCGCTTCCCCATCAAGTACTACCTGACGGCGATGCTCTTCATCGTCTTCGACATCGAGATCGTCTTCCTCTACCCCTGGGCCGTCACCTTCGACGCCCTGGGTGTGTTCGGGCTCGTGGAGATGCTGCTCTTCGTGCTCACCGTCTTCGTCGCCTACGCGTACGTGTGGCGGCGCGGCGGCCTGGAATGGGACTGAGGGGCCTTAAAGGACATGGGACTCGAAGAAAAGCTGCCGAGCGGATTCCTGCTGACCACCGTCGAGCAGGCCGCGGGCTGGGTGCGCAAGGCGTCCGTCTTCCCCGCCACGTTCGGCCTCGCCTGTTGTGCCATCGAGATGATGACCACGGGCGCCGGCCGGTACGACCTGGCGCGCTTCGGCATGGAGGTCTTCCGCGGATCACCGCGCCAGGCGGACCTGATGATCGTCGCCGGCCGGGTCAGCCAGAAGATGGCGCCGGTGCTCCGGCAGGTCTACGACCAGATGCCGAACCCCAAGTGGGTGATCTCCATGGGGGTCTGCGCCTCCTCGGGCGGCATGTTCAACAACTACGCCATCGTCCAGGGCGTCGACCACATCGTCCCGGTCGACATCTACCTGCCCGGCTGCCCGCCCCGGCCCGAGATGCTGATGGACGCGATCCTCAAGCTCCACCAGAAGATCCAGACCTCCAAGCTCGGCGTGAACGCGGAGGAAGCGGCCCGGGAGGCGGAGGAAGCGGCGCTCAAGGCCCTTCCGACGATCGAGATGAAGGGGCTGCTGCGGTGAGCGACGCGAACGGGGTGAACCCCGAGAAGGACCTGAGCGCCTCCAACCTCCCCGGCCAGCGCGGCCAGGGCGGCGAGGAGATCCGCGTCCAGCGCGGCATGTTCGGCGCCGACAACGGCGGCGACACCTCCGGCTACGGCGGCCTGGTGCGCTCGGTCCGGCTCCCCGGCCCGGCGAGCCGCCCCTACGGCGGCTGGTTCGACGAGGTCGCCGACGAACTCGAGGGCGCGCTGGAGGAGCAGGGCCTGCTCCCCGAGAACGCGATCGAGAGGACGGTCGTCGACCGCGACGAACTCACCTTCCACATCGAGCGCGAACACCTGCCGCGCGTCGCCCGCACCCTGCGCGACGACCCGGCCCTGCGCTTCGAGCTGTGCACCGGCGTCAGCGGGGTGCACTACCCCGAGGACAAGGGCCGCGAGCTGCACGCCGTCTACCACCTGCGCTCGATCACCCACAACCGGCTGATCCGGCTGGAGGTCAGCGCCCCCGACAGCGACCCGCGCATCCCCTCGCTCGTCCCGGTCTACCCGACGAACGACTGGCACGAGCGCGAGACGTACGACTTCTTCGGGATCGTCTTCGACGGCCACCCGGCCCTGACGCGGATCATGATGCCGGACGACTGGCAGGGCCATCCGCAGCGCAAGGACTACCCCCTCGGCGGCATCCCCGTCGAGTACAAGGGCGCCCAGATCCCGGCTCCGGACCAGCGGAGGTCGTACTCATGAGCACGCAGCACGCAACGGGGCGCGCGACCACCGAGGGCACCGTATATACGGTCACCGGTGGCGACTGGGACGAGGTCGTCAAGGCCGCGGCCCGTGCCGACGACGAGCGCATCGTCCTCAACATGGGCCCCCAGCACCCCTCCACGCACGGAGTGCTCCGCCTGATCCTGGAGATCGACGGCGAGACCGTCACCGAGGCCCGCTGCGGCATCGGCTACCTCCACACCGGCATCGAGAAGAACCTCGAGTACCGGACCTGGACGCAGGGCACCACGTTCGTGACGCGCATGGACTACCTGACGTCCTTCTTCAACGAGACTGCCTACTGCCTCGCCGTCGAGAAGCTCCTCGGCATCGAGGACCAGATCACCGAGCGGGCCAAGATCATCCGGGTGCTCCTGATGGAGCTGAACCGGCTCTCCTCCCACCTGGTGTGCATCGCCACCGGCGGCATGGAGCTCGGCGCGACCACGATCATGATCTACGGCTTCCGCGACCGCGAGATGATCCTCGACATCTACGAGCTCATCACCGGCCTGCGGATGAACCACGCCTACATCCGCCCCGGCGGACTCGCCCAGGACCTGCCGCCCGGCGCGGTGGACCAGATCCGCGAGTTCGTGAAGAAGATGAAGAAGAACCTCCCGGAGTACGACAAGCTCGCCACCGGGAACCCCATCTTCAAGGCCCGTATGCAGGACATCGGCTACCTCGACCTGGCCGGCTGCATGGCCCTCGGCGCCACCGGCCCGATCCTGCGCTCGACCGGTCTGCCGCACGACCTGCGCAAGTCGCAGCCCTACTGCGACTACGAGACCTACGACTTCGACGTCCCGACCACCGACACCTGCGACTCCTACGGCCGCTTCCTCATCCGCCTGGAGGAGATGCGCCAGTCGCTCGGGATCGTCGAGCAGTGCCTGGACCGGCTCCAGCCCGGCCCGGTCATGGTCGCCGACAAGAAGATCGCCTGGCCCGCGCAGCTCGCGCTCGGCCCGGACGGCCTCGGCAACTCCCTCGACCACATCAAGAAGATCATGGGCACCTCCATGGAGGCCCTGATCCACCACTTCAAGCTGGTCACCGAGGGCTTCCGCGTCCCGCCGGGACAGGCGTACGCGGCCGTCGAGTCACCCAAGGGCGAGCTCGGCGTGCACGCCGTGTCCGACGGCGGCACCCGCCCCTACCGGGTCCACTTCCGCGACCCGTCCTTCACCAACCTGCAAGCCATGGCGGCGATGTGCGAGGGCGGCCAGGTCGCCGACGTCATCGTCGCCGTCGCGTCCATCGACCCCGTGATGGGAGGCGTCGACCGGTGACCACCTCTTCTTCCGAGCGGGGCGTGAGCCTGGGCATGCCCCAGCTGCCCGCGCCCGCCTACCCGGACGACGTCCGGGAACGGCTCGAGCGCGACGCGCGCGAGGTCATCGCCCGCTACCCGGACTCCCGCTCCGCCCTGCTGCCGCTGCTCCACCTCGTGCAGTCCGAGGAGGGACACGTCACCCGCACCGGGATGCAGTTCTGCGCCGACGTGCTGGAGCTGACCACGGCCGAGGTCACCGCCGTCGCCACCTTCTACACCATGTACCGGCGCAAGCCCTCCGGCGACTACCAGGTGGGGGTGTGCACCAACACCCTGTGCGCGGTGATGGGCGGCGACGCGATCTTCGAGGCGCTCCAGGAGCACCTGGCCGTCGGCAACGGCCAGACGACCGCCGACGACAAGGTCACCCTGGAGCACATCGAGTGCAACGCGGCCTGCGACTTCGCGCCGGTCGTGATGGTCAACTGGGAGTTCTTCGACAACCAGACCGTCGAGAGCGCCAAGCGCCTGGTGGACGACCTGCGCGACGGCCGGGTGGTCTCGCCCACGCGCGGCGCGCCGCTGTGCACCTTCAAGGAGACCGCGCGGATCCTGGCCGGTTTCCCCGACGAGCGCCCCGGAGCCGTCGAGGCGAGCGGCAGCGCGGGACCCGCGTCGCTGGTGGGCCTGCGCCTGGCCAAGGGCGAGACCGCATCCCCGCGCGTGGTCCACCCGCGCGAGCAACCCCAGGACAAGCCGACCGCCGAGGAGGGGGAGTGATGACCTTGGCACCCGAGCTGAAAGACACCGGCCCCGAGAAGCTGCTCGCACCCGTGCTGTCGGCATTCTGGGACGAGGACCGCTCCTGGTCCCTGGACGTCTACCGCAGGCACGAGGGGTACGAGGGCCTGCGCAAGGCGCTCGCCATGACGCCGGACGACCTGATCGCCTACGTCAAGGACTCCGGGCTGCGCGGCCGCGGCGGCGCAGGCTTCCCGACCGGGATGAAGTGGCAGTTCATCCCGCAGGGGGACGGAAAGCCGCACTATCTCGTGGTCAACGCCGACGAGTCGGAGCCCGGTACCTGCAAGGACATCCCGCTCCTCTTCGCGAACCCGCACAGCCTCATCGAGGGCATCGTCATCGCGTGCTACGCCATCAGGTCCTCGCACGCGTTCATCTATCTGCGGGGTGAGGTCGTCCCCGTACTGCGGCGGCTGCACGCGGCCGTGCGCGAGGCGTACGAGGCGGGCTACCTCGGCACGAACATCCTGGGCAGCGGACTCGATCTCGACCTCACCGTGCACGCGGGCGCGGGCGCGTACATCTGCGGCGAGGAGACCGCGCTGCTGGACTCGCTGGAAGGCCGCCGTGGCCAGCCGCGGCTGCGTCCTCCCTTCCCGGCGGTGGCAGGCCTCTACGCCTGCCCGACTGTGGTGAACAACGTCGAGTCCATCGCCTCGGTTCCCGCCATCCTCCAGAACGGCAAGGAATGGTTCCGGTCGATGGGCAGCGAGAAGTCCCCGGGCTTCACGCTCTACTCGCTCAGCGGCCATGTCGCGAGCCCCGGCCAGTACGAGGCCCCGCTCGGCATCACCCTGCGCCAGCTGCTGGAGATGAGCGGCGGCATGCGCCCCGGGCACCGGCTCAAGTTCTGGACGCCCGGCGGCTCCTCGACCCCGCTGCTCACCGACGAGCACCTCGACGTCCCCCTCGACTACGAGGGAGTCGGCGCCGCGGGCTCCATGCTCGGCACGAAGGCACTCCAGTGCTTCGACGAGACGACCTGCGTGGTGCGGGCGGTGACCCGCTGGACCGAGTTCTACGCCCACGAGTCCTGCGGCAAGTGCACGCCCTGCCGTGAAGGCACGTACTGGCTCGTCCAGTTGATGCGCGACATCGAGGCCGGCAAGGGCGTGATGAGCGACCTCGACAAGCTGAACGACATCGCCGACAACATCAACGGCAAGTCCTTCTGCGCCCTCGGCGACGGCGCCGCCTCGCCGATCTTCTCCTCGCTGCAGTACTTCCGCGAGGAGTACGAGCAGCACATCACGGGCCGCGGCTGCCCCTTCGACCCGGCCAAGTCGACGGCCTGGGCCGACCGTACGGAGGTGAACGCATGACAGTGACCACCAGCGCTCCCTCCGGAGGCGGGGAGGCGGCGGTGCCGCCCGAGGACCTCGTGTCGCTGACGATCGACGGCGCCGAGATCAGCGTGCCCAAGGGCACCCTGGTCATCCGGGCCGCCGAGCAGCTCGGCATCGAGGTGCCCCGCTTCTGCGACCACCCTCTCCTCGCGCCGGTCGGCGCCTGCCGCCAGTGCATCGTCGAGGTCGAGGGCCAGCGCAAGCCGATGGCCTCCTGCACCATCACCTGCACCGACGGGATGGTGGTGAAGACCCAGCTCAGCTCGCCCGTCGCGGAGAAGGCGCAGAAGGGTGTGATGGAGCTCCTGCTCATCAACCACCCGCTGGACTGCCCCGTCTGCGACAAGGGCGGCGAGTGCCCGCTGCAGAACCAGGCCATGTCGCACGGCCACTCCGAGTCCCGCTTCGAGGGAAAGAAGCGGACGTTCGAGAAGCCCGTGCCGATCTCCACCCAGGTGCTGCTGGACCGGGAACGCTGTGTGCTCTGCGCGCGCTGCACCCGCTTCTCCAACCAGATCGCCGGCGACCCGATGATCGAACTGCTGGAGCGGGGCGCGCTCCAGCAGGTCGGCACGGGCGAGGGCGACCCGTTCGAGTCGTACTTCTCCGGCAACACCATCCAGATCTGCCCGGTCGGCGCGCTCACCTCGGCGGCGTACCGGTTCCGCTCCCGGCCCTTCGACCTGGTCTCCTCGCCGAGCGTGTGCGAGCACTGCTCCGGCGGCTGCGCCACCCGCACCGACCACCGGCGCGGCAAGGTCATGCGGCGCCTCGCGGCGGCGGACCCCGAGGTCAACGAGGAGTGGATCTGCGACAAGGGGCGCTTCGGGTTCCGGTACGCGCAGGCGCGCGACCGCGTCGAGACGCCCCTGGTGCGCGACGCCGACGGCAGGCTCGTGCCCGCGTCCTGGCCGGAGGCGCTCCAGGCCGCGGCCGAGGGACTGCTGGCCGCGCGCGGCCGCGCCGGTGTGCTCACCGGCGGCCGGCTGACCGTCGAGGACGCGTACGCGTACAGCAAGTTCGCGCGCGTGGCGCTCGACACCAACGACATCGACTTCCGCGCGCGCGTGCACAGCAGCGAGGAGGCCGACTTCCTCGCCGCCCGGGTCGCCGGACGCGGCCGGGACCTCGACGGCACGGGCGTCACCTACACCTCCCTGGAGAAGGCGCCGGCCGTGCTGCTGGCCGGCTTCGAGTCCGAGGAGGAGGCCCCCGGAGTCTTCCTGCGGCTGCGCAAGGCCTGGCGCGGACACGGCCAGAAGGTGTTCTCACTGACCACCTACGCCACCCGCGGACTCCAGAAGGCGGGCGGCACCCTGCTGCCGGCCGCTCCCGGCACCGAGACCGAGTGGCTGGACGCGCTCGCGAGCGGCGTCGGCCTGGAGGAGCCGGGCGGCCGGTGCGCCGAGGCGCTGCGTGCCGAGGGCTCGGTGATCGTCGTCGGCGAGCGGCTGGCGGCCGTCGCCGGCGGGCTCACCGCCGCCGTACGGGCCGCCACGGCGACCGGCGCGCGGCTGGTGTGGATCCCGCGCCGGGCCGGTGAGCGCGGCGCGATCGAGGCGGGCGCGCTGCCGTCGCTGCTGCCGGGCGGGCGTCCGGCCACCGACCCGCGTGCCCGCGAGGAGGTCGCGGCCGCCTGGGGCGTCGCCGAACTCCCGCACCGCTACGGCCGCGACACCGGCCAGATCGTCGAGGCCGCGGCCTCCGGCGAACTGCGGGCCCTGCTGGTGGCCGGTGTGGAGGTCGCCGACCTGCCCGACCCGGCACGCGCGCGTGAGGCCCTGGACGAGGTCGGCTTCCTGGTGTCGCTGGAGCAGCGGCCCAGCGAGGTCACCGCGCAGGCGGACGTGGTGCTGCCGGTCGCCGCGGTCGCCGAGAAGGCCGGTGCCTTCCTCAACTGGGAGGGCAGGGTGCGCTCCTTCGAGGCCGCGCTGAAGCCCGACCAGATGACCCGGCGCCTGGCGCCCGGCGACGCGCGGGTGCTCCAGATGCTGGCCGACGCCATGGACGTCCACCTGGGCCTGCCGGACCTGCGGACCGCGCGCGCCGAGCTGGACCGGCTGGGCGCGTGGGACGGTCAGCGGGCCGGCGAGCCGCGGGAGAGCGGCGGTGTGCTGCCCCGGCCCGCGGCCGGGGAGGCCGTGCTCGCCGGACACCGGCTGCTGCTGGACCTCGGCGCGCTCCAGCGGGGCGACGAGGCGCTCGCCGGGACGCGGCACGCGGCCCACGCGCGCGTGTCGGCGGCCACGGCCGTCGAGGCGGGGGTGCGGGACGGCGAGGTCCTGGTCGTGACCGGACCCTCCGGCACCGTCGAACTGCCGCTGGAGATCACCGAGATGCCCGACCGCGTGGTCTGGCTGCCGCTGAACTCCACCGGCCGGGGCGTCGCCCCCGACGCCGGGGCACAGCCCGGCTCCCTCGTCCGCATCGGCCCGGCGGTCTCCGCCGGCGAGGCACCCAAGGAGGTGGAGGCATGAGCCCGTTCCTCGCCGCTGAAGACCTCTCGCTGTTCGGCCGCGACCCCTGGTGGCTGGTCACGATCAAGGCGGTGTTCTGCTTCGCCTTCCTGATGGTGACCGTGCTGTTCTCCATCGTCTGGGAGCGCAAGGTCGTCGCCTGGATGCAGTTGCGCATCGGGCCCAACCGGCACGGGCCCTGGGGCATGCTCCAGTCGCTCGCCGACGGCATCAAGCTGATGCTGAAGGAAGACCTCGTCGTCAAGCGCGCGGACAAGGCCGTCTACATCCTCGCGCCGATCGTGGCTGCCATCCCGGCCTTCATGGCGATCGCGGTGATCCCCTTCGGCCCGGCCGGCAACGAGATCTCGATCTTCGGCACCCGCACCACGATGCAGCTCACCGACCTGCCGATCGCGATGCTCTACATCCTCGCGGTCGCCTCGGTCGGCATCTACGGCATCGTGCTGGCGGGCTGGAGCTCCGGTTCGACGTACCCGCTGCTCGGCGGTCTGCGCAGCTGCGCGCAGATGATCTCGTACGAGATCGCGATGGGTGCCGCGTTCGCCTCGGTGTTCCTCTACTCGGGCTCGATGTCGACGTCGACGATCGTCGAACAGCAGGCGGACCGCTGGTACATCCTGCTGCTGCCGGTGTCGTTCATCATCTACGTGATCACGATGGTCGGCGAGACCAACCGGGCGCCGTTCGACATGCCGGAGTCCGAGGGCGATCTGGTCGGCGGCTTCAACACCGAGTACTCGTCGATCAAGTTCGCGATGTTCATGCTCGCCGAGTACGTCAACATGGTGACCGTCTCGGCCGTGTCGGTGACGCTCTTCCTGGGCGGCTGGCGGGCCCCGTGGCCGATCAGCGGCTTCTGGGAGGGCGCCAACCACGGCTGGTGGCCGATGCTGTGGTTCACCGTGAAGGTGCAGCTGCTGCTGTTCTTCTTCATCTGGCTGCGCGGCACGCTCCCGCGGGTCCGCTACGACCAGCTGATGAAGCTCGGCTGGAAGGTCCTCATCCCGGTCTCGCTGGTCTGGCTGATGCTCGTCGCGACCGTGCGGGCCCTGCGCAACGAGAACTACGACTTCGCCGACATCGCCCTGTACGTCGGCGGCGGTGTGATCGCCCTGCTGCTGCTCTCCTTCGTCGCGGACTTCTTCCGCGGCGGCCGGGACGGGCAGGCGGAGGCGGCGCCCGCGGACCGCGCCCCCTTCGACCCGATGGCGGGCGGATTCCCCGTGCCGCCGCTGCCCGGACAGGAGTTGCCCGCGGCCCCGCGCAGGCGCCCGCGCCGGGAGCGGGAGCTGATTGTCAGTGGCGGACCGGATACTGCCAGTGACGGATCTCTGGATGGAAAGGAGGCGTCCGATGGCTGAGGAGCCCAAGGAGACCGAGCAGTCGAAGCCCGGTTTCCAGAACCCCGTGGCCGGCTTCGGCGTGACCTTCAAGGCCATGTTCAAGAAGCGGCTGACCGAGCAGTACCCGGAGCAGCAGAAGACCACCGCTCCCCGTTTCCACGGACGGCACCAGCTCAACCGCCATCCGGACGGCCTGGAGAAGTGCGTCGGCTGTGAACTGTGCGCGTGGGCCTGCCCGGCCGACGCGATCTATGTGGAGGGCGCGGACAACACCGACGAGGAGCGCTACTCCCCGGGCGAGCGCTACGGCCGCGTCTATCAGATCAACTACGCCCGCTGCATCCTGTGCGGCCTGTGCATCGAGGCGTGCCCCACGCGCGCGCTGACGATGACCAACGAGTTCGAGCTGGCCGACTCCAGCCGGGCCAACCTCATCTACACCAAGGAGCAGCTGCTCGCCGGTCTGGACGAGGGCATGGTCGACAGTCCGCACGCCATCTACCCCGGCATGGACGAACAGGACTACTACCGGGGCCTGGTGACGGAGGCGGCTCCGGGCACGGAGCAGCAGACCGCGGTCTCCAAGGGCGAGGAGCCCTCGGGGCAGGAGGTGGACGCATGAGCACGCAGCTCGCCGCCTACACCACCTCCACCGGCGAGGCCGTCCAGTTCTGGATCCTCGGCACCGTCGCGGTGATCGGCGCCCTGTGCACCGTCCTGATGAAGAAGGCCGTGCACAGCGCGCTCTGCCTGGCCGGCACCATGATCGTCCTGGCGGTGTTCTACCTCGCCAACGGCGCCTACTTCCTCGGTGTCGTGCAGATCATCGTCTACACCGGCGCGATCATGATGCTGTTCCTGTTCGTGGTGATGCTCGTCGGTGTCACCGCGGCGGACTCCCTGAAGGAGACCATCAAGGGCCAGCGCTGGCTGGCCCTGCTGTGCGGCACCGGCTTCGGCATCCTGCTGATCGGCGGCATCGCCAACGCCTCCCTGACGGAGTTCAACGGCCTCGGCCAGGCGAACGCGAACGGCAATGTGGAGGGCCTCGCGGCCCTCATCTTCACCAAGTACGTCTTCGCGTTCGAGATCACCGGCGCGCTGCTCATCACGGCCGCCGTCGGCGCGATGGTGCTCACCCACCGCGAGCGCACCGAGCGCGCCATGACCCAGCGCGAGCTGGCCGAGCAGCGGGTGCGCGAGGGCAAGCACCTGCCGCCGCTGCCGGCGCCCGGCGTGTACGCGCGGCACAACGCCGTGGACATCGCGGGCATGCTCCCCGACGGCACCCCGTCGGAGCTCACGGTCAGCAAGACCCTGCGCGAGCGCGGCCAGATCAGGGACGTCTCGGCGCAGGCGCTCAACGATCTGAAGGCCATCGAGCAGCGCGCCGAGGAGCGCCTGGAGCGTGGCGAGATCGAGCCGCCCCACTTCAAGCGGACCGAGGAGGCGTCGAAGTGAACCCGGTCAACTACCTCTACCTCGCCGCCCTGTTGTTCACGATCGGCGCCACCGGCGTGCTGATCAGGCGGAACGCGATCGTGCTGTTCATGTGCATCGAGCTGATGCTGAACGCCTGCAACCTCGCGTTCGTCGCCTTCTCCCGGATGCACGGCAATCTCGACGGGCAGATCATCGCGTTCTTCACGATGGTCGTCGCCGCCGCGGAGGTCGTGGTCGGGCTGGCGATCATCGTGTCGCTGTTCCGTTCCCGCCACTCGGCCTCGGTCGACGACGCCAGCCTGATGAAGCTGTAAGGGGTCGCTGAATCGTGGAGAACCTGATCGCGCTGCTCATCGCGGCGCCTCTGCTCGGAGCGGCCGTACTGCTGTGCGGCGGCCGGCGTCTCGACGCCGTCGGCCACTGGATCGGCACGGCGCTGGCGGCCGTCTCCTTCGTCCTCGGTCTCGTCCTGTTCACCGACCTGCTGGGCAGGGCCGCCGAGGACCGCACCGTCACCCAGCACCTGTTCACCTGGATCCAGGTCGGGGGCTTCGACGCGGACGTCGCCTTCCGCCTCGACCAGCTGTCGATGACGTTCGTGCTGCTGATCACGGGCGTCGGCTCGCTGATCCACCTGTACTCGGTCGGGTACATGGAGCACGACGAGCGCCGCCGCCGCTTCTTCGGCTATCTGAACCTGTTCCTCGCGGCGATGCTGCTGCTGGTCCTCGCCGACAACTACCTGCTGCTGTACGTCGGCTGGGAGGGCGTCGGTCTCGCCTCCTATCTGCTGATCGGCTTCTGGCAGCACAAGCCCAGCGCGGCCACGGCCGCGAAGAAGGCCTTCCTGGTCAACCGCGTCGGCGACATCGGCCTGTCGATCGCGATCATGCTGATGTTCACGACGTTCGGCACGTTCGCCTTCGGTCCCCTCCTCGGCACGCACGAGGAGCCCGGCCTGGTCGCCGACACCTCCGAGGGCAGGCTCACCGCCATCGCGCTGATGCTGCTGCTCGCGGCCTGCGGCAAGTCGGCCCAGGTGCCGCTGCAGTCCTGGCTCGGGGACGCGATGGAGGGCCCGACCCCGGTCTCGGCCCTCATCCACGCCGCGACCATGGTGACCGCGGGCGTCTACCTGATCGTCCGCTCCGGCGCGATCTTCGACGCGGCACCGGACGCGCAGCTCGTCGTCACCATCGTCGGCGCGGTCACGCTGCTGTTCGGTGCGATCGTCGGTTGCGCGAAGGACGACATCAAGAAGGCGCTGGCCGGGTCGACCATGTCGCAGATCGGCTACATGGTCCTCGCCGCGGGCCTCGGCCCCATCGGCTACGTCTTCGCGATCATGCACCTGGTGACGCACGGCTTCTTCAAGGCCGGGCTGTTCCTCGGCGCCGGTTCGGTCATGCACGGCATGAACGAAGAGGTGGACATGCGCAGGTACGGCGGCCTCAGGAAGTACATGCCGGTCACCTTCGTCACCTTCGGCCTCGGCTACCTCGCCATCATCGGCTTCCCGGGCCTGTCCGGCTTCTTCTCCAAGGACAAGATCATCGAGGCGGCGTTCGCCAAGGGCGGCACCGAGGGCTGGATCCTCGGCGGCGTGGCCCTGCTGGGCGCGGCCCTCACCGCCTTCTACATGACGCGCGTGATGATCATGACGTTCTTCGGGGAGAAGCGCTGGCAGCCCGACGCGGACGGCCACGAGCCGCACCCGCACGAGTCGCCGAAGATCATGACGATCCCGATGGTCCTCCTGGCCGTCGGCTCGGTCGCGGCGGGTGGCTTCTTCAGCATCGGCGACCGCTTCCTGAACTGGCTGGAGCCCGTCACCGGGCACGACCACGGCCACGCGCCGATCAGCGCGGGCGCGGTGACCGGCGCGACGGTGGCCTGCATGGTCATCGGCGTCGCCGTCGCCTACCTCCAGTACGGCCGCCGCCCGGTCCCGTCCGTCGCCCCGCGCGGGTCGCTGCTCACCCGGGCCGCCCGCCGCGACCTGTACCAGGACGACTTCAACCACGTGGTCCTGGTCCGCGGCGGCGAGCACCTCACCCGGTCCCTGGTCTACGTCGACCACACCCTGGTCGACGGCGTCGTCAACGGCACGGCTGCCTCGGTCGGCGGCCTCTCCGGACGGCTGCGCCGGCTCCAGAACGGCTTCGCGCGGTCGTACGCGGTCTCGATGTTCGGCGGTGCGGCACTCATCGTCGCCGCGACCCTGCTGATGAGGGCGGTCTGATACCGATGTCCTTTCCCCTGCTGACAGCGGCGGCGGCGCTCCCGGCCATCGGGGCGGTGGCCACGGCCGCCGTGCCCGCCGCGCGCCGCACCGCCGCCAAGTGGCTGGCGCTGCTGTTCTCGCTGGCCACGCTGGCCCTGGCCGTCGCCGTCCTGGTCCGCTTCGACCCCGACGGCGACCGGTACCAGCTAACCGAGTCCCACTCCTGGATCGCGGACTTCGGGGTCCGCTACGAACTGGGCGTGGACGGCATCGGGGTGGCGCTGATCGCGCTCACCGCCCTGCTGATCCCGTTCATCGTCCTCGCGGGCTGGCACGACGCCGACCCGCTGGAGACCGGCAGCAAGCGGTGGCGGCCGACCCAGGGCTTCTTCGCCCTGATCCTCGCCGTCGAGGCCATGGTGATCCTCTCCTTCGAGGCCACCGACGTCTTCCTCTTCTACATCTTCTTCGAAGCCATGCTCATCCCGATGTACTTCCTCATCGGCGGCTTCGGGGACCGTGCCCACGAGCACGGCGAGGAGGCGGCCTCGACGCAGCGGTCGTACGCGGCCGTGAAGTTCCTCCTCTACAACCTGGTCGGCGGTCTGATCATGCTGGCCGCGGTGATCGGCCTGTACGTGGTCGCCGGGAACTTCTCGCTCCCCGAGATCGCCGAGGCCCGCGCCAACGGCACGCTCGACATGGCGACCAGCACCGAACGCTGGCTGTTCCTGGGCTTCTTCTTCGCCTTCGCGGTGAAGGCCCCGCTGTGGCCGCTGCACACCTGGCTGCCCAACGCGATGGGGGAGGCCACCGCCCCGGTCGCCGTCCTCATCACCGCGGTCGTCGACAAGGTGGGCACCTTCGCGATGCTCCGCTTCTGCCTCGGGCTGTTCCCGGAGGCCTCGAAGTGGGCGACGCCCGTGATCCTCGTCCTCGCCCTGATCAGCATCATCTACGGGGCGCTGCTCGCGGTCGGCCAGCGGGACATGAAGCGCCTGGTGGCGTACGCGTCGATCTCGCACTTCGGCTTCATCATCATGGGCATCTTCGCGATGACCACCCAGGGCCAGTCCGGCGCGACCCTCTACATGGTCAACCACGGCATCTCGACGGCCGCCCTGATGCTGGTGGCCGGCTTCCTCATCTCGCGGCGCGGCTCGCGGCTCATCGCCGACTACGGCGGTGTGCAGAAGGTCGCCCCGGTGCTCGCGGGCACCTTCCTGATCGGCGGCCTGGCGACGCTGTCGCTGCCGGGGCTCGCGCCGTTCGTCAGCGAGTTCCTGGTGTTGGTCGGCACGTTCGCCGAGTACCCGGTGGTCGGCATCATCGCCACCCTCGGCATCGTGCTCGCCGCGCTGTACACCCTCGTCCTGTACCAGCGGACGATGACCGGCCCGGTGAAGACCGAGGTCGCCACGATGCCCGACCTCAGGCTCCGTGAACTCGCCGTGGTCGCGCCCCTCGTGGTGCTGCTGATCTTCCTGGGTGTCTACCCGAAGCCGCTGACGGACATCGTCAACCCGGCGGTCGAGCACACCATGTCCGACGTACAGAAGAAGGACCCCCGGCCCGAGGTGGAGGCGGCCAAGTGAGCGCAACAGCCGTCCACAGCCTGTGGACAACCGCGGCCGACCCGATCACGAAGATCGACGCGCCGAAGATCGAATACGGGCAATTGTCGCCCACCCTGATCGTCGTGGGCGCGGCGATCGTCGGAGTACTGGTCGAGGCGTTCGTGCCGCGCAAGTCCCGTTACTACGCCCATATGTTCGTCTCGGTCGTCGCCCTGGTCGCCGCGTTCGCGGCGGTCGTGGCGCTCGCCGCGGACGGGTACGGCACCACCAAGGCGGGCGTCGCGGCCATGGGTGCGATCGCCGTCGACGGTCCGGCACTGTTCCTCCAGGGCACGATCCTGCTGGCGGCGCTGGTCGGCCTGTTCACCTTCGCCGAGCGCCGACTCGACCCGCAGTCGCACGGCAACCGCGTCGACTCCTTCGCCGCGCAGGCCGCCTCCGTGCCCGGCAGCGAGAGCGAGCAGGCCGCGGTGAAGGCCGGGTTCACCACCACCGAGGTGTTCCCGCTGCTGCTCTTCGCGGTCGCGGGCATGCTGCTGTTCCCCTCGGCCAACGACCTGCTGACGCTGTTCGTCGCGCTCGAGGTCTTCTCGCTCCCGCTGTACCTGCTGTGCGCGCTGGCCCGCCGCAAGCGGCTGATGTCGCAGGAAGCGGCCGTGAAGTACTTCCTGCTCGGCGCGTTCGCCTCCGCGTTCACGCTGTTCGGCATCGCCCTGCTGTACGGCTACTCCGGCTCGATGTCGTACGCGGCGATCGCGCAGGTCGTCGACGGCTCGGTCCCCGAGGTCAGCCCGGCTCTCGCCGGCACCATGGGCAACGACGCGCTGCTGCTGGTCGGCTCCGCGCTGATCCTGATGGGCCTGCTGTTCAAGGTGGGCGCGGTGCCGTTCCACATGTGGACGCCGGACGTCTACCAGGGCGCGCCGACCCCGGTGACCGGCTTCATGGCGGCCGCGACCAAGGTGGCCGCCTTCGGCGCCCTGCTGCGTCTGCTGTACGTGGTGCTGCCGGGCCTGCGCTGGGACTGGCGGCCGGTGATGTGGGGCGTGGCCATCGTCACCATGCTGGGCGGCGCGATCGTGGCGATCACCCAGACGGACATCAAGCGTCTGCTGGCGTACTCCTCGATCGCGCACGCGGGGTTCATCCTGGCGGGTGTCATCGCGACCACGCCGGAGGGCGTCTCCTCCGTCCTCTTCTATCTGGCCGCCTACTCGTTCGTGACGATCGGCGCGTTCGCGGTGGTCACGCTCGTCCGGGACGCCGGTGGTGAGGCGACGCACCTGTCCAAGTGGGCCGGTCTGGGCCGGCGGTCCCCGCTCGTGGCGGCCGTGTTCGCGGTGTTTCTGCTGGCCTTCGCGGGCATCCCGCTGACCTCGGGCTTCTCCGGCAAGTTCGCCGTGTTCAAGGCGGCGGCGGAGGGCGGCGCGGCGCCGCTGGTCGTGGTCGGTGTGATCTCCTCGGCGATCGCCGCGTTCTTCTACATCCGGGTGATCGTGCTGATGTTCTTCAGCGAGCCGCGGCCTGAGGGCCCGACCGTCGCCGTGCCGTCGCCGCTGACGACGACGGCGATCGGCGTGGGCGTGGCGGTCACGCTGGTGCTCGGCGTGGCGCCGCAGTACTTCCTGGACCTGGCGGGCCAGGCCGGGGTGTTCGTGCGCTGAGACCGGCATCGCCCGTGGGCCCCGGTTCCCCGAGAGGGGGCCGGGGCCCACGCGTGTCCGGCGGGGGCGGCCCGCCGCTCCGGTCGGCCGTTCCGGCCGACTGCTCCGGCCGACTGTTCTGGCCGAACACGGAGAGTCCCGGCGTTCACTCGTACGGGTCTGTGGATAACTCCAGGGGCTGTCGGTGCCTGCGCCTATCGTGGACGCAGTGGTCGAGACACGGCGTACGGGGGCACGGCGATGGGCGGGACGGGCGGGATCAGCGAGATGACAGGGACGACCGGGGGACCGGCGCCGACCGACAGCGAGGCACTGGCCGCACTGCACCGCGTGTTCGGCTACGACGCCTTCCGCGGCGAGCAGGAAGCGATCATCGAGCATGTGGTGTCCGGCTCGGACGCCGTGGTGCTCATGCCCACCGGCGGCGGCAAGTCGCTGTGCTACCAGATCCCCGCCCTGGTCAGACCCGGCACGGGCATCGTCGTCTCCCCGCTGATCGCGCTCATGCAGGACCAGGTCGACGCGCTGCGGGCACTCGGTGTGCGGGCCGGGTTCATCAACTCCACGCAGGACTTCGACGAGCGGCGCCTGGTGGAGGCGGAGTTCCTCGCCGGTGAGCTGGACCTGCTCTATCTGGCGCCGGAGCGGCTTCGGCTGGACACCACGCTGGAGCTGCTGGGCCGCGGCAAGATCTCGGTGTTCGCGATCGACGAGGCGCACTGCGTCTCCCAGTGGGGCCACGACTTCCGCCCCGACTACCTCGCCCTGTCCCTGCTCGGCGAGCGCTGGCCGGACGTGCCGCGCATCGCCCTCACGGCCACGGCGACCCGGGCCACCCACCAGGAGATCACCGAGCGGCTGCGCATGCCGGCCGCCCGCCACTTCGAGGCCAGCTTCGACCGGCCCAACATCCAGTACCGGATCGTGCCGAAGGCCGAGCCCAGGAAGCAGCTGCTGAGCTTTCTGCGCGACGAGCACGCGGGCGACGCGGGCATCGTCTACTGCCTGTCGCGCAACTCCGTGGAGCGCACGGCGGAGTTCCTGTCCGCCAACGGCGTCGAGGCCGTGCCGTACCACGCGGGCCTGGACGCGGGCACCCGCGCTGCCCACCAGTCCCGGTTCCTGCGCGAGGACGGCCTGGTCGTGGTGGCCACCATCGCCTTCGGCATGGGCATCGACAAGCCCGATGTGCGCTTCGTCGCCCACCTCGACCTGCCCAAGTCCGTGGAGGGCTACTACCAGGAGACGGGCCGGGCCGGCCGCGACGGACAGCCCTCGACGGCCTGGCTGGCCTACGGGCTCAACGACGTCATCCAGCAGCGCAAACTGATCCAGTCCGGCGAGGGTGACGAGGCGTTCCGCCGCCGGGCCGCGTCCCACCTGGACGCGATGCTCGCCCTGTGCGAGACCGCGCGGTGCCGGCGCGCACAGCTCCTCACCTACTTCGGCCAGGACCCCGACTCGCCGGCCTGCGGCAACTGCGACACCTGTCTGACACCGCCCGAGACCTGGGACGGCACGGTGGCGGCCCAGAAGGTGCTGTCGACGGTGGTGCGGCTCCAGCGCGAACGGGGGCAGAAGTTCGGCGCCGGCCAGATCGTCGACATCCTGCTCGGCAGACGCACCGCGAAGGTGATCCAGTTCGACCACGACCAGCTGTCCGTGTTCGGCATCGGCGAGGACCTGACCGAGGCCGAATGGCGCGGTGCCGTCCGCCAGATGCTGGCGCAGGGACTGCTCGCCGTCGAGGGGGAGTACGGCACGCTGGTGCTCACCGAGGAGAGCGGGTCGGTGCTGCGGCGCGAGCGTGAGGTGCCGCTGCGCAAGGAGCCGAAGAAGCCCGCCGGATCGCGGTCGGGCTCGTCCTCCGGCAGAGGCGAGCGCAAGCCCAAGGCGGTGGTGGCGGAGCTGCCCGAGGAGCTTCAGCCGGTCTTCGAGGCGCTGCGCGCCTGGCGCGGCGAGCAGGCCCGCGAACAGGGCGTCCCGGCGTACGTCATCTTCCACGACGCCACGCTGCGGGAGATCGCCCTCGCCCGGCCCGGCTCGGTGCGCGAGCTCGGCTCCATCAGCGGCGTCGGCGAGAAGAAGCTGGCGACCTACGGGGAGGGCGTGCTCGCGGTGCTGGCCGCGCTGGACGGCGAGCCCGGCTCCACGGCTCCGGCCGAGGAGGCCGCCGCCGCGCCGGACGACTGGCCGGAGTTCGAGACCGAGCCCGAGCCGGACGACTGGGCGTAGGCGGGAGGAGGCGCCGAGCCCGAGCCGGACCGGGCGTCGGCCCAGGGGCCGCCGGGGTCAGTTGAGCGCGGTCAGCCCCGGCGCGAAGGTGATCAGCAGCGGGAGCAGCGGGACCAGGGCCGCGACCGTGGTCGTCAGGGCGCGCCGGACGCGGTCCAGGCGGGGCGGCGGCTGGAGCAGACGGTCCACGCGCTCGCGCAGCAGACGGTCGCTGGAGGCGCAGGACAGGACGCCGCGGTGCTGGTTCAGCTCGATCAGGGCCAGGGCCGCGGTCAGATGGCCGCACCGGCGCGAGGCGGTGTCGTCGGCGGCGAGTTCCACCAGTCGGCGGGTCTGGTCGCAGAAGTAGGCGAACAGCGGCACCCGGGGAAAGCCGGTGGCCAGGGCCGTCGACAGATGCAGCAGCCAGTCGTGGTGGGCGCGGGCGTGACCGCGTTCATGGGTGAGCACGGCGTCCAGCTGGTGGTCGGTGAGGCGGTGCAGCGCGCCGGTGGTGACGACCAGCTGGGGCGGGCTGCCCGGCATCCACCAGGCGTCGGGGTACTCGTCCTCCAGCACCAGCAGGGGGCCGCGCGAGGCAGGGAGCCCTGCGGGCAGGTCGGGGGCGCGCTCGCGCAGATGCGCGCGGGCCAGTCCGCGCCGACGGCGGGCCTCCACCAGCTCACGGGCCAGCATCGCGGTGGTCCAGGCCGCTCCGAAGGCCAGCAGGACGGTGAGGGCGGTCGCCCAGGGCGGGGCGGCGGTGAGGTCGTAGGCGGCGGTCACCTCGACGGGCGCCGGGGCGAAGACATGGGCGCGGACGGTCTGGAAGACGGCGGCGGCGCTCAAGGTGAGGGCGGTGAGACAGCAGAGCAGGACGGTCGCGACGAGGCACTGCCACACCCACAGCGCGACCACGGGCTCCCGCTCGGGCCAGGCGGCCCGCGTGAGCGCGCGGGGGACCGGCACGGCGGCCGTCAGGGCGAGAAGGCTCAGCAGGAGCAGGCAGACGGTCATGCCACGGGCTCCGGATCCTGATCGGGAGTAGGGCGGGGGTGCGGTGCCTCGCTGCGCGCGGGGGGACGCGCTCGCCGCCAGTATGACGGCGGGGGGCGGTGGGCGTAAGGAATCGGCGGGAGCGGATCCGGAGCGGATCCGGTAGTGGCTGCAGCCCGGCCGTCGCCCGGCGGGCCGGGCCGCGATCCACCCTCATGGATCGCGGCACCGGCCGCCGGGGATCTCCTCACCGATCGCCGCTCAGGCCGCCCAGGACGTCCTCACTCACCGCCTGGGCCCCGGCCCGGCCGCACCGGGGCGCCGGTTCAGCCCGCCACGATCCGCCCGGTGACCTCGCCCAGGCCGACGCGGATGCCGTCCGGGCCGGGGGCCCAGGCGGTGAGGGTGACGACGTCGCCGTCCTCGAGGAACGTGCGCTTGCCGTCGGGGAGTTCGAAGGGGTCGCGGCCGTTCCAGGTCAGCTCCAGGAGGGAGCCGCGCTGGGCCTCGGCGGGGCCGCTGACCGTGCCGGAGCCGTAGAGGTCACCGGTGCGCAGGGAGGCACCGTTGACGGTCATGTGGGCCAGCTGCTGGGCGGCGGTCCAGTACATGGTGGAGAAGGGGGGCTCGGAGATGACCTGACCGTTGACCGCGACGGAGATCCGCAGGTCGTAGCCGTAGGGCTCCTCGTCGGCGTCGTCGAGGTAGGGCAGCAGCGGGTGAGTGCGCTCCGGGGCGGCGACGCGGGACTCCTCCAGGGCCTCCAGCGGGGTGATCCACGCCGACACCGAGGTGGCGAAGGACTTCCCCAGGAAGGGGCCGAGGGGGACGTACTCCCAGGCCTGGAGGTCGCGGGCGGACCAGTCGTTGAGCAGGCAGAGGCCGAAGACGTGGTCGCGGAAGCCGGCCAGCGGCACCGGGGTGCCCATCGTGGACGGCGTGCCGACGACGAAGCCGACCTCGGCCTCGATGTCCAGGCGCACGGAAGGGCCGAAGACCGGGGCGGGGTCGGCCGGGGCCTTGCGCTGCCCGGAGGGCCGTACGACGTCGGTGCCGGAGACCACGACGGTGCCGGAGCGGCCGTGGTAGCCGATCGGCAGGTGCTTCCAGTTCGGGGTGAGGGAGTCCTCGGCGTCGGGGCGGAACATCTGGCCGACGTTGCGGGCGTGGTGCTCGGACGCGTAGAAGTCCACGTAGTCCGCGACGGTGAAGGGCAGGTGCAGGGTCACCGAGTCGAGGGGGTGCATCAGCGGCTCGACGGTCTCGCGGTAGCTGGGGACCGTCACCCACGCGGTGAGCGCGCGCCGGACGTCCGACCAGGCGGTGCGGCCGGCGGCCAGCAGCGGGTCGAGGGACGGCTGGTCGAGCAGCGTGGCGTAGGGGGAGCCGAGGGCCCGGGCCGCCGCGCCCGCGTCGAGGACGTGGTCTCCGAGCCGGACGCCGACGGTCCGCCGGTGCGGGTCCCCGGTGGAGAACACGCCGTACGGAAGGTTGTGCGGACCGAAGGGGTCGCCCTCGGGGACATCGAAGGGGGGCATGCGGTTCTGCCTCGCTCTCGTGCGTGCCGTGTGCGGTGCCGTGCGCTCGCGTGCCGCGCGTTCGGACGGCACGTGACTGCGCCACACGTTACGGCCGGGCCGCCCGTCGTGGTCGGGCGGAGCCGCCGTTGAATCCCGGCCGCGTCGCCGCGTGCCGAAACCGGCCGAACCCCGCCGAACGGAGCCGGGCCACCGGGCCGGGCCATCCGGTCGGCCCCACTTGGGGGTGAAATGCCGGAGCGCGAAAGGGAGTTGAAGAGGCGCGTGAGCTCGGAGAGGCGCCTGTCGTAGTCTCCGACGCGGGGGGTCCGAGGGGTTCGATGTCCGTATTCTCTGATCATGGCCGCACCCACCGCATATGCCGACCGCACCGCCTTCTCGCTCGTCGCCACCGATATGGACGGCACACTGCTGCGCGGCGACGACACATTCTCCGACCGGTCGCGTGCAGCGCTGGCCCTGGCGGAGGCCGCCGGCGCCCGGCATCTGGTGGTGACCGGCCGGCCGGCGCCGAGGGTGCGTCCGCTCCTGGAGGAGCTGGGCAGCACGGGCCTAGCGGTGTGCGGACAGGGCGCGCAGCTCTACGACGCCGGTGCGGACCGGCTGTTGTGGTCCGTGACGCTGGACCGCGAGCTCGCCGAGACCGCACTCGGCAAGATCGAGGCCGAGGTAGGACAGGTGTACGCGGCCGTGGACCAGGACGGCGTCGACGGGCTCACGCTCATCGAGCCGGGCTACACGATGCCGCACCCCACCTTGCCCGCGCTGCGCGTCGAGCGCCGCGACGATCTGTGGTGCGAGCCGATCAGCAAGGTGCTGCTGCGCCATCACACCCTGGGCGACGACGAGTTGGCGACGGTCGCGCGGGGCGCGGTGGGTTCGCTGGCCACGGTCACCATGTCGGGGCCCGGCACGGTCGAGCTGCAGCCGTGCGGCATCACCAAGGCGACCGGCCTGGCGCTGGCGGCCCGGCATCTCGGCCTGACCCCGCAGGACACCATCGCCTTCGGGGACATGCCCAACGACATCCCCATGTTCGACTGGGCCGAGTACGGCGTCGCCATGGCCAACGCCCACCCCGAACTCAAGGCGGTGGCCGACGAGATCACCCACTCGAACGAGGACGACGGCATCGCCGTCGTCCTCGAACGACTCTACGGCTGACGCGCCGGGCGGATCCGGGCGAATCCGGTCAGATCGGATGTGTTGCCCGGGTCCCGGCGGCCGGCCGGAGGGATCAGTAGGCGCCGAAGACGTTGTCGATCGACCCGTAGCGCGCGGCCGCGTAGTTGCAGGCGGCGGTGATGTTGGCGACCGGGTCGTACGGGTCGAACGCCGTGCCGGGCACGTGGTACGCCGCGAAGGTCGGGTCGATGACCTGGAGCAGGCCCTTGGAAGGCGTGCCGGCGGCGGCGTTGGAGTCCCAGTCGTTGATCGCGAGGGGGTTGCCCGAGGACTCGCGCATGACGTTGCGGTAGATGCCGTCGTACGTGCCCGGGATGCCGTTCTGGGCCATCACGTCGAGTGACTGACGGATCCAGCCGTCGAGGTTGCTCGGGTAGACGGTCGCGGCCGTAGTGGCCGTGGGGGCGGCCGACGCGGTGGTCGCGCCGACGATCGGCAGCGCCAGCACGGCGGCGCCGACACCGGCGGCGGCGAGGGCACGGGCGAGACGGGGGCGGCGGTTTGCATGCGTGTTCGCAGGCATGGGGGTGTTCCTCTCCGGCGCCTGCGAGGTGAGCTGTCGGGTTCGGGCGGAAAGGTGCCCGGCCCTGCCCTTTCGGACATGGCTTCACCCCGAGCCGTACCGCGCCTCGTACCTGGTACGACGTTCGGTCCGGCGACCTGCCTGGGTCCCCCGCTCCTGCCGCTGCGTCTGGTCGTCGGATGCTGTGGGCGGCGGCAGGATTCGGCGTCCGCCCGGCTGGCCCGGAACGTATGCGAGAGCACATGACCGAAACAAGTGCGGGATTCACACAATGGGACGACGCGGCATGATCCAGTCCGTTTGGGGTACTTGATCCATTTTGGTCGCCGCCGCGCAATTGCAGGGCGGGGCGCCCCCCGTGCCCCCTGGGCGCGCGGTCCGGCGTGCGGGCCGGCCAGTGAGCCAACTCACCGTCAGCCGCAAGAGCGGCAATTCGGACATGAGGCCCAACTCTGCCTCAATTGACCGCTCGTGGGATCCGCCTCTCGCGGATGCGGATCCCGGCGTCCGGGGCCGGGTCGGCCGACTGCCCTCCGGGGGCGTGGCGGGTCGCTCCCCGTGGCTCTCGCGGATGTGGCGGCTCGCTCCCCGTGGCTCTCGCGGATGTGGCGGCTCGCTCCCCGTGGCTCCCGTGGGGGTGGCGGCTCGCTTTCCCGCGTCCTCCGCGAACGCGGCGGGTCGCCGGACGCGTGCGCGGGAGCGCCCCCGTCGAAGCGTCCGCGCGGGCGCACCCCGTTCGGAAGCGGGGCGCGCGGATCCTGGTGGACGATCCCGTCGGGGGGGCGTACGGACACGAATGGCGCGATCCCTGCGGAGCCCGTTCGATTAAGTGGATAAATGTCCGTTCTTATCGGTTGATCAGCAACATACCGGCCGTGCCGCAATACCGCCCGGCCTGCGGGGTGGGTGGCGGCAGTGATCGAATCGTGACCGGATACGCTGACTTGAGTGATGGCGGCGACCTATCGACAAACCGCGTAATCGCCGGTGGACACCAGCAGACAGGAGACCCTCGTGACCGTCGTCGGGCCGTTCGGGCTGAGCGTGCGGGACCAGGCTCTGGAGGCCGATGTCCAGGCCGGATTGACGGCAGTCGAGGAAGGGTTGCTCGAGGCAACCAAGAGCGAGGTCCCCTTCATCACCCAGGCCGCCCAGCATCTGATGCGGGCCGGCGGTAAGCGGTTCAGGCCGCTGCTCGTGATGCTCGCCGCCCAGTTCGGCGACCCCTACGCGCCCGGCGTCGTGCCCTCGGCCGTGGTGGTCGAGCTGACCCACCTCGCCACGCTGTACCACGACGACGTGATGGACGAGGCGGCCGTACGCCGCGGAGTGCCCAGCGCCAACACCCGCTGGGGCAACTCGGTGGCCGTCCTCACCGGCGACTTCCTCTTCGCCCGTGCCTCGCACATCCTCGCCGACCTCGGCCCCGAGGCGGTCCGCGTCCAGGCCGAGGCGTTCGAGCGGCTGGTCACCGGCCAGATCCTGGAGACGGCCGGTCCCGCCGACGGCCGCGACCCCGTCGACCACTACCTGGACGTGCTGAGCGGCAAGACGGGCTCGCTGGTGGCCGTCTCCTGCCGGTTCGGCGCGATGATGTCCGGCGCCGACGAGACCCATGTCGACGTGCTCACCCAGTACGGCGAGCGGCTCGGCGTCGCCTTCCAGCTCGCGGACGACGTCCTGGACATCGCCTCCGACTCCCGCGAGTCCGGCAAGACCCCCGGCACCGACCTGCGCGAGGGCATCGCCACCCTGCCCGTGCTGCGGCTGCGCGAGCGGGCCGCCCGGCTGGGGCTCGCCGAGGACCTCGCCCTGTGCGATCTGCTGGACTCCGACCTCACGGACGACGCCCGGCTGGCCGAGGCGCTCGCCGCGCTGCGCGAGCACCCGGCCCTGGAGCACGCCCGCCGCGACACCGTCCGCTACGCCTCGGAGGCCCGCGCCGCGCTCGCGCCCCTGCCGGAGTGCGATGCGAAGGCGTCCCTGGTGGAGCTCTGCGACGCGGTGGTGCACCGGGCGGGCTGACGGCCTCAGGGGAACAGCCGCAGGGAAACGCCCCAGGGAACGACCCCAGGGGAACGGCCCCAGGGGCCACGGAGGCTCCGCACCGCACCGTCCCGACGGTCCGCAGGCCCGCCCCTCGCCGTCAAGACCACCCAGGCCCCCGGCGCGACCACCCAGGCCCCCCGTCACGGCCACCGCGTCCCCCGGCACCACCCCCCCGGAGCCCCCCCGCCCCGCCATCCCCAACTGCCTGTCCAAGGGCGGCGCGCCCTCGACCCCTACGGGTCGGGGGAGGCGCCGCCCTTGCGTGTCATACCGCAGGAGTACGTGGAGTTGGCTCCGCGGAGTGACGCGTCGACACCCCCGGTTTGGTCTGATGGAGACCACACGGAAAACACCACTCCTCACCGATTCGGGTGAGAATGGCGGCTCAGGGTGAACAGTGCGCATCGAGCTGAACGGCCGCCGCCGACACGGAGGTAGGGCACACATGGCACCGTACGAATCCGACGAGACCACGGCCGCCTCGGAGGCCGACGGCCCGAGCGCGGGCCGACGCAGGGCCACGCGGTACATCGTCCCGGTCGCGGTGACCGGCGTGGCGGCGGCGACCATCGGGCTCGTGCCCGCGCTCGCCAGCTCCGGCAGCCCCGACCTGCCGAAGATCAGCGCGGAGCAAGTCGTCCAGAACATCGCCGAGTCGGACACCGAGCAGCTGTCCGGCACGGTCCGGATCAACACCGACCTCGGCCTGCCCGACCTTGGCGGACTGGAGAGCGGACTGTTCTCCGGCGCCGCCCGGGGCGCGGACGGCGGCGACGGCTCCGCGGCCGACCCGTCGGCCCGGCTCACCGAGCTGGCCACCGGCACGCACACCCTGCGCGTGGCCGCCGACGGTCCCGACCGCCAGAAGCTGTCGCTCCTCCAGGACGCCGCCGAGTACAGCGTCATCCACAACGGCAAGGACGTCTGGGGCTACGACAGCCGGTCCAACGAGGTCTACCACTCGACGACGGCCGAGTCCGCCGAGCCCGAGGACGTGCCCGCCACGCCCAAGGACTTCGCCGAGGAGGCCCTGAAGGCGGCCGACGACACCACGTCCGTGACCGTCGACGGCACCGCCAGGGTCGCCGGCCGCGACGCCTACAAGCTGCTGATCGAGCCCAAGCAGTCCGGTACGACCGTCGGCGCGATCAGCATCGCGGTGGATGCGAAGACCTGGACGCCGCTGAAGTTCACCCTCACCCCGGCGAGCGGCGGCGCGGCCGTCCTGGACGTCGGCTTCACCCAGGTCAGCTTCGCCAGGCCGGCCGCCTCCACGTTCGACTTCACCCCGCCCAAGGGCGCGAAGGTCACCGAGGAGGGCGAGGCCGGGCACGACGCCCCGAGCGCCTCCGTGGACGGCGGTTTCGACCACTTCGGGAAGGGCTTCGAGAAGGGCCTGGAGCAGGGCGCCGAGGGCGGGTCCGCCGACGGTCCGCAGACCATCGGCGAGGGCTGGAACGCGATCGCCGTCCTGGACACCGGCGGCGAGGGCGTCCCCTCCGGCGACGAGATGGGCGGCCAGTTCGGCGGCTTCCTGGACTCCCTCGGCGACAAGGTCGACGGCAAGTTCGGCTCGGGCACGGTCTTCAAGACCCGCCTGATCAACGCCCTGATCACCGACGACGGCAAGGTCTACGTCGGCGCGGTCACCCAGGAAGCCCTGGTGAAGGCGGCCGATTCGCAGGGATGACCGCGGTGGCGGGCGTGCGCGCGGGACAGTAAGTACCGTACGCGTACGACGAGTCGAGGGAGCCGGGGGAGCCCATGCGCGCAACGTCCGCCACACCGGGGCACGAGAGCGACCCGGGCGCCGCCCCCGGCGCCGGTGCCGACGAGGGCGACGGAGCGATCGTCACCCGCGCTCTCACCAAGCGTTACCGCGGCGGACAGCTCGCCGTCGACGGGCTGGATCTGACCGTCCCGGCGGGCAGTGTCTTCGGCTTCCTCGGCCCCAACGGCTCCGGCAAGACCACGACCATCCGCATGCTGATGGGCCTGATCGAGCCCACCTCGGGCAGCGCGCGCGTGCTCGGGCGGCCCATGCCCCGGGCCGCGCGGACCGTGCTCCCGCAGGTGGGCGCCCTGATCGAGGGCCCGGCGCTGTACGGATTCCTGTCCGGCCGCGACAACCTCCTGCGGTACGACGCCGCCGACCCCACCGCCGACCCGCGCACCCGCCGGGACCGGGTCGGCACGGCGCTGGAGCGGGTGGGGCTGGCGAGCGCCTCGGGCAAGAAGGCACGGGCCTACTCCCTCGGCATGAAGCAGCGGCTGGGCCTTGCCGCGGCCCTGCTCCAGCCGCGCCGGCTGCTGGTGCTGGACGAGCCGACCAACGGGCTCGACCCGCAGGGCATGCGGGAGATCCGCACCCTGATCAGGGAGCTGGCCGCCGACGGCACGACGGTGTTCCTCTCCTCCCATCTGCTGGACGAGATCGAGCAGGTCTGCACGCACGCGGCCGTGATGGCCCGCGGCCGGCTGATCACCCAGGGCGCGGTCGCCGACCTCGCGGCCGGGGCGCGCGGGCGGCTGGTCGTCACGACCCCGGACGCGGCAGAGGCGGCCCGGGTGCTGAAGGAACAGGGCGTGGGCGACGTGGTCGCCGACGGGGACCGGGTCACCGGCGAGCCGCCCGAGCGGGAACTCGCGGAGATCAACGCCTCGTTGGTCCGGGCAGGGGTGCGGGTACGCGGATTCGGCGTCGAACGGGCCTCGCTGGAGGAGGCGTTCGTGGCGCTGACGGGGGAGGGCTTCGATGTCGCGGGCTGACCTGACCGTCGCGGCGCCGGGCGGCGCGTCCGCCGCCCGCACGCCCGGCTTCCTGTGGAGCCTGGGCCTGCTGCGCAGCGAGCTGGTGACGACCTTCCGGCGCTGGCGCACACTCGCCCTGCTGGGGGTGCTGGCGGCCGTGCCGGTGCTGGTCGGGATCGCGGTGAAGATCGAGACCAGTGACGGTTCCGCCGTCGGCGGCGGGGGCGGCGAGGGCCCCGCGTTCATCTCGCAGATCACCAACAACGGCCTGTTCCTGGTGTTCACGGGGCTCGCGGCGACACTGCCGTTCTTCCTGCCGATGGCCGTCGGCGTGGTGGCGGGGGACGCGCTGGCCGGCGAGTCCAACGCGGGCACACTGCGCTATCTCCTGGTCGCGCCCGCCGGCCGCACTCGGTTGCTGCTCACCAAGTACGTGACGGTGGTCGCCTTCTGCCTGGCGGCCACGCTCACGGTCGCCGTCTCGGCCCTCATGGTCGGCGCCCTGCTCTTCCCGATGGGTGATCTGACGACCATCTCGGGGACCCGCATCAGCTTCACCGAGGGCCTCGTCCGGGCCGTGCTGATCGCCCTCGTCGTCGCCGCGTCACTGCTCGGGGTCGCGGCGCTCGGCCTGTTCGTCTCCACGCTGACCGGCAGCGGCATCGCCGCGATGGCGACGACGGTGGGCCTGCTGATCACCGTGCAGATCCTCGACCAGATCCCCCAGCTGAGCGCCCTGCACCCGTACTTCTTCTCCCACCACTGGCTGTCCTTCGCCGACCTGATGCGTGAGCCGGTCTACTGGGAGGACCTGCGCAAGAACCTCGGCATCCAGGCGCTGTACGCGGTGGTGTTCGGCTCGGCGGCCTGGGCGCGCTTCACCACGAAGGACATCACGGCGTAGGGCCCCGGCCGCTCACTTCTCGTACGGGAAGCGGGCGAGGGGCGCGTCCTGGGCGAAGAAGGTCTTGGCGCGGGCCAGGGCGTCGGTGTCGGCGAGCACATCACCCGGCCTGCTGCCGTTGCCGAGCAGGACGCCGCCGAAGCGCATCCTCATGTACGCCGCGGAGTTGTTCAGGGTGCCGATGAGCGGCTCGGCGACCTCGGTCTCCTCGTGCGCGAGCGCGGTGACGCCCCACAGCGTCCGTCCCGCCATCGTGGCCCGGAAGTCCGCGCCGGGCACGCGCAGCCAGGCCGACCAGTGGTCGAGGTAGCGCTTGGCGTGTGCGGAGAGGGAGTACCAGTACAGAGGTGAGGCGATGACGAGGTCCGTCGCGGCGAGCGTGGCGTCGAGCAGGAGGCCGGCGTCGGGGTCCTCGCCGCGCTCGCGGGCGACGTCGTGCCGTACGTCCTCGAAGTCGGGCAGGGGGTGGTCGGCCAGATGGATCCAGCGCTGCCCGACGTCCTCGGGCAGTTGCTCGGCGGCGCGGCGGGCGAGCAGTTCGGTGTTGCCGTCCGCGCGGCTGCCGGTGGTCAGGAAGAGGAAGCGGCGGGTCATGGGTCCCCCAGGTGGTCCGTGTCCAGAGCTGTGCTCGGAACGCTGCTCAGGCCCGTGCTCGGGTCGGGAAGGCCCCAACATCGTATGCACATGCATCAAAATCTTTCCACCGGGAACCGAGGGACTGGGGCCTCTGGGGCCCACAGGGCCTCAGCGGTTTCTGGGATCTCAGCGCCCCCTGGTGCCTCTGGTGTCTGTGTGGTCTCTGGGGCCTCCGAGACGCCTGGTACGCCCGGGAATTCGGCCCCGGTTCTTGGGACGAGGCTGTGACGTCGTGGTGACGCGTGAAGGGCCTGTGAGCGGAGAGACTCGACCGTGCGTGTCCGGCGGCGTTCGCGGACAGAGGGAGTGGGGGAACCGATGACACCGACCAGCCGCGGCGACCAGCGGGAACAGCACGGCATCACCCAGGCGCCGACCGCCGGACCGGTGGCACCGCTCGACGTCCGCGTCACCGTGACCGGCGCCCTCGTCGAGGGGGTGCGCGTGGCCACGGGCACCGGCGAGGAGATCCAGCGGGCCGTCCTGAAGCACCTCCAGACCGTCGCCCGCGCCTCGGGCCGCCCGGTGCTCGCCATGGTCCACGACGAGCGCATCGGCTACGTCGTTCCGCTCCAGGTCGCCCCCGACGGCGCGAGCAGCTTCACGGCCGACCCGGTCCGGGTGCGGCGGGAGGCGCCGAAGGCCGAGGCCCTGGGCGGGACGGCCGCACCGGCCACCCCGGGCGGGGTCGGCCGGCCCCGGGGGCAGGAGCGGCCGCGGACCGCGGCACCCGGCGGGGAGCCCCGGCGGGTGGAGCCGGCGCGCGCCCAGCAGGTGGAGCCGTCGCCGGCCGAGGGATTCGGTCCGCCGCCGGTGATGGCCGGGCCGTCCCACGGTGCCGAGCCGTACGGCCCCCAGACCCTGACCCCGCAGCCCCCGCCGTCCGGCTCGCCCTACGTCCCGCAGGCGCACCACGCCGATCCGGACGCGTCGAACCCCTACCTCCGGCCGACGGCACCGACGCCGACGGCCCTGCGGCCCGAGCCGGTTCCCGGCACCGCGCCGGCCCCCCGGCCGATCCCGGAACCGCAGACCACCACCGCGAACCGCTCCGCCACCGGCACCCCCGCCCCGCTGACCACGTCCGCGCTGACCTCGTCCGCCCTGACCCGGCTCACCTCGTCCGCCCCGGCCCCCTCCACCTCGCTCACCCCGACCCCGCCCCGCGGCTTCGACGCCATCGCCGAAGCGGTGCTCGACGACGAACAGGGCGTCGCCACCGGGCCCCTCGCGGAGCCCATGGGGCGGATCGGCGAGGCCGTGCGGTCGGGACGGGTCGAGGCGGCCGCGGAGCTCGCGGCACGGACGCTGGCGGGAACGGGGCTGGAGCACGAGCACCCCGAGGTGCTGCGGCTGCGGGAACTCACCGCGTACATCGCCTACCTGGCCGGAGAGGGCGAGCGTGCCATGGGCCTGTCGCTCGACCTGGCCCGGGTGCACCGACGCCTGGGAGACGCCGACGCGGCGTACGGGAACGTGCAGAGCGCCGCGATGGCCTGGCGCGCGGTGCGCGATCCGCAGGACGGGCTGCGGCTCGGCCACGAGTTGATAGACATGTGGACGGACCTGGCGGCCGAGGGCGGCCCCGCCGCCGCCGACCTGGAGGAACTGGAGTCGGCCCACGCCCGCATGATCCGGCTCACCGACCGAGCGGCCCGCGCCGCCCGTTCCCAGGCGTGAGGGCCCGGCCCGCTCGTTCCTAGGGCGTGAGGGCCCCGGTCTGCTCGCGCACAGGGCCTAGGCCCTCACTGCACGCAGAACTCGTTCCCCTCCGGATCCGCCATGACCACCCACTGTCCGCCCGCTTCCTTCACCTCCCGCAGCACGCTCGCCCCGAGCCCCCGCAGCCGGGCCACCTCGTCCTCGCGCCGGCCGGCGCCGGGATGCAGGTCCAGGTGGAGCCGGTTCTTGCCGGACTTGGGCTCGGGCACGCGCTGGAACAGCAGCCGCCGCCCCAGCCCGGTGCCGCTGTCCGGCTCGACGGGGTCCTCGGGATGCCGTACGGCGACCAGGTCGCGGAAGGCGAGGCGGGCGTGGAACTCGACGACCGCCTCGCGCGGCAGGGCGCCGAGTTCCAGCAGCCGTTCGATGAGCGCGTTGTTGTCCTCGACCTCGTAGTGCAGCGCGGCGGCCCAGAAGTCGGCCTGGGCCTGCGGGTTGCCGCAGTCGATGACGAGCTTCCAGTGGACGGGCGCCGGGGCGGGCGCCCTCGTCTCGTGTGCTTCGGTGTCGGTCACGTAACCAGTTATATTGGTTACGTGACCGATCGCGTCCGGGAAACGCCGGAACTCCCGCCGAAGACGCCCGGCCTGACCCTGATCTCGTACGAGGGCACGCCGTACCGCTTCGATCCCGGCGCCCTGTGCCTGGAGCTGCTGCCCACGGGGGGTCCGGGTGCCTTCGCGCGCTTCGAGGTGCTGCACGAGCCCGCCGACCTGGCGGCCTGGGCGCGCCGCAGTCGGCTCGCGGACGGTCTGGAGCTCGCCGTCGACGAGGGCGAGCTGAGCGACGCCCGGGTCTTCCGTGACGCGCTGTTCCTGCTCACCGCCGACCGCGCGCACGGCCGCCCGCTCCAGCCGCGTCATCTGGAGATCGTCAACGCGGCCGCCGCCGAACCGCCCCTCGTGCCCCGTCTCGCCCCGGACGGCTCGCCCGCCTGGGCGCCGGGCGCCACCGGAACCCGGCTGCTGTCCACGCTGGCCCGTGACGCGATCGACCTCTTCGGCGGACCGTACGCCGACCGCGTCCGCGAGTGCGGTGCCCACGACTGCTTCCTGCTCTTCGTCGACACCTCGCGCCCCGGCCGTCGCCGCTGGTGCGCCATGGAGCACTGCGGAAACCGCGAGAAGGCCCGCGCCCACCGCGCCCGTAACGCGACCGGGCAGGCCTAGGCGCTGTTTCCTGGATCATGTGCGGAGCCAGATGATGAGGGCTGCGAGGGTGACGGTGCCGAGGTAGGCGTATGCCCGTTTCTCGTAGCGT
>NZ_JBVJGZ010000025.1:0-133620 GCF_055587025.1 Streptomyces sp. NPDC048600 | reverse complement strand
CCCCCCCCCCCCCCCCCCCCCCCCCCCCCCCCCCCCCCCCCCCCCCCCCCCCCCCCCCCCCCCCCCCCCCCCCCCCCCCCCCCCCCCCCCGCTGCCGTCGTCCCCGCCACGGGGGGCGGCAAGCACGGGGGCGGCAAAGGGGGCGGCACTCCACCCGGACTCCACCGCGGCAGGCCTCCGCCAGGACCGTCGACGCTGGTGAAGCCGGGTCCGGGCGCGTTATCGTCGAATCGCTGCTCGGCCGCACGGCGGGGGATGCCTGGCCCCGAACAGCCCCACACGCAAAGCGAATTGGCGCCATCGGACACGTCGGCACACGGTCGCGTTCCCGCAGTCTCGGTCATCCCCCCGAGACCGGGAGACCGCCACGGCCGCCTCCGCGCCCGGGCAGGCGGAACCGGAGCGCGGAGCCGCACGAGGTTCCGCCTTCTTCACAAGGGGGATACTCCGATGACCGCGCTGCGGCCGCCGTCCCGAGCGGCGGTGACGACGTCCTCCGTGCTGCTGTCCGACCCCGACGACTCGGTGCGCGCCGCCCTGTCGGCGGCGCTCGGGTCCGCACCCGGACTGCGGGTCGCGGGCGAGGCCGCCGACGCCGACGAGACCCTGGCGGGGGCCGCGGAGATCCTCCCGGACCTGGTGTTCGTCGGCGGACTCGAAGGCCCGCGGCTGGCCGGCCTGGTCAGGCGGCTGCTGGCCGGGGCGTGTCCGCCCAGGGTCGTCGTCCTGGCCGCGCCCGAACGGCTCGAACAGTGCCGTGAGGCCCTGCGGGCCGGGGCCGGCGGGCTGCTGCCGCGGGACGTCTCGTACGAGGACCTGCTGCGTGTCCTCCCCGCGGTAGCCGCCGGTTTCGTGATCACGCCGCCTCCCGCCCCGGCGTACGAGCCCACGCCGTACCGTGCCGTCCTCGAGGAACCGCCCACGCCGCTGAGGACCGTACCGGCTCGGGCGCCCGTGCGGTCCGGGCGGGAGACGGCGCGGCCGGTGCCCGCGGCGGACCGGCGGCTGACCGCCCGGGACGTGCACGACCTGCTCGGCCGCACCCTCGCCGCGATCAACCGCAAGGGCGAGCTGGCCGCGCGGATCGTCGGCACCCGGCCCGACCGGGCGCAGGCCGAACTGGAGGGCATGCTGGTGCTGACGCGCCGGTCCATGGCCGAGGTCCGCGCCCTGGCGGGCGGCTCCCGCCTGGGCGACCTCGCCTCCGTGCTGGAGGGGGCGCGCTCCGACCTGGAGGGCCTGGGCCTGCGGGCGGACGTCACCCGCGACCCGCCCGCGCTGCCCTGGCCGGTCGAGGACGCTTTCGCCTGGGTGGTGCGGGAGGCGGTCGCCAACGTCATCCGGCACAGCGACGCCCGCGCCTGCGCGATCGAGGTCCGGATCCACGGCCGGACGGCACGGCTGCGGATCACCAACGACGGCGCCGGGCGGCGCGTCTCGTCCTCCGGGACCGGACTCAAGGGCCTCGCCGTGCGGCTGCGAGCCGTCGGCGGCACGCTCGTTCACGGCCCGGACCCCGGGACCCGCTTCACCGTCGAGGCGGCCGTACCCCTGAGCGGCAGCGAATGGTGGAGGAGAGATGGCGATCAAGGTGGTCCTGGCCGAGGACGAGACCCTCACCAGGGAGGCCGTTGCTGAACTGCTCGGGCTGCTCGGGGACATCGAGGTCGTCGCCCACACGGGGCGGGGCGACGAGGTGCTTCCGCTGGTGGCGGAGCACGGGGCGGCCCTCGTCGTGCTCGATGTGCACATGCCGGGCATGACCGGGCTCGAGGTCGCCGAGCGGCTCCACCGGGAGCGGCCCGGCTTCCCGGTGGTGCTGCTGACCGTCGACGTGCGGCCCGGACACCTTCAGCGGGCGCTCAGGGCGGGGGTGCGCGGCATCCTCACCAAGGACACCTCGGTCGCGGAGCTGAGCGAGGTCATCCGTGACGTGCACGCGGGTGCCCGGCGGGTGCCCGCCGATCTGGTCGCCGAGATGATGGCCGTGGGGGACAACCCCCTCACGGCCCGCGAGGCGGAGATCCTCAAGGCCGCCGAGGACGGCCGCCCGCTCAGCGTCATCGCGTCCCAGCTGCACCTCAGCCCGGGTACCGTCCGCAACCACATCCACTCCGCCGTCCGCAAGCTGAACGCGGGCAACCGGATCCACGCCGTGCACGTGGCCTCCCGGGCCGGCTGGGTCTGACGGCGCGGCTAGCCGGCGGCGCGCGGACGCAGCAGGGCCTTGACGCGGTCCCGCCGCAGCCAGGCGACCGAGACGCTGAGCGTGAACGCGATCCCGTCCATCAGGGAGAGGTCGTCCATGACCACGTTCGTGACGATCGCGCAGATCATCAGCGTCGTCAGCCCGAGGGCGGCCAGTCCCATCAGGCGCGGGACCAGCAGACCCAGCACACCGGCGATCTCCACGACACCGACGAAGTACCGCAGCCACTGGCCCCGGCCGATCTCGTCGAACGCGTCGACCATCTCCTGGCTGCCGAGGAGTTTCGCCGACCCGGCGGCCAGGAACAGCAGCACCAGCAGGGTCTGGCACACCCATGACGCGATCTTCAGGGCCCGTCCCGTTCCGTCCACCGTGGAAATGCTCTGACCGCTCATCAAAGTCCCCCATTCCCTTTTCAGTTGGTAAATCCCCGAGTATTCGGCCGTTCGGAAGCTAGCCGCGGAAAGCCGACCGGGTCAAAGTGGGCAGTTGAACACCCGGGCAATGCGCCCGCCGGTACTGCTGCGGGCGAATGCTGCGTTCGTGGTAGTCGACTGCTGTGACCGCAGACGCCGGCCCGGTGGCTACCGCCCCGACGGTAGGCGGAACGGCTACTCCGGCATGACGACCCGGGATGCTCCCCGTTCCTAGTCTGAGTTCCGACACCGCGTCATGAGACCGAAGGGAACGCCCATGTTCGTCCGTCGTTTGCTCACCGCCACCGCTGCCGCCGTGACCACGGGGATCGTCCTCGCCGCACCGGCCGCCGCGAACGTCATGGCCGCCGACGGCGACGACGGCGGCTCCGGCCGCGGCCCGTCCCTCGTCGCCCTGATCGTCGCCGTGGCCGGAGTGGTCCTCGGCGTACGAGCCCTGCGCGGCGCAGGCCGTGGAGCCGCCGCAGTGCGCGGCGGAGCCGTCGCGGGCCTCGCCGTGTCGCTGCTCGCCGTCGTGCTCGGCGGCGTCGCCCTGGCCGTCGCTGACGGCGGCGTCGGCAACGGCTCCGGCACGGGCGGCTCCTTCGTCGCCATGATCGTGGGCCTGGCCGGAGCGGTCCTCTCCGGCCTCGCCCTGTCCCGCTCCCGCAGCGTCGCCGCCTGACGTTCCACCTTGCTGCTCTCCGGTCCCCACACCGACCCGCAGGGGACGCAATGAGGCAGATGACGGCCGACGCGCGCGAAGTCATGGTCACGGCGCAGGAGGTCGCCAGACTTCGAGCCACCGATCGGGTGAATCCGCGACGGCGGCCCGATGCGCCCTGGACGGCGGCTGCCCTGCCTGGCGGCCTCGTCAACGCACTCCGCGGCCTCGCCCGCCGGAGAGGCAGCCGACTTCGAGTAGGACCGAAGCCCCATTGCTCCCACGGTCACATAGCCGAACATCCCACGCCTGCCGTCGTCCCGGTCATCTAAGGAGGCTCGACGGTTGATGGCTCGTAACTCTGCCTCGTCGGGCGACGGGATCAGCTTCCGGGGCGGCGCGTGTCATGCCGCCCCGGGGCCGGGTATGCGTGTCGGCGCAAGGTCACTTATCGAGCGGTCGGAGTGGTCAGGGCCGGTAGAACGTCTCGCAGTCGAGTGGGGACGCGGTGGCGTCGTCAAGGCAGACGACGACGTACGCGGCCCCGCCGGGCACGTCTGCGGGGACTGCCGGGAAGTCGTTGAGCGAATACGTCACGTCGCACTTGGTACTGGTGCTCTTGGCGCCGAGGCGGATACCCGAGGCGTCGTACGCGCCGACCCACGCCCTGCGGCAGCCGACGGCCCGGAGTGCTCCGTCGACCCCGACCGAACGGTTGTACCAGGTCAGAGTGCCGCTGATGTAGCTGGCACCATACGAGACGCCTGTGATGGGCGTGGTCGGGTACGCCGCAGTCTGCGCGCCCGCGGCCGGCGCTCCCAGTACGGTGGCCGCGGTCAGAACGGCGGAGCCGACAGCGGCGGCGAGTTGGGGCTTCAAGTGGTCCTCCAGACGGGACGAGTCGGTTGTCGCCTCACATCCTGGGCAGGTCGACCATCCGTTGCCCATCCTTTAAGTCACCGCTTAAAGGGGCTGCCAGGGCGGTGGGTGCGGCAGTACCTCACACACCTCGGTGCGCTTGTTCGGTGGTGTGTCACAGGGGTGGCCACGTTCGTTCGCGGCGTCCTCGCGCCGTCACGGTTGCGTCAGGGCGCCCGTCCGCAGCAGGGCCAGCCCGAGCGGGGTGATGAGGTGGAGTACGGAGCCGCCGCGGCGGCTGGTGGTGATGAGGCCCGTGTCGCGCAGCACGGTCGCGTGCTGGCTGGCCGCGGCGGCCGTGACGTTGAGGCGGCGGGCCAGTTCGCTCGTCGTGCAGCCTTCCGCCGTCACTCGCAGGGCGGCGGCTCGGGTGCGGCCGAGCAGGGACTCCAGGTTCCGGAGGGTCGCGCCGTCCGACTCCGCCGCTCCGGTGCCGGTCAGTGGCCGGCGGAGGGCCGGTACGGTCAGGCGGGGTGGCTGAGCGGTGTCGAGCGGGTCCCACAGGAAACTCACCGGGTGCTTCGAGAAGACCGTGGGCGTGATGATGAGTCCCCGCCCCTGGAGGTGCACATCGACTCGGCGCGGGTAGGGGGCGTCGAGCACCGGCGGACGCCAGCGGACCAGTGGTGCACAGATCGAGCGCAGCAGGAGATCGACGCCTCCCTCCAGCATCAGGTTCGCGCTACGGGTGGACAGCGCGACCAGTTCGGACCGTCCTCTGTCCCAGTAGGGCTCGACGGTCAGTCGGTGGCAGGCGCGCAGGGCCTTCGCCAGCTCCCGCAGCGCGTCACGGTCGCCCTCCGCCACCCGTCTGGCCCACGGCAGTTGTCCGGGACGGAAGTCGAGACACTCGATCTCGCGGCGCAGCTGGGACACCGGGGCGTGCAGCAGATTGTCCACGGCGTGGTCCAGAGAGGGCACATCGCCCGTCAGGCTCAGCAGATCAAGCCCGGGACCGCGCGTCGGGACCAGGGATGTCAAGGGGAGTGTGTCGGCCCCCGTCCTGCCCGCGACCGCCGAGCGCCAGGTGTGGAGGTGCGTGGGCACCCGGTTGCCTCTCAGTAGCTCCAGGCTGTAGTAGACCTCGGCCGCGACGCCGATGGTCGCGGCCACCCGGGTCCTGGCGAGGTCTTCCGCCGTGAAGTGAACACGTAACACCTGCCGGTCTCCTGCCGTCGAAGGGGAGTGCGTGAACGCCCCTCAGCCTGCCCCACCTCGTACCGCCCAATCGGGCGTCGAGGCGCAGGACCCGTTCGTCGGCCACGCGTTCGAGCCGGTGAACGCCAGCGGCCGTACCGGCTGATGGGATCGCCGCATCACCCGATCAGGGGCCACGCTGAAAAGGCTCACCGACCGCCCTGGCCCTTTGACTCTGCGTAGCTTCGGTTGCGACTTCAGGCTGCTCTTCCACGTCGGGAAGAAGTGCAGAACGGGCAATGGTTCGGGAAGTGGCCTGGATGGGTCGAAGAACCAGCGCCGATCGTCTCGTTGCGTGACGAGTGCCACGGCCTACCTCGAGGCGCTCTTCAGCTCCTGTGTGATCGCCTCTCGCGTAGGCCGCACCGGCAAGGGAGTGTGGGGAGCTCTAGGTCTTGGTGTGGTCCCAGAAGTGAACCCTGGCGGATGCGGATCTCGGTAGTGTCGACAGTGCTGATCGGCTGTTGGCCGCGGGAGGATTGATATGCCGTTGGTGAGGCGCCAGGATCTCGAGGTCGACTGTGGTGGGGGAGCGGCGCCAGAAGGTTTACGGGATCGAGGTGCGTAGGAAGCAGCGGGCCTCACCGTCTCCAGCGCAGTCCGTGTCTCACCGCCGTGCACCGGAGACAGCCCGAGACCCGCGTCAGCCCGTTGCTGCAGTTCGTCGAGGCCAGGCACGTCAGCGCCGACGGCCGTCACGGAAGAGACCACCACGAGGTCGTCTTCCTCGCCGTCTGCGTGGGCGGCTCCAGCGTTCGTCTGTGGCACCAGCATCGCTAGCGCAGCCGCCCCCAGACGTAACCGCGCCTTGCGTCCGAATCGCGGTCTGATTTGCCTGCGTTGCATATTTACCCCAGGGCCGTGGTCAGATGGCCCTCATCCGCGCGTTCGCAAATGCGCTCCCGACTCGATCACTCGTTCGAGGTAATGGTCAACGAGGTTATGAGACAAGCAAGTTGCGCATGCTGACTGATGGCCCACTCCGATGTCGTCTGGCCCGAAGCAGGGGGATGGCCGAACAATGTCCGGGAGGTCAGTCGACCCGGTACGAGCCGGGAAACCGCGTGCTCACTGGACGCTGGCGAGCTTGGTGGGGAAGTCCGCGTTCGCGGTCACGTTGTTGCCAGAGGCAAACTGGTGGTGCGGAGCGCAGCGAGTTGGCCGGCGACGGTTGAAGGCCTTCAGGTGAGTCCCGCCGAGCCGTGAGGGTGAGACGCCACGAGGGCACGCCGCTGAACATGTACCCGGACCCCAGAGGGTTCTGGCCGTTGGACCCGTCCTAGAGGGAGAGGCGGGAGCCCGTAGGCTGGGACCGGCGATGTGAGATCTCGTGAGAGATGAGAGAGTCTGACGGGTGAGCGAGACACCACCGAACACCCTGCAGTACCGCCTCGAAGGGCCGGAAGACGCCCCCGTCCTGATCCTCGGACCCTCACTGGGGACCACCTGGCACATGTGGGACCGTCAAGTGCCGGAACTGGCGCAGCAGTGGCGCGTCTTCCGGTTCGACCTGCCGGGCCACGGCGGCGCGCCCGCCTACCCCGCCGGGTCGGTCGCGGATCTGACGGCGCGGCTGCTGGCCACCCTCGACGGGCTCGGCGTGCAGCGGTTCGGCTTCGCGGGCTGCGCGCTCAGCGGCGCCGTCGGCATCGAGCTGGCGCTGCGTCACCCCGAGCGCCTCGCCTCGCTGGCGCTGATCGCCGCCTCGCCGCGGTTCGGCACCGCCGACGAGTTCCGCCAGCGCGGGGTGATAGTCCGTACGAACGGACTCGACCCGATCGCGCGCACCTCGCCCGAACGCTGGTTCACCGCCGGATTCGCCGCCGCCCAGCCCGCCATCACCGACTGGGCCGTGCAGATGGTCCGCACCACCGACCCCGGCTGCTACATCGCGGCCTGCGAGGCGCTCGCCGCCTTCGACGTACGCCCCGAACTGACCCGGGTCGGCGTGCCGACGCTGGTCCTGGTCGGCTCCGAGGACCAGGTCACCGGACCCGCCGAGGCGCGCACCCTGGTCGCCGGCATCCCGGACGCCCGGCTGGCCGTCGTGCCGGGCGCCTCGCACCTGGTCCCCGTCGAGCAGCCCGCGGCCGTCACCGACCTGCTGCTGCGGCACTTCTCCACGGCCTGGCAGAACGCCCAGGACTCCGGCACCGGCCAGATCCCGATGCCGCTCGCCCCGGCCCAGCCGTTCCTGGTGCCCGCGCAGGCCGCACCGATCGCCGAGCTCGCCCCGCCCCCGGCCCGGCCCGAGGCGGGCGGCCGGGCCGACGCCTACGAGACCGGGCTCAAGGTGCGCCGCGAGGTGCTCGGCGACGCGCACGTGGACGCCACCCTGTCCCAGGCCGACGACTTCGCCGCCGACTTCCAGGACCTGCTCACCCGGTACACCTGGGGCGAGATCTGGGACCGGCCGGGACTGGACCGCCGGGCCCGCAGCTGTGTCACGCTCACCGCGCTGGTCGCGGGCGGACACCTGGACGAGCTCGCCGTGCACACCCGCGCCGCCCTGCGCAACGGCCTCACCCCGGCCGAGATCAAGGAAGTGCTGATGCAGGCGGCCGTGTACTGCGGGATGCCCGCGGCGGGCAGGGCGTTCCGGGTCGCGCAGCAGGTCATCCGGGAGGAGACCACCCTCCAGGACTGAGGCCCCGGGCGGGCGCGACGGCGGTGGGCGCGGGCCGGACCCGCGCGGCAGGATGGTGGTCATGAAGCTCACCAAGATGTCGCACGCCTGCGTCCGCCTGGAGAAGGACGGCCGTGCCCTCGTCGTGGACCCGGGCATGTTCACCGAGCCGGACGCCGCGCTCGGCGCGGAGGCGATCCTGGTCACGCACGAGCACCCCGACCACTTCGACGAGGGCCGGCTGCGCGCCGCGCTGGAGGCGAACCCGGCGGCGGCCGTCTGGACCCTGAAGTCCGTCGCGGACCAGCTCTCGGCGGCGTTCCCGGGCCGGGTGAACACCGTCGGGCACGGCGACACGTTCACCGCCGCCGGTTTCGAGGTCGAGGTGCACGGCGAACTGCACGCGGTGATCCACCCGGACATCCCGCGCATCACCAACGTCGGCTATCTGGTCGACGGCGGCCGGGTCTTCCACCCCGGCGACGCCCTCACCGTCCCCGGACGCTCCGTGGAGACCCTGATGCTCCCGGTGATGGCCCCCTGGAACAAGATCTCCGAGGTGATCGACTATGTCCGCGAGGTGCGCCCGCAGCGCGCCTACGACATCCACGACGCCCTGCTCACCGACCTGGCGCGGCCCATCTACGACCGCCAGATCGGCGCCCTCGGCGGCGCGGAGCACCTGCGGCTGACCCCGGGCGACTCCGCCGAGGTGTGACGGTCGCGGACGGGCGTTGTCGGACCCTCCGGGTAGGTTGTGAGGCATGCGCATCGCGACCTGGAACGTGAACTCGATCACCGCCCGCCTGCCGAGGCTGCTGGCCTGGCTGGAGAGCAGCGGCACCGACGTGCTGTGCCTCCAGGAGGCCAAGGTCTCCGAGGAGCAGTTCCCGGCCGACCAGCTGCGCGAGCTGGGCTACGAGTCGGCGGTCCACGCCACCGGCCGGTGGAACGGAGTGGCGGTGCTCTCCCGCGTGGGCCTGGAGGACGTGGTCAAGGGCCTGCCCGGCGACCCCGGCTACGACGGCGCGGTCGAGCCCCGTGCCGTCTCCGCGACCTGCGGCCCGGTCCGCGTCTGGTCGGTCTACGTGCCGAACGGCCGCGAGGTGGACCACCCCCACTACGCGTACAAGCTCCAGTGGTTCGAGGCCCTCAGAGCCGCCGTCGCCGGGGACGCGACGGGCAGCCGCCCCTTCGCGGTCCTCGGTGACTACAACGTGGCGCCGACCGACGACGACGTCTTCGACGTGGCGGCCTTCGAGGGCGCCACCCATGTCACCCCCGCCGAGCGGGCCGCCCTGGTCTCGCTGCGGGAGGCCGGACTGAACGACGTGGTGCCGCGCCCCCTGAAGTACGACCACCCCTACACCTACTGGGACTACCGCCAGCTCTGCTTCCCCAAGAACCGCGGGATGCGGATCGACCTGGTCTACGGCAACGAGCCGTTCGCCAAGGCCGTCAGCGACGCCTATGTGGACCGTGAGGAGCGCAAGGGCAAGGGCGCCTCGGACCACGCCCCGGTGGTCGTGGACCTGGACGTCCAGTAGGGCGGCCCGGGTCCCGCCGGGCGACGCGGGCATCGCCGCGCCGACGGGCCGGGGGAGCCCCGGACCCGCGGGCGTGAGCGGGATCGGCGGATCGGCGGATCGTCAGAGGGTCTCCAGGTCCACCGCCGCGCCGAGCGCGGCCATGCCCGCGTCGCCCGGGTGCAGATGGTCCCCGCTGTCGTAGGCGGGCAGCATCCGGGCCGGGTCGGCGGGGTCGCGCAGCGCGGCGTCGAAGTCGGTCACCCCGTCGAACACCCCGCTCGCCCCGGCCCGCCGGATCCAGGTGTTCAGCTCGGTCCGCTCGGCCTGTACGGCCGGGGTGCAGTTGGCGTGGCCCGCACAGGGCAGCAGGGTGGCCGCGAGCACCCGCAGTCCGCGCTCACGGGCACGGTCCGCGATCTCGCTGAGGCCGGTGGCGACCTGATCGGCGTCGACACCGCCGATCAGGTCGTTGATGCCCTCGAAGACGAAGAGGGTGCGCACGGAGGTCTGGGCGAACACGTCCCGGTCGAGGCGGTTGAGGGCGCTGACCCCCCAGGTGGTGGTCTGGGTGCCGTCGCCGGGGTAGCGGTCCTGGGTGACGCGGTTGCCCGAGACTCCCTGGTTGAGCACCCCGTAGCGGGGCAGGGAGGCCTGCGACCCGAGCCGGTCGGAGAGCACGTCGGGCCAGCGCCGGTTGGCGTCGGTGGTGGAGCGTCCGCCGTCGGTGATCGAGTCGCCGAGCGTCACCACGGAGCCCGGCCCGCCGGTGACGTCCACGCCGGTCAGCAGCGGCCAGTGGGTGATCGTCGTGGTGTACGCGGCCCCCGACACGTCGGCCGTGTGGTCGCCGGGCTCGCTGACGTACGACCGCTGCACCGCCAGGGAGTGCACGGGCAGGGCGCTCACCGTGCCGGCCAGCCGGAAGCTGACGAGCAGATTGGTGTCCGCGGGCACCTCGAAGTCGAGCGGGTCGCTGTAGACCTGCGCGCCCGCCGCCAGCGAGACACCCGCCGAGCCGTCGAAGCCGAGTGGCGCAGGCGAGGTGAGGGCGTCCGCGCCCTGCCCCTGCACCGCCACCGACGCGGCGCCGATCGTCACCGGCCCCGACGCGAAGGTGTTGTCGAAACGCAGCCGTACCCGCGGGCCGCCCGTCGAGGTGTGCACCACCAGCCGCAGCGTGCGGTCGGTCCACGGCCCCACGGCCGGGTGCCCCGCGGTCGCCACCCCCCAGGTGCCGGTCCAGCCGGTCGTCGCGGGGCGCACCGAGAGCGCGAGCACGTGCAGATCACCGGCCTGCGGCAGGCGCACGGACGTGACCTCGCGGATGCCGTCGAGCGGCACCGTCACGACGTACAGCCGTGCCTTCTCGGCGAGTTGGCCGCCGGGGGTGTTGATGTGCGGCAGGGCGACGGCCTTGGCGGGCAGGGGGCCGGTGCGCCAGTCGGGGGCGGTGAGGCGGTAGAGGCCGGTGGTGCCGTCGGCGTACTCGACGGTGCCGGTGCCGCTGGTGTCGGCGCCCGTGCCCGAGACGAGGAAGGCGAGGGCGTCGCCGCGGCCGGTGACCCGCACCAGCTGTCCGGCGGCCCGTACGTTGTCCGGCGTGCCGGGCGCGCCGCGCGACCAGGTCAGCCGGGCGCCCTGCACCGTCAGGGTGCGGCCCGCCGTCCAGCCCGCGGCGGTGAGGTCCTGGGCCGACAGCGAGCCGCCCGCGCCGTCGAAGTCGGCCCTGCCGGGCCGGGCGTCGTCGCTGACGGCGGTGTTGTCGAACAGCCGCTCCAGCGGCTGTGGGAGTGCCGCCACCGACGCCGTCGCGCTCTGCGTGTTCGGCGGGACCGCCGACGCGAGCATGACGAACAGGGCGGCAGCGATGATCCGGCGTCCCCGGCGTACCAACCGATCCTCCAGGTCACAGGTGGGGCGAATCGGCCGCTGTGCACTCGAGCGGCGCAGGTCGAAGCTAGGAAGACGGTACGACCTCGTCAAATCACGACGGTACGGGCCCCGGAAAATCACCCGGAAGGGCCGACCCGCGCGCCTGTGGTGCGCACAGGGGGGCGAATGACAGTCTGGACGTATGAACATCCCGTTCCTCGGCCATCTGCGGAAGAAGCGCGGCCCGGCACGTGGTGTCGCGGTGTACGAGGCCGACGGCGCCGCCCCGGACCCCGAGGGGATCGCCGCGCTGCTGTCCGAGTGCGAACTGCTGCGCTCCCACGCGGAGCGGGCGGGGGTGCGACTGGACGACACGGCGGCCTCGCTGGAGGCCCTGGACCAGTTGCTGCCGCGCTGGCGCGACGACGAGGAGACCCTGTCCTGGCTCGGCAACGACGCGGGTCTCTATCTGGGCACGGTGCTCGTGCGGACCGTGCCGGGCGCGGCATGGCGGCTGTGGCCGAACGGACAGCCGGTCGTACGGCTGGCGTCCGGGAGGGAGTTCGACGTCGTGACCGCCGGACACGAATGGGCGGCCAGCGGAGTGCCCGAACTCTCCCAGCTCTACGGGGAGGTCGCGGAAGCCTGAGCCGGTTATACGGCTAATGACCGAAAAGTGCGTGTCGTTGGTCAACCCCCTTTCCGGGTGGATAGTTTGCGGCAGCCACGACACGGCGACGAGCGAGTGGGGCTGGGAATGGCCGTCGATCCATTGATCGAGCTGCGTGAAGTGAACAAGTACTTCGGGGAGCTGCATGTCCTTCAGGACATCGACCTCACGGTGGGCAAGGGGGAGGTGGTCGTGGTCATCGGCCCCTCGGGGTCGGGCAAGTCCACGCTGTGCAGGGCGATCAACCGGCTGGAGCCGATCGAGTCCGGCACCATCACGCTCGACGGCAAACCGCTCCCCTCGGAGGGCAAGGCGCTCGCGGCCCTGCGCGCCGACGTCGGCATGGTCTTCCAGTCCTTCAACCTCTTCGCCCACAAGACGGTCCTGCAGAACGTGTCGCTCGGTCAGATCAAGGTCAGAAAGCGCAAGAAGGAGGACGCCGACAAGCGTTCGCGCGAACTCCTCGACCGGGTCGGCGTCGCCGACCAGGCCGACAAGTACCCCGCCCAGCTCTCCGGCGGTCAGCAGCAGCGCGTGGCCATCGCCCGCGCCCTCGCCATGGAGCCCAAGGCCCTGCTGTTCGACGAGCCCACCTCCGCGCTCGACCCGGAGATGATCAACGAGGTGCTGGAGGTCATGCGGCAACTCGCCCGTGACGGCATGACGATGGTCGTCGTCACACACGAGATGGGCTTCGCCCGTTCCGCCGCCAACCGCGTGGTGTTCATGGCCGACGGCCGCATCGTGGAGGACCGCAGCCCCGACGAGTTCTTCAGCAACCCGCACAGCGACCGGGCCAAGGACTTCCTGTCGAAGATCCTTCACCACTGACCGGCCGGCGCGGGCCGCGCTCCCCGGCGCACCTGTGCGTGCCGCCGGGGCCGGGCCGACCCCCACCGGCCGACGCGTCGCCGGGGGTCTCGACTACGATCGGACCTTCGTCCCTCCGGCGATGGCGGTCGCGGTCGTCGCCGCCGGACCAGGGACGCTGCTGCCGGGTGGGGATCCCCCCACGCCCCTTGACCACGGGTGGCAGCAGCCGCGGAGAGCCAGACCCGCCCGGCGGCAGCCGGAGATCACTGCTCGCGCAGCGGGACCGTCACATAGGACGGGTCGTTCGCCGGCGAGGAGAAGGTCAGCTGCGCGCCGGTCGGGTTGTGCTCGATGTAGAGCGGGTCGACCGTGTCGACGACCAGGGCCAGCCGATGCCCTGCCGGGACGTCGTAGGCCGTGGAGAACACCTCCAGGTCGACACCGAACGGCTTCCCGGGGGTGCGCCCGTGGAAGGTGTACGGCGCGTGGCCGACCAGCTTGCCGAGGCCGAGCGGGCCCACGTCGTACAGGTACGCGACGAGGGTTCCGCTCTCCTCGGTCGCGGTGACGGTGGTGTGCAGCCGGGCGGTGCCGCGGATGTGCTGGGCCGTCGGGTACTTCTCCGACTGCCAGACGGCGGCCCACAGACGCGGGATCAGGGGGATCGACGCCATCGGCGGGAGCTTGACGAACTGGTCGAGGATGCTGGACAGCAGGACGATGCCGCCGCTCGCGCCCGAGTCGATGTTCGTGTGGATCCTCTTCGTGCCGGACAGGGCGATCTTGCGGTCCGTCGCGGCGACCGACTTCCAGTCCGGATAGCCCTCGTAGCCGTCGCCCGTACGGGACTTGAGCCGCACCGGCGGCTCGCGGTCGACGCCGTTGGCGGCGCCCTTGAGGTGGTGGTCGAACCAGCGGCCGGTGTCGGTCCACACGTCGTTGGGCAGCCCGAACAGGCCGGTGATCTCGGCCGTTCCGTGGTCGCCGGGGCGCAGCTGGAGACGCTTCGGTCCGGTCAGCCGCTCGTAGAACTCCGCGTACTGGCCGGGCGGGAAGACGGTGTCGCCCCAGGCGTTGGCGAGCATCACGGCGGTGCCGTTGGCGTTGAGGCGGTCGACGTAGGTCCCGGGGGAGCGGACCTTGCCCCAGGCGATCAGGTCCGCCTCGTTGCCGAGGTTGGACGCGTAGAAGTCGTCGAAGACCCGTCTGGACTCGGGGCTGAGGCGGCCGGTGAGCGCGCCGGCGACGTCCAGCAGCCTGGCCGCCTGGACGTGCTGGGTGCGGCCGCCGTAGATGGAGTCGATCAGGTCGGCCCAGCCGCTGAGCGCGGCCACGGCCTTGACCCGCGGGTCGTGCGCGGCCGCGAGCAGGCTGATCCCGGCGCCGTAGGAGACACCGGCCATGCCGATACGGCCGGGGTCGGCGGGGGTGTGGGCGAGCGCCCAGTCGATGACCTCGGAGGCGTCGGCCACGTCCGCCGGCCCGGCGACCTCGATCGAGCCGCCGGACTGCCAGAAGCCGCGCACGTTGTAGGTGACGACGACATAGCCGGAGTCGGCGAGCCGCTGGGCCGGGACGAGGTACTCGGCCTGGGGCAGGCCCCAGCTCGTGGGCAGCACGACGAGCGGGTAGCGGCGGCTGTCGTCGGCGCCCCGGGGCGTGACGACGTTCGCCTTGAGCACGGTCCCGCCCTGGCCCGTGATGTCCACGAACCGGACGCTGTTCGGGGCCGCCTGGGCGGCGGGGGCGAGGCCGAGGGCGCTGCCCGCGATCAGGGTCGCGGAGACGGCACCCACGGCGGCGGTGCGCAACGCCTTGCGGTGGGGCCCGCCCGTCTCCCACCACCACCCTGCTCGAAGGCGCTCCGCGCCCCTTTGATTCACGGGTCACTCCTCACGCGTGTAAGTGCAAAGTGACCTGACGGTAACCTTGGCCGGATACCACGGGTAACCCACCGGTAAGTTACGTACGAGTAACGATCTTCCCCGGAGACTTGCTGACGCGACGTCAGGACGCCCGGCGGGACGCCCTCGTGGACGGGGCGGGCAGGGTCTCCTGCGCCGCGCGCGTCACATCCGCCACCAGCTCCACCACATCGGCCCCGTACGCCTGCGAGTTGACCACCTTCAGCAGCAGCACGAAGGAACCCGTCCCGTACTTACGGGTCAACCGCTCGTGGTGGCGGGCCAGATAGCGGGTCGCCGCCTGGTTGGTGATCGCCCGCTGGCCGCAGAAGAGGAACACCGGCCGCGCCTTGGCGTTCTGACTGTCCGTCAGTCGAGCCAGCAGCACGTACTCGGTACGGCCCGCCTCCAGCCGGTACCGCTCGGAGCCGACCTGGAACGCGCCGCGGTCCGGCCCCGGTTCGGCGTCCACATTGATCCGTACACCCGGCAGCATGGCCGACATGTGCGCGGCCATCCGCCGGTTGGAGCCGGGCCCGCCGACACAGAACTCCGTGCGCTCCCCGAAACCGGGCTGGGCCATGTCCTGGGTGACGAGCTGCGCGTGCGCCCCGCAGTCCTTGATCAGGGCGGACAGCTCCACCAGCGCGAACACGTCGAAGCGGTGGACGGCCGGTTCCGCGGCCGCCGGGTCACGGTTGACGACGAGTACGGCCTCCGCGTTCTCCGGCAGGCCGAGGAACCGCTGCTTGCGGCGGAGTTTGCGCTGCCACAGATAGGTGCGGGCGAGCCAGCCCAGCGTGGCGCTGATGCCGGCCGCCAGGACCCCTAGAACAATGTTGCGGACGTCGTCATTCATGGGCGCGCATGCTAGCGGTCCCCGGCGAACTCGTGTTCGGCGCACCTCGCAGCGCTCTCCCCGCGCGCTCCTGACGGGGACGGGAGCGGTCGATTAGGCTGCGCGGACGGTCCCGACTGGAGGTGCGCATGCGTCGCCCTGTCCGTGTCCTACCCGTCTCCCGGAAGCTGACGATTCTGGCGGTCTCGGCCGCCGTCGTCACGGTGGGGGCCGCGGCGCCACCCGCCGCACCGCCCACGCCCGTCGAGAAGGTTCCTGTCGCGACCGGCTACGGCGGCGCCGTAGCCAGCGTCGACGCGGACGCCTCCGCCGCGGGCATCGAGGTCCTGCGCAAGGGCGGCAACGCCGTCGACGCGGCCGTCGCCACCGCGGCCGCCCTCGGCGTCACCGAGCCCTACTCCGCGGGCATCGGCGGAGGCGGCTACTTCGTCTACTACGACGCCGCCTCCCGGACCGTGCACACCGTCGACGGCCGCGAGACCGCGCCGCTCGGCGCCGGGCCCGACCTGTTCCTGGAGAACGGCAAGCCGGTCCCCTTCGCCGAAGCGGTCAGCAGCGGCCTCGGCGTCGGCGTCCCCGGCACCCCGGCCACCTGGCGGACCGCGCTGGAACGCTGGGGCAGCAGACCGCTGGCCCCGCTGCTGAAGCCCGCCGAGCGCCTGGCCCGGGACGGCTTCACGGTGGACACCACCTTCCGCGCGCAGACCGCCGCGAACGAGACCCGCTTCCGCGCCTTCCCCGACACCGCCGGCCTGTTCCTGCCCGGCGGCGAACTCCCCGTCGTCGGCTCCACGTTCAAGAACCCCGACCTCGCCCGCACCTACGCCGAACTCGGCGCCAAGGGCGTCGGCACCCTCTACCGAGGCGGCCTCGGCCGCGACATCCTCGAGACGGTCAACCACCCGCCCGTGGACCCGGCCTCCGGCTGGAACGCCCGGCCCGGCCGGCTCACCGCCGAGGACCTGCGCGCCTACCGCGCCAAACTCCAGGCCCCGACCCGGACTTCGTACCGCGGACTCGGCGTCTACTCCATCGCGCCCTCCTCCTCCGGCGGCACCACCGTCGGCGAGGCCCTCAACATCCTGGAGAACACCGGCCTGTCGAAGGCGAGCGAGGCCCGCTATCTCCACCGTCTCATCGAGGCGAGCCGTATCGCCTTCGCCGACCGCGGGCGCTGGGTGGGCGACCCCGCCTTCGAGGACGTACCGGCGAGGGAACTGCTCTCGCAGCGCTACGCCGACTCCCGCGCCTGCCTGATCAAGGACGACGCCGTCCTCACCAGCCCGCTCGCCCCCGGCGACCCCCGCGACCCGGCCGACTGCGCCGCGACGGGCACGGCGGCTCCGACGACGTACGAGGGGGAGAACACCACCCACCTCACCACCGCCGACAGGTGGGGCAACGTCGTCGCCTACACCCTCACCATCGAGCAGACCGGCGGCAGCGGCATCACCGTCCCCGGCCGGGGCTTCCTGCTCAACAACGAGCTGACCGACTTCTCCTTCGCGCCCGCCAACCCGGCCGTGCACGACCCGAACCTGCCGGGACCCGGCAAGCGGCCGCGCTCCTCCATCTCTCCGACGATCGTGCTCGACGCGCACAACCGCCCTGTCCTGGCGCTCGGTTCACCCGGCGGAGCGACCATCGTCACCACCGTGCTCCAGACCCTGACGGGCTTCCTCGACCGCGGCCTGCCGCTCGTCGACGCCATCGCCGCGCCCCGCGCCAGCCAGCGCAACCAGACCACCACCGAACTCGAACCCGGGCTCTACGACAACCCGTTGCGGGCCCAGCTGGAGGCCATCGGGCACGGCTTCCGGCTCAACCCGGAGATCGGCGCGGCGACCGGCGTGCAGCGGCTGCCGGGCGGGAAGTGGCTCGCCGCAGCCGAGAAGGTACGCAGGGGCGGCGGATCGGCGATGGTCGTCCACCCAGCGCCCTGACCCGGCCCCGCTCGCCCAGGACACCTCGGGCGGTGCTACGCGCCGCCCGAGGTGTCCTGGACCCCGCTCTCCGTACGGAAGTCCAGGTGCCCGTCCGTCACGTCCACCGTCACCCGGTCGCCCTCGCCGACCTTGCCGTCGAGGAGCAGCCGGGAGAGCCGGTTGTCGACCTCGCGCTGGATGGTGCGGCGCAGCGGACGGGCACCGTACTCCGGCTGGAATCCGTGCTCGGACAGCCAGTCGATCGCGGCACCGGTGAAGTCGACCGTGAGGCCCTGCGCGTGCACCAGCCGCCGGGTCCGCTCCAGCAGCAGGTTGGTGATCCGGTGCAACTGCTCGGAGGTGAGCCGCCGGAAGACGACGATCTCGTCGATGCGGTTCAGGAACTCCGGCCGGAAATGGTCGCGCAGCGGGCGCAGGACACGCTCGCGGCGCGCCTCCTCGTCGGTCGCGCCGTCCCCCGGCCCGAAGCCGATCCCGCCGCCGCCCCGGGTGATGGCCTCCGAACCGAGGTTGCTGGTCATCACGATCACCGTGTTGGTGAAGTCGACCGTGCGGCCCTGGGAGTCGGTGAGCCGGCCGTCGTCCAGCACCTGGAGCAGGATGTTGAAGACGTCCGGGTGCGCCTTCTCCACCTCGTCCAGGAGCAGCAGCGAGTACGGATGGCGGCGGACGACCTCGGTGAGCTGCCCGGCCTCCTCGTGCCCGACGTATCCGGGCGGGGCGCCGACCAGCCGGGAGACGGTGTGCCGCTCCTGGTACTCGCTCATGTCCAGCCGCACCATGCGGTCCTCGCTGCCGAACAGCGCCTCCGCCAGCGCCCGCGCCAGCTCGGTCTTGCCCACGCCGGTCGGGCCGAGGAAGAGGAAGCTGCCGATCGGCCGGTCCGGGCTCGCCAGGCCCGCCCGGGAGCGCAGCACCGCGTCGGCGACGACCCGGACGGCTTCCTCCTGGCCGATCACCCGCTGGTGCAGATGCTCCTCCAGGCCGAGCAGCCGGTCCTTCTCCTCCTCCGTCAGCCTGCTGACCGGGATGCCGGTCTGCCGTGACACAACCTCGGCGATGGCCTCCGCGGTGACCTCCAGATGCTGGCCCTCCTCGACCGCGCCGTCCCCGGTGGCCTCGTCGAGCCGTCGCTTCAGTTCGGCGATCCGGTCGCGCAGCCGCATCGCCTCCTCGTAACTCTCGTCGGCGACGGCCTGGTCCTTGTCCCGGGTCAGCTGCTCGGCCTCGCGTTCCATCGCGCGTACGTCCGTGCCCTTGGTGCGGGCGCGCAGCCGGACCCGGGCGCCCGCCTGGTCGATCAGGTCGATCGCCTTGTCGGGCAGCCTGCGGTCGGTGAGATAGCGGTCGGAGAGCTCGACGGCGGCGTCCAGCGCCTCGTCGGTGTAGCGGACCTGGTGATGGGCCTCGTAGCGGTCGCGCAGGCCGCGCAGGATCTCCAGCGCGTCGTCCGGGGTCGGCTCGGGCACCAGGATCGGCTGGAAGCGGCGGGCGAGCGCCGCGTCCTTCTCGATGCGGCGGAACTCCTCCAGCGTGGTCGCGCCGACCACGTGCAGTTCGCCGCGGGCCAGCGCGGGCTTGAGGATGTTGCCCGCGTCCATCGAGCCGCCCTCGCCGCCACCGCCCGCGCCGACCACCGTGTGCAGCTCGTCGATGAAGACGATGAGTTCGTCGGAGTGCGTGCGGATCTCCTCGACGATGGAGTTCAGGCGCTCCTCGAAGTCGCCCCGGTAGCGGGTACCGGCCACCACACCGGTCAGATCGAGGGCCACCACCCGGCGGCCGGCCAGGATGTCCGGCACGTCTCCGTCCGCGATCCGCTGCGCCAGGCCCTCCACGATGGCGGTCTTGCCGACGCCCGCGTCGCCGATCAGCACGGGGTTGTTCTTGCCCCGCCGCGACAGCACCTCGACGGTCTGCTCGATCTCCGTCTCCCGGCCGATCACCGGGTCGATCCGGCCCTGGCGGGCCTGGTCGGTCAGGTCCCGGCCGTACTTGTCGAGGGTCGGCGTCGTGGTGCCCGGCCGCCGCTCGGCCCGCGGCGGCGCCAGCTCCGGGGCTTCGGAGGGCGCGGCGGCGCCGGGGTTGAAGTGCGCCTGGTTGAGAATGTGCCCGGCGGCCGAGTCGGGGTTCGCGGCCAGGGCGCTGAGCACGTGCTCCGGGCCGATGTACCCCGCGCCGCGCGAGCGTGCCAGCTCGTGCGCGTCGAGCAGGGCGCGCTTGGCGGCCGGGGTGAGCGACAGCGAGGTGGGCGGCGGGGCCTCGGCGGGCTGGTGCACGACCGGGCCGGACCGTTCGTCGATCTCCGTGGCGAGGGAGTCGGGGTCCGTGCCGGACCTGCTGATCAGGGTCCTGGTGGGCTCGGCGGCCAGCGCGGCGCGCAGCAGATGCTGCGTGTCCAGATCTCGGCTGCCGTGCTCGGCGGCGTACTGCGCGGCGCCGCGCACCAGCTCCCTGGCCGGCTGGCTGAGCAGCTGGCCGATGTTGATCTGCCGGGGACCGGGGCGAGGTCCGCCGAAGAAGCGGGCGAGGAACTCTCCGAAGGCGTCGTAGGCCTCCGGCTCGCTGTAACCGCTGGTCATGGCGTTCCCATCCGGCTTCCCTGCGCGGGCAGGGTCGCCCTCGCTGATCGACATGCCGGAGCCGGGTAACCCGGCCGGAAGCCGGTTACACCTGACCGCGTTCGTAGAACACCTTCGCACGAACAGGGACCGGGGGCACCTCCAGCGCGTGCGCGGCGGGGCCTGTACTCGACTCGCCCGCCCCACGCCCGCCCGGCAGCCCCTAGCCCGCCCGAAGACCCGTGTCCCGCACCGCCGTCGTGTCCGTGCGGGCGGTCAGCACGCGCGGCCCGGCGGCCGTGATCGCCACCGTGTGCTCGGCATGGGCCGCGCGGGAGCCGTCGTTCGTCCGCAGGGTCCAGCCGTCGCCCGCCGCGTGGTAGTCGTCGCGGCCGCCTCCGACCACCATCGGCTCGATGGCCAGGACCATCCCGGCCCGCAGTCGCATGCCGCGGCCGGGCCGGCCCTCGTTCGGGACCCCGGGGTCCTCGTGCATACGGCGGCCGATGCCGTGGCCGCCGAAGCCGTCCGGGATGCCGTAGCCGGCCTCTCGGCAGACCGAGCCGATGGCGTGGGCGATGTCGCCGATGCGGTTGCCGGGGACGGCGGCGCCGATACCGGCCGCGAGGGCGCGCTCGGCGGTCTCGATCAGGCGCACGTCCGCCGGTCGGGCCCGGCCCACGGTGAAGCTGAGGGCGGAGTCGCCGACCCAGCCGCCCAGTTCGGCGCCGCAGTCGACGGAGACGAGGTCGCCGTCGCGCAGCCGGTAGGCGGTCGGGATGCCGTGCACGATCGCGTCGTTCACCGAGGCGCAGATCACGGCGGGGAACGGGGTGGGCGCGAAGGAGGGGCGGTAGCCGAGGAAGGGGGAGCCGGCGCCCGCCGCGCGCAGCACGCCACGGGCCACCTCGTCCAGCTCCAGCAGGGACACCCCCACGTCGGCGGCCTCGCGCACCGCCGTGAGGGCCCGCGCGACGACCTGTCCCGCCTCGTACATCGCTTCGATCGACGATTCCGTCTTCAGTTCCACCATGCCAATTACTATACCGGTATAAGAATGGGGATCGATAGTAGACTGTCCTCATGGTGCGCACCCCGCTGACTCCTGAAGAGCGTGAACGTGGCGAGCGGCTCGGCCGGCTGCTTCGTGAGGCCCGTGGCGGCCGCAGCATGGCCGAGGTCGCCGCGGACGCCGGTATCTCCGCCGAGACCCTCCGCAAGATCGAGACCGGGCGGGCCCCGACCCCGGCCTTCTTCACCGTGGCGGCGCTGGCCCGTGTGCTCGGTCTGTCGATGGACGAACTCGTCGCGCACTGTGAACTTTTGCCTGCCTGAGGTCACCGCAGGTCGGAGCGCCGGTGAAGAGGTCCGCGCCCTTCCGGAAAACTCCCCGTAGCCGGGACGTAACACGGCTGGTGTTCGCTAACGAACCGGAATGCTCCGGTCTTGCGGGGGTCGTACGATGTCAGTGGATCAACTCCCGACTCAGGTACGGGAGTTCGCAAACTACCTGGACGGCCTGCTGGCCCGCCTGGACGAAAGCGGCGGCTGGTGCGGGGTGTTCTGGCAGCGCGACCCCGAGGGCATGCAGGCCTGCCTCGACGGGCGGGAGCTGCCGCCCTGGGACGTCCTGGAGGCCCTGCTCCAGGACTACGCCGCGGAGTACGGCCCCGGAGCCGCAGCCGAGGAGACGGCCCGCGCCCGCGCGCTGCACACGGCCGCGCTCACGGCCCACGACCTGCGCCCCGGTGGCCGGGAGGCCCTCCGCGACCGCCTCGACGTGATGCTCCGCGAGCAGAGATACGCCGCCGAACGCCTGACCACCCTCACCGCGGCCCTGGCCGCCGCCACCTCCGCCGCCGAGGCCGAGGCGCTGCGTGTCGACCTCGCCTGGGCCCGTGACGACCACGTCCGCGCGGGCGCCCGGTGCGTGGAGCTGCGCCGGCGGATGGGAGACCTGGAGCGCGCCACGGGGCACGAAGGGCGGCCCGTGTGGGGTGGTGCCGACAGGGTGCCGCCCCAGGCGGGTGTCGCGGGCCGTGCCCCGCACGCCGGGGGAGCGGCGGGGCACGGCCCGAGGGGCGGCGGCATGCCCGCCCCGGCCGACGGCGGGCCCGGCGCACCCGCTCCCGCCCCCGCGCCGCAGTGGCCGCCCGACCCGGCGGCGGCACGGGCGGTCCGGGGCGAACGGGGCCCCGCCGGGCACCCCCACGCCACGACCGGGCCCGCACCCGCTCCCTACAACCACCCTCACCCGGCCCCGGCCCCCGCTCCCTACGACCCCTCGCACCCGGCCCCCGAGCCCTCGGCCTACGCGCACCCGGCCCCGGCCCCCGATCCCACGCCCGCGCCCTACCGTCGCCCGTCCACGCCCACGCCCTCCACGGCCGGACCCGCGCCCCGCAACCGCCCGCACACGCCCCCCGTGGCCGCCCCGGCCCCCGCCCCCGCGCCGCCCGACGCCACCGCCCCCACCCCCAAGCAGCGCAAGCGCCGCCGGGGTAGTGCCCGCTTCGCCGGGATGGCCGAGGAGGTGACCGCGGCGCCCGTGCCCGTGCCGGACGCGGCGATGCCGGAGCTGCCCGCGCCGCCCAGCTCGGGCGGCCGTACCCCGCGCGGGGCCCGGTTCGCCGGGTCGGCCGAGGAGCCGGAGCGGACGGCCAGGCCGGAGCTGCACGCCGACGCCGAGGACCGGGCCGCCGTGGTCGGGGCCGTCCGCGCGCTGCTGCGGCTGCGCGGCGAGGGACGCAGCGGGGAGGCGCACGCCCTGCTCGTGGAGGCGGCGCACTGGCCCGCCGTCCGCTTCCCCGTGTTCGCCGCCGAACTGGAGCGGGCCGGGCTCGGCGCGGACTGGGCGACGCTGCTCTGGGAGGCCGCCTCGCTGCCGCCCGAGCGGCTGGTCGCCGCCGCGGACGCGCTGGCCGCCGCCGGCCGGGAGGCCGACGGGCACCAGATCCTGCGGCAGGGCGTCGTACGGCCCGCCCACGAGGTCGCGCAGGCCGTCGTGGCCATGGCGGCCGAGGGCCGGCGCCGCGAGGTGGGCGCGCTGCTCGACGCCTACGTCCGGATGCGCACTCCCGAGGAGGTCGCCCGCAGCGCCGCCGTCGACCCCCAGGCCCTGGTCCCCTTACTGCTGGAGGCCGCCCAGGGCGTGTCGGACGAGCGGTACTGGGACCTGCTGCACGCGCTGCGGGTCGCGGGCTTCGCCGTCTGAGCGGGACGGCCCCGCGGCCCGCGCTCCCCGCGGCCCGGCCCCGGCTCACCCACGGGAGTGGCAATCGCCCCGGACCCCGCGGGTTGACGACAATGGTCTTGGCAAGGCTCTCGGGGAGGCATACGTTCATCCCTCTACGTCCCTGTTCTACGGGCGTAGAGGCGCTGACGTCCCGTCGAAGGAGCAGCTCATGGCGAACGTCGTCCGTGCCGCTCTGGTCCAGGCCACCTGGACCGGCGACACCGAGTCCATGGTCGCGAAACACGAGGAGCACGCCCGCGAGGCGGCCCGCCGGGGAGCCGAGGTCATCGGCTTCCAGGAGGTCTTCAACAGCCCCTACTTCTGCCAGGTCCAGGAACCCGAGCACTACCGCTGGGCCGAACCGGTCCCGGACGGCCCCACCGTGAACCGGATGCGGGAGCTGGCCCGCGAGACCGGCATGGTCGTCGTCGTGCCGGTGTTCGAGGTCGAGCAGTCGGGCTTCTACTACAACACCGCGGCCGTGATCGACGCCGACGGCACCTACCTCGGCAAGTACCGCAAGCACCACATCCCGCAGGTGAAGGGCTTCTGGGAGAAGTACTACTTCAAGCCCGGCAACCTCGGCTGGCCCGTCTTCGACACCGCCGTCGGCAAGGTCGGCGTCTACATCTGCTACGACCGCCACTTCCCGGAGGGCTGGCGGCAACTGGGGCTGAACGGCGCACAGTTGGTCTACAACCCGTCCGCCACCCACCGAGGCCTGTCCTCCTATCTGTGGCGCCTGGAGCAGCCCGCGGCCGCCGTCGCCAACGAGTACTTCGTCGCCGCCATCAACCGCGTCGGCGTGGAGGAGTACGGCGACAACGACTTCTACGGCACCTCCTACTTCGTCGACCCGCGCGGGCAGTTCGTCGGCGAGGTCGCCAGCGACAGCAAGGAGGAACTCGTCGTCCGCGACCTCGACTTCGACACCATCGAAGAGGTCCGGCAGCAGTGGGCCTTCTACCGGGACCGCCGCCCCGACGCCTACGAAGGGCTGGTACAGCCGTGACCGACGACCTGCTGGGCCGGCACCGCCGTGTGCTCCCCGACTGGCTCGCCCTCTACTACGAGGACCCGCTGGAGATCACCCACGGCGAGGGCCGGTACGTCTGGGACGCGGCCGGCAGACGCTACCTGGACTTCTTCGGCGGCATCCTCACCACCATGACCGCGCACGCCCTGCCCGAGATCACCAAGGCGGTGAGCGAACAGGCCGGACGGATCATCCACTCCTCCACGCTCTACCTCAACCGGCCGATGGTCGAACTCGCCGAGCGCATCGCCAAGCTGAGCGGCATCCCGGACCCGCGGGTGTTCTTCACCACCTCCGGCACCGAGGCCAACGACACCGCCCTGCTGCTCGCCACGACGTACCGCCGCAGCAACACCGTCCTGGCGATGCGCAACAGCTACCACGGCCGCTCGTTCAGCGCGGTCGGCGTCACCGGCAACCGCGGCTGGTCACCGACCTCGCTGTCCCCGCTCCAGACGCTCTACGTGCACGGCGGTGTGCGCACCCGCGGACCCTACGCGGCCCTGAACGACCGGGAGTTCATCGCCGCCTGCGTCGAGGATCTCCAGGACCTGCTCGGCCACACCCGCGCGCCCGCCGCGCTGATCGCCGAGCCGATCCAGGGGGTCGGCGGCTTCACCTCACCGCCCGACGGCCTCTACGCCGCCTTCCGGGAGATCCTGGCCCGGCGCGGCATCCTGTGGATCGCCGACGAGGTGCAGACCGGCTGGGGCCGCACCGGCGAGCACTTCTGGGGCTGGCAGGCACACGGCAAGGCCGGACCGCCCGACATCGTCACCTTCGCCAAAGGCATCGGCAACGGCATGTCCATCGGCGGCGTCATCGCCCGCTCCGAGATCATGAACTGCCTGGACGCCAACAGCATCTCCACCTTCGGCGGCACCCAGATCACCATGGCGGCCGGCCTCGCCAACCTCAACTACCTCGTGGAGCACGACCTCCAGGGCAACGCCCGCCGGGTCGGCGGACTGCTCATCGAGCGGCTGCGGGCCGTCGGCGCGCAGATCCCGGCCGTGCGCGAGGTCCGCGGCCGCGGGCTGATGATCGGCATCGAGCTGACCCGCCCCGGCACCGACGAGGCCGACCCGCAGGCCGCGTCCGCCGTCCTGGAGGCGGCCCGCGAGGGCGGACTGCTCATCGGCAAGGGCGGCGGCCACAACACCAGCGCCCTGCGGGTCGCCCCGCCGCTCTCCCTGACCGTCGCGGAGGCCGAGGAGGGCGCCGCGATCCTCGAACGCGCTCTGAGGAGCATCCGCTAGCAGCACGTGAGTTGAGGGAGCGCAGCCGATGACCACCGCCCTGGAGTCCCTGGAACCCGCCCTGTCGGTCCGTCAGGTGCTCGGCCTGGAACGGGTGCTCGCCGGGGAGCCCGAGGTGGTGGCCGGGGCCGGCCATCTCGACCGGCCGGTGCGCTGGGTGCACGTCGCCGAGGCCGCCGACGTCGGGGTGATGCTCTCCGGCGGGGAGATGGTCCTCACCACCGGTGTACTGCTCGCCGGTGACGAGCACAAACAGGCCGAGTACATCCGCTCCCTGCACCGCGCGGAGGCCGCCGCCGTGGTCCTCGGACTCGGCCGCGCCTTCCCCGCGCCGCCGGACGTGATGCGCCGCGCCGCCGAACGCTGCGGACTGCCCCTGGTCGTCCTGCACCGGCCCTTCCCCTTCGCCGAACTCACCGAGGAGGTCCAGTCCCGGCTGGTGCGGCGGAAGTTCGCCGCCGTCAGCCTCTCCGAGGCCGTACGCACCGCGCTCACCGGCCTCATCACGGCCGGGGCGCCCCTGCAACGGCTGCTGGACGAGGTCGCCCAGCACAGCGGCTGCCCCGTCGTCGTCACCAACCTCGCCCACCGGGTGCTGGCCACCGCGGGGGAGCGGCCGGCTGTCGACGACGTCCTGCGCGACTGGGAGCGCATCGCCCGGCAGGCCGGCGGCCGCGAGGGCGACGGCTGGATCCGCGCCGAACTCGGCGGCCGGGGCGAGCGCTGGGGCCGCCTCGTGCTGTGCGGCTTCCGCGGGGACACCGCCGCCGGACGCCTCCTCGCCGACCGCGCCGCCGAGGCCCTCGTCCTGCACCGCATGCTCGGCGGCACCGCGGCCTCCTGGGAGGAGCAGTCCGCGCAGAGCCTGCTCACCGACCTGGTCTCCGGCGTCGTCCCCGCACGGCAGCTGCTGCCGCGGGCGCGGGCCGCCGGACTGCCGGTCAACCGCCGTACGTTCGTCCCGCTCGTGGTGCGCGGGCCGGATCGCGAACGGCTCGACCGGGTACTGCGGCTGATCGGTCTGCCGGGCCTGGTCGCCGAACTCGCCGACGACGCCACGGCCGTCCTGCTCAGCCTCGCCCGCGACCAGGACGCCGAGACGCTCACCGGGCACTTCGCGGCCCGGCTGCGGCAGGAGGGCCCGGCGGCCGTGGTGGCCGCCGCCGCGCCCCGCCCCGACTGGGACGACGTCCCCGCGGGGCTGCGCGAGGCCCGGCACGTCGCGGACGCCGTCGCCGGCTCCGCCCTCGAACCGCCGCCGGTCGTCCGCCTGAAGGACGTCCATCTGCGCGGCCTCGTCCGGCTGCTGCGCGACGACCCGCATGTGCAGTCCTTCGCCGAGCGCGAGCTGGCCGGACTGCTGCGCGCCGCGGACGAGGACCTGCTGGCCGTGCTGCGCACCTATCTGGCCACCGGCCGCAACAAGTCCCTGACCGCGCAGCTCCATCACGTCTCCCGGCCCGCCCTCTACCGCCGGCTGGAGGCGATACAGGCCCGGCTCGGTGCCGACCTCGACGACTTCGAGCAGGCGGCCTCGGTGCACATCGCGCTCCTCGCGCATGACGCGCAACAGGGGTGAAACATGCGACGACCTGGGAAAACGGTGAGGAAACATGGGGTCGGTCAAGGGTGACACGGTGCCACGCCGCACCCCCGCAGACGTGACACGGTGCAACTCAAAGCGGACGCGCGGACTTTCTAGGCTCACCGGACACCGAGCTACCGGAGGTCCCGATGAGCCGAGTGATCCGCGCCGCCGTCTTCCAGACCGCCTGGACGGGCGACAAGGAGTCGATGATCCGGGTGCACGAGCAGGCGGCCCGCGACGCCGCGGCCCAGGGCGCCCAAGTCCTCTGTTTCCAGGAGCTGTTCTACGGACCGTACTTCTGCCAGGTGCAGGACCCGGCGTTCTACGAGTACGCCGAGCAGATCCCCGAGGGCCCCATCGTGCGCCGCTTCCAGGCCCTCGCGAAGGAGCTGGGCCTCGTCCTGGTGCTGCCCATGTACGAGGAGGAGCAGCCGGGTGTCCTCTACAACACCGCGGCCGTGATCGACGCCGACGGTTCCTACCTCGGCAAGTACCGCAAGACCCACATCCCCCAAGTGCGCGGCTTCTGGGAGAAGTTCTACTTCCGCCCCGGCAACAGCGGCTGGCCCGTCTTCGACACCGCCGTCGGCAGGGTCGGTGTCTACATCTGCTACGACCGCCACTTCCCCGAGGGCTGGCGGGCCCTGGGTCTCGCGGGCGCCGAGCTCGTCTTCAACCCCTCCGCCACCTCGCGCGGCCTGTCCGGCTACCTCTGGCAGCTGGAACAGCCCGCGGCGGCCGTGGCCAACGAGTACTTCGTCGGCGCGATCAACCGGGTCGGCGTGGAGGAGTACGGCGACAACGACTTCTACGGCACCTCGTACTTCGTGGACCCCGAGGCCCAGTTCGTCGGCGAGGTCGCCAGCGACAAGGAACCCGAACTGGTCGTCAGGGACCTGGACATGGGCAAGCTCCGGGAAGTCAGGGACCGCTGGCAGTTCTACCGCGACCGCGCCCCGGGAGCGTACGGCCCGCTCACAGCTCCCTGACAAGCGACCGGGACGGCAACATCGTCAAGGGGCGCGGGGCCCTGTTCCCCGTGCGGCTGCCGCCGCGTGAGCGCGACCAGCCCCACACAGCCCGCACCACACCACAGCGAGGAGCGACCACGACATGAGCAGCCGGACAGTCATCCGCGGCGGCCTCGTCATCACCGCATCCGACGAACTCCACGCCGACGTCCTGATCGAGGACGGCCGCATCGCCGCCCTCGCAGCCACCGGCACCCCCGCCGCGGAGGCCTTCACCGCGGACACGACGTTCGACGCCACGGGAAAGTACGTCATCCCCGGCGGCGTCGACGTCCACACCCATATGGAGCTGCCCTTCGGCGGCACCTCCGCCTCCGACACCTTCGAGACCGGCACCCGCGCGGCCGCGTGGGGCGGTACGACCACGATCGTCGACTTCGCCGTGCAGAGCGTCGGCCAGGCCCTGCGCGAGGGCCTGGACACCTGGCACGCCAAGGCCGAGGGCAACTGCGCCATCGACTACGGCTTCCACATGATCGTCTCCGATGTGAACCAGGGGACGCTCAAGGAGATGGACCACCTCGTGGAGGAGGGCGTCACCTCCTTCAAGCAGTTCATGGCCTACCCGGGCGTCTTCTACAGCGACGACGGCCAGATCCTGCGCGCCATGCAGCGCTCCGCCGAGAACGGCGGACTGATCATGATGCACGCGGAGAACGGCATCGCGATCGACGTCCTCGTCGAACAGGCCCTGGCCCGCGGCGAGACCGACCCGCGCTACCACGGCGAGGTCCGCAAGGCCCTGCTGGAGGCCGAGGCGACCCACCGGGCGATCAGGCTCGCCCAGGTCGCGGGCGCCCCGCTGTACGTCGTGCACGTCTCCGCCATGGAGGCGGTCGCGGAACTGGCCAAGGCGCGCGACGAGGGCCTCAACGTCTTCGGCGAGACCTGCCCGCAGTATCTGTTCCTGTCCACCGACAACCTCGCCGAGCCGGACTTCGAGGGCGCGAAGTACGTGTGCTCGACCCCGCTGCGGCCCAGGGAGCACCAGTCCGTCCTCTGGCGGGGCCTGCGCACCAACGACCTCCAGGTCGTCTCCACCGACCACTGCCCCTTCTGCTTCGTCGGCCAGAAGGAACTGGGCCGGGGCGACTTCTCGAAGATCCCCAACGGGCTGCCGGGCGTGGAGAACCGCATGGACCTGCTCCACCAGGCCGTGCTGGACGGACACATCTCGCGCCGCCGCTGGATCGAGATCGCCTGCGCGACCCCGGCGCGGATGTTCGGCATGTACCCGAAGAAGGGCACCATCGCGCCGGGCGCCGACGCCGACGTCGTGATCTACGACCCGCACGCCGAGCAGGTGCTCTCCGCCGAGACGCACCACATGAACGTCGACTACTCGGCGTACGAGGGCAGGCGGGTCGGCGGCCGGGTCGAGACGGTGCTCTCGCGCGGGGTGCCCGTCATCACCGAGCGGGAGTACACCGGCCGTGCCGGGCACGGCGTCTACACCCCGCGTTCCACCTGTCAGTACCTCAACTAGGAGTGGCGCAGATGGACTTCGGACTCGTTCTCCAGACCGACCCGCCGGCCTCGCGGGTCGTCAGCCTGATGAAGCGCGCCGAGCGCAACGGCTTCTCGTACGGCTGGACCTTCGACTCCGCCGTGCTCTGGCAGGAGCCGTTCGTGATCTACAGCCAGATCCTCGCGAACACGACCCGGCTGAAGGTCGGACCGATGGTGACCAACCCGGGCACCCGCACCTGGGAGGTCACCGCCTCCACCTTCGCCACCCTCAACGACATGTTCGGCAACCGCACCGTGTGCGGCATCGGCCGCGGCGACTCGGCCATGCGGGTGGCCGGCCGCAAGCCCAACACCCTCGCCCGGATCAGCGAGGCCATGAAGGTCATCCGCGCGCTCGCCGGCGGACAGGAGGCCGACCTCGGCGGCACGGTCGTCCGCTTCCCCTGGATCAAGCCGGGCGCCGAACTGCCCGTGTGGATGGCCGCGTACGGCCCCAAGGCGCTGAAGATGACCGGCGAGGAGGCCGACGGCTTCATCCTCCAGCTCTCCGACCTCTACCTCACCGAGTACATGGTCAAGGCGGTGAAGCAGGCCGCCGCGGACGCCGGACGCGACCCGGACTCGGTCACCGTCTGTGTCGCCGCGCCCGCCTATGTCACCGCCGACGACTCGCCCGAGGCGCTCGCCCACGCCCGCGAGCAGTGCCGCTGGTTCGGCGGCATGGTCGGCAACCACGTGGCCGACCTGGTCGCCAAGTACGGCGAGCACTCGGCGCAGGTGCCCGACGAACTCACCGAGTACATCAAGTCCCGCGAGGGCTACGACTATTCGCACCACGGGCGCGCCGACAACCCCGACACCCAGTTCGTGCCCGACGAGATCGTCGACCGGTTCTGTGTCATCGGGCCCGTCGAGAAGCACATCGAGAAGCTGAACGCGCTGCGCGAGCTGGGTGTCGACCAGTTCGCCGTGTACGACATGCACGACGCGCAGGAGACCGTGATCGACGCGTACGGCTCCCAGGTGATCCCGGCCGTCAACGGCTGATCCCTCCCCCGAACTCCCCCTTCCCGCCGTCCCGGGAAGGGGGCCAGGGCGCAACCGCTCCCCGGGCCGCCGAAGTCGCGCGGCCCCCGGCGCGGCCCCGCGCACCCCCCTCGGCGCCACCCGCACGGCCTCTCCCGTCCCACCTCGTCCGATTGGCCTGCCCATGACCGACACCGCTCCCACGGCCATACCGCCGACCACCCAAGTCACCCTCGCCGACGGGCGCGTGGAGATCGCCCCGGACTCCCCGCCGCCGAGTGGCCGCTTCGCCAACGAGGACCTGCTCCCGGTCCCCGTCGCGCGGCGCACCTGGACGACGTACAACTTCTCCGCGCTGTGGGTCGGCATGGCCCACAACACCGCCTCCTGGACGCTCGCCTCCGGTCTGATCGCCGTCGGCATGGACTGGAAGCAGGCGGTGCTCACCATCGCCCTCGCCAATGTGATCGTGCTGATCCCGATGCTGCTCACCGGGCACGCCGGCCCCAAGTACGGCATCCCCTTCCCGGTGTTCGCACGGGCCTCCTTCGGCATCCGCGGCGCCAACCTCCCCGCTGTCGTACGGGCGTTGGTGGCCTGCGGCTGGTTCGGCATCCAGACCTGGATCGGCGGCGAGGCGATCTACTTCCTGGCCGGGAAGCTGATCGGCGAGGGCTGGACCGACGCCGCGAAGGTCGGCGGCCACGCCTGGACGATGTGGCTGTCCTTCGCCATCTTCTGGGCGATCCAGGTCGCCATCATCTACCGGGGCATGGAGACCATCCGCCGCTTCGAGAACTGGGCGGCGCCCTTCGTACTGGTCGGCGCGTTCGTGATGCTGTGGTGGATGAGCAGCAAGGCGGGCGGTCTCGGCCCGCTGTTCGACCAGCCCTCCCGGCTCGGCTGGGGCGGCGACTTCTGGAAGCTGTTCTGGCCCGCCCTGATGGGCATGATCGGCTTCTGGTCCACGCTGTCGCTGAACATCCCCGACTTCACCCGCTACGGCAGGAGCCAGAAGGCGCAGACGTGGGGGCAGGCCCTGGGTCTGCCCACCACCATGACGCTGTTCGCGTTCCTGTCCGTGCTCGTCACCTCCGGCTCGCAGGCCGTCTACGGCGAACCCATCTGGGACCCGGTGCAGTTGGCGGCGAAGACAGACAACACGGTCGGCCTGCTGTTCGCCCTGGTGACCGTGCTGGTCGCGACGCTGTCCGTCAACGTGGCTGCCAACCTGGTCTCCCCGGCCTTCGACTTCTCCAACATCGCGCCCAGGAGGATCAGTTTCCGGGCCGGGGCGCTCGCCACCTGTGTCCTCGGCGTGCTGATCTTCCCGTGGAAGCTGTACTCCGACCCGCAGGGCTACATCTTCACCTGGCTCGGCCTGGTCGGCGGACTGCTCGGGACGGTCGCGGGCATCCTCATCGCCGACTACTGGATCCTGCGCCGCTCCCGCCTCGACCTGGTCGAGCTGTACCGCGAGGGCGGCCGCTACTGGTACGAGGGCGGCTGGAACTGGCGGGCCGTCGTCGCCTTCCTGACGGGCGGTGTCCTGGCGATCGGCGGGGCCACGTTCAAACCGCTGATCGACGGCCGGCCCATTCCCGCGCTGGAGCCGCTCGCCGACTACGGCTGGGCGGTGGGACTCGGCACGTCGATGGCGCTGTACCTGCTGCTGATGCTGACGACCGGACGGCAACACACCGCCCGCTGACGGCAGTTCGCTGGAGGACGGCTCAGGACCCGCCGTTCTCCAGCGCGGCCGTCGCCTCCTTGGCCGCCTTGATGGCGCCCTTGTTGATCTCGTCCGTGCTGGGCGCGTCCTTCGACTCGAAGTCGCTGCCCGTGTAGGTGACGACGACCAGCGCGTTGTGCGTCCGGGCCAGCACCATGCCCTCGCGGCTCTTCTGCCCGTCCTCGGTGGTGAGGTTGACGACGGAGTAGCCCGCGTCCCCGAGACCGGGGACCTCGCCGCCGCCCTTCGCCTTCTCCACGCGCCCCTGGTACGACTTCTCCGCCGCCGCGTCCGAGTCCATCACCTCGAAGGACACGTCGAGCCAGCGGTAGTCGTAGCCGTCGAGCGCGTTCCACGAACAGGTGCGGCGCACCTTGGAGTCCGTGGACTTGATCTCCTTGCCGGCCGTCTTCGCGCTGGGCACCAGCGAGGTGATGGTCTTCTTCGCCAGGCTCGTGCAGGGCGCTGGCGAGGTGGCGTACGTGCGGGGCGCGGCAGACGCGGACGACTCGGAGGCCGACTGCGTGCCCGTCTTCTGGCTGGACGTGTCCGTGGCGGCCGACGAGGTCTCGGGGCCGGACGTGAGGACCCAGCCGGCGCAGGCGAGTACCGCGACGGGGGTCAGTCGGGCGGTGAGGGCGAGCGACAGAGGAAGAGAACGCACGGCGCACTTTTCGTGGGGGACGGTGCGGAAGCAGTCCGCACAGCGGACGGGGACGCCAGTGTCACACGACTGACAGTGGGGCGGAAGTGCCAACTCGCTCCGTACGCGGCCGGTGACGGGGGCGAGTTACCGGCGGGTAGTCTGTCCGGTTATGTCCCTGCGGTGGAGTGGGCTGCGCTCTCGTGATGGCGTGAGGCGCTCGTGCCGGCGACCCGACCCGGTGGTGCTTCGGCCAAGGGTCCGGTTGCTCGGCCAGGCCGTCTTTGGGTGCGGTTCGGGTGAGTTGTCCGTTTCGGCGACTCGCGCCCCTGGTGCTCCTCGTGGACCACCCCGGTGATCCGCCCCCTGGCTCCCCTCGTGGCCCGCCCCGGCGATCCGCAACCCCTGATTCCTCCTCGCGGCCCGCCCCGGCGATCCCTCCCCGCGCCGGACCGTCGTCGTTACGATCACCCGGTCCGTCGCCGCACCGCAGGGGAGTCCGCCCGTGTTCACCACGCGTCCCACCCTTCAGGGCACCTTCGGCATGGTGTCCTCCACGCACTGGCTGGCCTCGCAGTCGGCGATGGCCGTGCTGGAGGACGGCGGCAACGCCTTCGACGCGGCCGTGGCGGGCGCCTTCGTGCTGCACGTGGTCGAGCCCCATCTCAACGGCCCCGCGGGCGAGGTGCCGATCCTGCTCGCCCCGGCCGGCGGCGAGGTGCGCGTGCTGTGCGGACAGGGTGTCGCCCCGGCCGGGGCGAGCGCGGCGCACTACCGAGGGCTCGGACTGGACCTGGTCCCCGGCACCGGCCCCCTCGCCGCCGCCGTGCCCGGCGCCTTCGACGCCTGGATGCTGCTGCTGCGCGACCACGGCACCAAGGGCCTCGACGACGTCCTCAAGTACGCCGTCGGCTACGCCGAGCACGGTCACGCGCCCGTGGAGAACGTCGGCGCCACCGTGGAGTCCGTACGCGAGCTCTTCGAGACCGAGTGGACCTCCTCCGCCGAGGTCTACCTCCCCGGCGGCCGGGCGCCCCGCTCCGGCGAGCTGCTGCGCAACCCGGCGCTCGCCGCGACCTGGAAGCGGCTGCTCGCCGAGACCGCCGGAGCCGGTGACCGCGAGGCACGGATCGAGGCCGCGCGCGAGGTGTGGCGCACGGGCTTCGTCGCCGAGGCGCTGCTGCGCCAGTCCGCCCGGCCCACCCTCGACACCAGCGGCCGGCGCCACACGGGCACGCTCACGGCGGCCGACCTGGCCGGCTGGTCCGCATCCTACGAGCCGCCGGTGACCTATGACTGGAACGGCTGGACCCTGTGCAAGGCGGGCCCCTGGAGCCAGGGCCCCGTTCTCCTCCAGCAGCTCGCGCTGCTCCCGCCGCAGCTGCCGCCCTACGGCTCCGAGGAGTATGTGCACCTCCTGGTCGAGGGTTGCAAGCTCGCCATGGCCGACCGTGAGGCGTGGTACGGCGACGCCGCCGAGGTGCCGCTGGCGGAGCTGCTGTCGGAGGCGTACAACGCCGGGCGGCGCGAGCTGATCGGTGACTCGGCGTCGTACGAACTGCGCCCCGGGGCGCCGGGCGGCCGGGAGCCGCGGCTGAGCGGTCACGCGCGCGTGGCCGTGACGGAGCCGCCCGGCTTCAGCCCGATGGGCGTGGGGGAGCCGACGGTCGCGGGCTTCGACCCAGCGGGCGATCCGGCGGGCGGGTCGGTGGGCGGGTCGGTGGGCGGGCCTGGTGCGACGGGCGCAAGGCCGCCGGGTGAGCCCTCCGTCGCCGCCGACGGAAGCACCCGTGGCGACACCTGCCACCTGGACGTGGTCGACCGCTGGGGCAACATGATCGCGGCCACGCCCAGCGGCGGCTGGCTCCAGTCCAACCCTGTCGTCCCCGAACTGGGCTTCCCGCTCGGCACCCGGCTCCAGATGGCCTGGCTGGAGGAGGGCCTGCCGAACACCCTGACGCCCGGACGGCGTCCCCGTACGACCCTCACACCGTCCCTCGCGCTGCGCGACGGTGTGCCGGTGATGGCGTTCGGCACGCCCGGCGGGGACCAGCAGGACCAGTGGCAGCTGCACTTCTTCCTGGCCGTCGCGCTGCGGGCGCCGGTACGCGGCGGGCTCGACCTCCAGGGCGCGATCGACGCCCCGAACTGGCACAACGACTCCTTCACCGGTTCCTTCTACCCGCGTGGGATGCGGCCCGGCAGCCTGACGGTGGAGTCCCGGACGCCGCGGGAGGTCGTGGCCGGGCTCCGGCTGCGCGGTCATGACGTCACCGTCGGTGACGCCTGGTCGGCGGGGCGGCTGTGCGCGGTGGCGCGGGACCCGCGGACGGGAGTGCTGTCGGCGGCGGCGAACCCGCGGGGCATGCAGGGGTACGCGGTCGGGCGGTGAGCGGGGGTGAGTGGCGGACCCCTGGGCCCGCCGGGCGAGGGCGTGAGCCCTCTCACCCGGTATTCATCGCAATTCTGCTGGTAGTTCACGAAACGGGCAGGGATTGTCAGTGGTCCGTGCTCTTATGGGAGACATGATCGAAGACACGGAAACCATCGACGAGTTTCTCGCGCGCCGCTCGGCCGACGTGGAGGAGGCGGTCCGCAAGGCCGCCGCGGCCGAGATCATGCCCCGCTTCCGGCAGCTCGGTGCCCACGAGATCGACCAGAAGAGCGGTCCGCACGACCTGGTGACGGACGCCGACCGCGAGGCCGAGCGGTATCTCACCGAGGCCCTCACCCGTCTGCTGCCCGGCTCCGTGGTGGTCGGCGAGGAGGCGGTGCACGCCGACCCGGCGAGCTACGAGGCGATACGCGGCGACGCGCCGGTGTGGATCGTCGACCCGGTCGACGGGACACGGCAGTTCGTGCACGGCGACGACGGCTTCTGCACCCTGGTCGCCCTCGCCCGGCACGGCGTCCTGCTCGCCTCCTGGACGTACGCCCCGGCCCGCGACCAACTCGCCACCGCCGTAAGGGGCCGGGGCGCGTACCTCGACGGGGAGCGGCTGCTCCCCGGACCGCCCGCGGCGGGCAGCCCGCTGCGCATAGCCACCTCGCACCCGGACTACACGACGGACGAGCAGAAGCGGGCCCTGCTCGGGGTGTGGGCCGCCAGTACCGCCCCGCGCGCGTGCGGCTCCGCGGGCCTGGAGTATCTCGCTCTCGCACGCGGCGAGTTGGACGCCATCGCCTTCTCCTGGGAAGCGGCCTGGGACCACGCGGCGGGCCTGCTGCTGGTCGAGGAGGCGGGCGGCGCCCACCTCACGCTGACCGGCGAGCCCTTCCGCGTCACGGGCGGCAACACCCTGCCCTTCACGGCCGCCCGGGACGCCGCGACGGCCCGGACCGTGCGCGACCTGCTGGCGGGCACGGCCTGACGAGGGACGGCCCGGCCCACGCGTCCGGCACCCGGCCGGACGCCGAGGGCCGGGCCGGTATCGCCGCGTCAAGCGGAACCTCCGGCTCCTGAGACCGTCGCGATCCACGGAGTCTGCACCGGACATGCACGGGGCGCCCTGGGCACAGGTGTTGTCAGCACCGCGGCATATCCTGAACCCCAGAAAGGCCGTCCGCTGACGAAGGGGTCAGAAGGTGCCGTCCATGTTCGATGCCGTCGTGGTGGGTGCGGGGCCGAACGGGCTCACGGCCGCCGTCGAGCTGGCTCGCCGCGGCTTCTCCGTGGCCCTGTTCGAAGCACGCGACACCGTCGGCGGGGGCGCCCGCACCGAGGAACTGACCCTGCCCGGCTTCCGCCACGATCCGTGCTCGGCCGCACACCCGCTGGGTATCAGCTCACCGGCGTTCCGCGCCCTGCCGCTGGAGGAGCACGGGCTGCGCTGGCTGCACTCCGAGCTGCCCATGGCGCACCCCTTCCCCGACGGCAGCGCCGCGGTCCTCGCCCGGTCCGTCGCCGAGACCGCCGCCTCGTTCGGCCCGCGTGACGCCGGCGCCTACCGCCGGCTGGTCGAGCCGTTCCTGCCGCACTGGGACACCCTGGTGCGCGACTTCATGTCCCTGCCGCTGACCGCGCTGCCCCGCGACCCGGTCACCCTCGCCCGCTTCGGACTGCTGGGCCTGCCGCCGTCCACCTGGCTGACCCGCCGCTTCCGGGACGAGCGCGCCAAGGCCCTGATCGCGGGCCTGGTCGCCCATGTCATCGCCCCGCTGAACGGCCTCGCGACCGGCGCGGTCGGCCTCGTCTTCGCGCTCGCCGCGCACGCCCGCGGCTGGCCCGTCGCCGAGGGCGGCTCACAGGCGATCTCCGACGCGCTGGCCTCCCTGCTGCGCGCCCACGGCGGCACGATCCACACGGACTACGAGGTCAAGCGGCTCGACGACCTGCCGCCCGCGCGCGCCTACGTCTTCGACACCTCGCCCACCGCCCTCGCCCGGATCGCGGGCCTCGGCGACCGCTACGACCACTACCGCTACGGCGCCGCCGTCTTCAAGATCGACTACGCCCTGGACGGCCCGGTGCCGTGGACCGCGCCCGAGGCCCGCGCCGCCACCACGGTCCAGGTCGGCGCGAGCGCCACCGAGATCGACACCGCCCTGCACGCCGCCGCCCGCGAGGGACGGGCGCCCGAGGTGCCGTTCCTGATCACCGTGCAGCCCGGAGTCGTCGACCCCACCCGCGCCCCGGCGGGCAAGCACGTCTTCTGGGCGTACTGCCATGTGCCCAACGGCTGGAAGGGCGACCTCACGGACGCCATGGAACGCCAACTGGAGCGTTTCGCCCCGGGCTTCCGCGACCGCGTCCTCGCCCGCGCGGTCGCCGGCCCGCCCGAACTCGCCGCCCGCAACGCCAACTACGTCGGCGGCGACATCGCCACCGGCGCGTTCACCGGCCTCCAGTCACTGCTGCGCCCCCGCCCCTCCCTGTGGCCGTACAGCACCCCGCACCCGGCCGTCTTCATCTGCTCCTCGGCCACCCCGCCCGGCCCCGGCGTGCACGGCATGTCCGGGCACAACGCCGCGAAGGCGGTCTGGAGACGGCTCCGTCAGGCGTGAGGGACCCCCCCCGACCGGCCGGAACACACCAGGAGAAGGCCACCATGACCACCATCGAGCTCGTCCAGGGCGACATCACCGACCAGACCGTCGACGCGATCGTCAACGCCGCCAACTCCTCCCTGCTCGGCGGCGGAGGTGTCGACGGCGCCATCCACCGCCGCGGCGGCCCCGCCGTACTGGAGGACTGCCGCCGCCTGCGCGCCGGCCACTACGGCAAGGGCCTGCCCACCGGCCAGGCCGTCGCGACGACCGCCGGCGAGCTGGACGCCCGGTGGGTCATCCACACCGTCGGCCCCGTGTTCAGCCGCGAGGAGGACCGCTCGGCCCTCCTCGCGTCCTGCTACCGCGAGTCCCTCCGCGTCGCCGACGAACTCGGCGCCCGCACCGTCGCCTTCCCCGCAGTCTCCGCCGGCGTCTACGGCTGGCCCCTCGATGACGCGGCCCGCATCGCGCTCGAGACGGTCCGCGGCACGGACACTTCCGTCGGCGAGGTCCGCTTCGTGCTGTTCGACGAGCAGGCGTACAACGCCTTCGCGACACAAGCCGGTTGAGACCCGCTCAACACGCCCCAGGGTCAGTCCGGCAGATCCCCGTCACCACCCCGGCACGGGCGGCAGCGGCCAGCCCGGCGGCTTCGGCAGCGGGGCCGGGTGGACGCCGGACGCCGGGGCACGCCCGCCGAGCCAGGCCAGGAGGACGTGGCCCGGTGCGGCCGGACTCGGGCCGTGCGGGGAGATCCGCCAGGTGCGGCCGAGGTCGGTCGCCTCGACGGTGCCCAGGGCGAAGCCGCGGGCGGCGAGGGACCGCAGGGTGTCGTCCAGCGCCCAGGTGACGTAGGAGGCGGGCCAGTCCGCGCTGCCGTAACCGGCGTCGAGGTCGGCGTGATGCGTCTCCAGCTCGCGCCGGCAGCGGTGCAGGGTGAACCAGGCGGGGTGCCGCCAGCCCGCCAGCGCGGTGACCAGAGCCTCCCAGGCGGGCTCCGGCAGCGTCCGCGCCCGGACGACGAAGCGGTCCAGGCTCGTGCGCAGATCGGCCAGCAGCTCGTCGGCGGGCAGCGCGACCGCGCTCGCCATCGCCTCGGCGAGGGCCGTGGCGTCCGCCCGTCTGCCGGAGCCGCCGCTCTCCGCCCCGTCCAGCAGACGGACGTACGCGTCGGCGCCGCGGGCCACGTGCGCGAGGACGTGGGCGCGGCTCCAGCCCGCGAGGGCGGACGGGGCGCGCAGCCGCTCCTCGTCGAGCCGGGCGGCGGTCGCGAGGAAGCGGCCGGCGGAACGGACCACGTCCGAGAGAAGGGCGGGGACGGCCGCGCTGGTCACAGATGCTCCCGGTGGACGGCGGGGACGAACGCCCCAGGCGTCCGCACCAGCTGGTGGATCATGAACGGAAAGGGTCCCACACCGAGGAACTGCGCCATCGGCGGAACGGGCGACAATGGAAGGCGACGCCCCCCTCCACCCAGGAGGTGCCCATGTCCCGGCAGATACGTGACGTGATGTCGCCCGGCACCGCGGCCGTCGAACCGATGACCACGGTCGCACGGGCCGCACGGCTGATGAGCGAGCAGGACATCGGCGATGTGCTGGTGGCCTACGACTGCGACCTGTTCGGTGTGCTGACGGACCGGGACATCGCCGTCCGGGTCGTCGCGGAGGGCCGTGATCCGCAGGTCACCACGGTCGGCTCGGTGTGCACCCGGCCGCCGGTGGTGACGCTGTCGCCCGAGGACAGCACCGACCGCGCCGCCGAGCTGATGCGGCTGCACTCCGTGCGCCGGCTGCCCGTCGTCGAGCACGGCGGCTGCCCGGTCGGCATGGTCACGCTCGGCGATCTGGCCGCCGCCGACGACCCGCGGTCCGCCCTGGCGGACATCAGCCGGGCGGTCCCCAACCACTGAGAGGGTGATCACCTTTGGTGGAGCTGTGTGGCGGTGAGCGGGGCCGGACGAAACAATCTGAGGCGCACCAGGCGGTCACCCCGCTCTCACCTCACCGAGCGGTCACCCCGCTCCCACTTCACCGAAGAGGACCACCATGAACGAGCAGGACGAGCACTTCGACGTCGTCGTACTCGGAGCGGGCCCCGGCGGGTACGTCGCCGCCGTGCGCGCCGCCCAGCTCGGGAAGACGGTCGCCGTCGTGGAGGAGAAGTACTGGGGAGGCGTCTGTCTGAACGTCGGCTGCATCCCCACCAAGGCCCTGCTGCGCAACGCCGAACTGGCGCACATCGTCACCCGCGAGGCGAAGACCTTCGGCATCAAGGTGGACGGCACGGTCTCCTTCGACTACGGCGAGGCGTTCCGGCGCAGCCGCAAGGTCGCGGACGGCCGGGTCAAGGGCGTCCACTACCTGATGAAGAAGAACAAGATCAAGGAGTTCGACGGCCGGGGCACCTTCCTCGACGCGAACACCCTCCAGGTGGCGGGCTACGACGGCGACACCCGCACCATCGGCTTCACCGACTGCATCATCGCCACCGGCGCCACCCCGAAGCTGCTGCCGGGCACCAAGCGCAGCGCGCGCGTGGTGACGTACGAGGAGCAGATCCTCGCCGACGACCTGCCGGAGTCGATCGTGATCGCGGGCGCGGGCGCGATCGGCATCGAGTTCGCCTACGTCCTGCACAACTACGGCGTGAAGGTCACCGTCGTCGAGTTCCTGGACCGCATGGCCCCGCTGGAGGACGCCGAGGTCTCCGCCGAACTGGCCAAGCAGTACCGCAAGCTGGGCATCGACGTGCTGACCTCCACCCGCGTGGACGCCATCGACGAGTCCGGCCCCACGGTGCGCGTCACGGTCACCGGCAAGGACGGCGCCCAGCAGGTGCTGGAGGCCGACAAGGTGCTCCAGGCGATCGGTTTCGCACCGAACGTGGAGGGCTTCGGCCTGGACAAGACCGGTGTACGCCTCACCGACCGCGGCGCGATCGACGTGGACGGCCGCTGCCGTACGTCCGTGCCGCACATCTACGCCATCGGTGACGTGACCGCCAAACTGATGCTCGCGCACACCGCCGAGGCCATGGGCGTGATCGCCGCCGAGACCCTCGCGGGCGCCGAGACGATGGAACTCGACTACGCGATGATCCCGCGCGCCACCTACTGCCAGCCGCAGATCGCCAGCTTCGGCTACACCGAGGCCCAGGCCCGGGAACTCGGCTACGACGTGAAGGTCGCCAAGTTCCCCTTCACCGCGAACGGCAAGTCGCACGGCCTCGGCGACACCACCGGCTTCGTCAAGCTGATCAGCGACGCGAAGTACGGCGAGCTGATCGGCGGCCACCTCATCGGCCCCGACGTCACCGAGCTGCTGCCGGAGCTGACCCTGGCCCAGCAGTGGGACCTCACCGTCCACGAGGTCGCCCGCAACGTGCACGCCCACCCGACCCTGGGCGAGGCCGTCAAGGAGGCCGTCCACGGCCTCGCGGGACACATGATCAACATGTGAGACGGGGGCGGGGCCGTTCACCCGAACGGCCCCGCAGCGCTCGCCGCCGCCGCCCCGGCGGGTTGTCCTTCTTGCGTCGGATGCACTCCGGCGCACAGGAGGGAGCCGCCATGGCGGACGGCGAGGCCCCGCAGGGCCGCGGCGAGAGCGAACTGGATCGTCTGCACGCCCGTATCGCGGCGCTGGAGGCCGAGCGGGTACCCCCGCAGCACCACCGCGTGCGGGCCTTCTTCTCCGTGGTGCTCATCTTCCTCGGCTGTGTCCTCGCCCCGCTGAGCCTGGTCGCGGCCTGGACATCCAGCATCGTCGGGGACACCGACCGCTACGTCGACACCGTCGCCCCGCTCGCCTCCGACAAGGACGTGCAGAACGCGGCGGCGAACCGGGTCACCGACGCGGTGATGAAGTACCTGGACCTGCCCGCCCTGCTGTCGGACGTGGCTCCGCCGGACCGGCCGCTGGTCGACAAGGCCCTCGGCAAGGTCGGCGACTCGCTGGAGAGCGCGGTCAAGAGCTTCGTGCACGACAAGGCCGAGGCGGTCGTCGCCTCCGACGCCTTCGAACGGATCTGGACCGAGGCCAACCGCCGTATCCACGGAGCCGTGGACGAGGCGCTGACCGGCGGCGGGGACGGCACCGTGAAGCTCACCAACGACACGGTCACCGTGGACCTCGGACCCGTCGTGGAACAGGTCAAACAGCGACTGGTCGACTCGGGCCTCACCGTCGCCTCGAAGATCCCCGAGATCCACACCAACATCACCGTCGTGAAGTCCGACGACATCGGCGACATCAAGACCTACTTCCGGCTGCTCCAGCTGCTCGGCTTCTGGCTGCCGGTCATCTCGGTCCTGCTGGTCGCCGCCGGCGTCTTCCTCTCCACCCACCGCCGCAAGGTCCTGGTCGCCGCGGCCCTGTGCTTCGCCTTCGCGGCACTGGTGCTCGGCATCGCCCTCACGGTCTTCCGGGGCGTGTACCTCGACGCCCTGCCGTCCGGAGTGAACCAGCCGGCCGCCGGATCGGTGTACGACACGCTGATCCGCTATCTGCGGGCGGCGGTGCGGATGGTGGTGACGCTGGGCATCGTGGTCGCGCTCGCCGCGTGGCTGTCCGGGCCGGGCCGCTGGGCGACCGGGCTGCGGAGCATGTGGCACTCCGGGATCCGCGCGGTCCGCTCCAGCGCCGACCGGCTGGGCATGCGCACCGGCCCCGTGGGCCCGTTCGTGCACCGCTACCGCACCTGGATCACCTGGATCCTCGTCGCGGCGGCCGTGCTCGCCTTCGTCCTGTGGTCGTACCCGACGGGCTGGGTCATCTTCGGCCTGGCGCTGGGCCTGCTGTTCGCGCTGACCGTCGTCGACTTCCTGGCCGAGGACGAGGCCGCCGGCCCGGGCACCCCGGGCGACGGCGGCGGGCCGGGTGAGGCGGACGACAAGGGCGGACCGGGCCCGGCGAGCGGACCGGCTGACGGGACCCGGGAAGAGGGGACCAGGGAAGGCGTCGCGTCATGAGCGGACAGACGGCACAGCCCGGCGGCGAGCCGGAGGGCGAGGTCGGCTCCGCCTGGACCGCGCCGAAGCGGGAGCGGCCGTCCGCCGGCCCCGGCGAGCGCACCCCCTGGGTCTCCGGCGGAGTCCTCTTCGCGGGCGTCCTGATGCTCTGCAACGGCGTCCTCGCCGTCCTCCAGGGCATCGCGGCCGTCGCCGACGACGACGTGTACGGCCGGATCGGCTCCTACGTCTACGAGCTGGACCTCACCGGCTGGGGCTGGATCCACATCGTCCTGGGCGTCCTCGTCGCGATCACGGGCGGCGGCCTGCTGAAGGACGCCGTCTGGGCCCGGCCCGTGGGCATCTTCTTCGCCGCGCTCAGCCTCGTCGCCCAGTTCCTGTTCCTGCCGTACGCGCCGGTCTGGTCCATGATCATGATGGCGATCGACGTGTTCGTCATCTGGGCCCTGGCCAGCCGAATGGAACACGCGGGGTGAGGCGCGGATGATCAGCAGACTCGGCGGCATGCCGGACGGGGTCATCGGCTTCGAGGCGTCCGGGACGATCTCCGCGGAGGACTACCGCGACGCGGTCCTGCCCGCGCTCACCGAGGCCGCGACCGGGGGCGAGGTACGGTTCCTGCTCGTCGTCGACGACTTCGACGGCATGACCGGCGGCGCGGTCTGGGAGGACCTCAAGGTCGGCGTCGAGCACCTGCGCTCGTGGAAGCGCATCGCGCTGGTCACCGACATCGAGTGGATGACCCATCTCACCGCGATGTTCGGCTGGATGACGCCGGGGGAGACGAGGACCTTCCCGTCGGCGCGACGCGCGGAGGCGACCGCCTGGGTGGCGGGCTGAGGGTGCGGCGCGCGGCGGGCCGTGGCGGGGGCCCGGGCGGCCTGTGTCGGGCGCACGCAGCGACGGCCCTCCAGGGCGCATGGCAGGCCCAGGACAGGCGGGGTTGATGTCGGATTCTCGCCAGCCCCGCGGGCGCGCGTCCGGGATGCTGGACGCATGCAGAAGGCGATGCACACCGACCGGGAGAGCTGCGTGCGCGCGGTCCAGGGCAAGGACGCGCGGTTCGACGGATGGTTCTACACCGCGGTCCGCACCACCGGGATCTACTGTCGGCCGAGCTGCCCCGTGGTACCGCCCAAGCCGGAGAACATGGTGTTCTACCCGAGTGCGGCCGCCTGCCAGCAGTCCGGTTTCCGGGCCTGCAAGCGCTGCCGCCCCGACACCACCCCCGGCTCGCCCGAGTGGAACCGCCGGGCCGACCTGGTGGCCCGCGCCATGCGGCTCATCGCGGACGGCACGGTCGACCGCGACGGCGTCCCCGGCCTCGCCGCCCGGCTCGGCTACAGCGCCCGGCAGATCGAACGCCAGCTCCTGGCCGAGCTGGGCGCGGGCCCGCTCGCCCTGGCCCGCGCCCAGCGCGCCCAGACCGCCCGCCTGCTGATCGAGACCACCCGACTGCCCATGGCGGAGGTCGCGTTCGCCGCCGGGTTCTCCTCGATCCGCACCTTCAACGACACCGTCCGCGAGGTCTACGCCCTCACCCCGAGCCTGCTGCGCGACCGCGCGCCCCGCACCGGCGCCCAGAACGGCGCGCTCACCCTGCGCCTGCCGTTCCGCGCCCCGCTCAACCCCGACAACCTCTTCGGCCACCTCGCCGCGACCGCCGTACCCGGCGTCGAGGAGTGGCGCGACGGCGCCTACCGCCGCACCCTGCGCCTGCCGTACGGACACGGCGTCGTGGCGCTCACCCCGAAGCCGGACCACATCGGCTGCCGGCTCTCCCTCAGCGATCTGCGCGACCTGCCCGTGGCCATCAGCCGCTGCCGCCGCATGCTCGACCTGGACGCCGACCCGGCCGCCGTGGACGGCCAGTTGCGCGCCGACCCGGTGCTCCGGCCGCTGGTCGACAAGGCGCCCGGCCGCCGGGTGCCGCGCACCGTGGACGAGGCCGAGTTCGCCGTCCGCGCGGTCCTCGGCCAGCAGGTCTCCACCGCCGCCGCCCGCACCCACGCCGCGCGCCTGGTCGCCGCCCACGGCGACCCGGTCGAGGACCCCGAGGGCGGCCTGACCCACCTGTTCCCCACCCCGGCGGCGCTGGCCTCGGTCGACCCCGGGACCCTGGCGATGCCCCGCACCCGCCGCACCACGTTCACCACCCTGGTCGGGCGGCTCGCCGACGGCGCGCTCCACCTCGGTGTGGAGAGCGACTGGGCCGAGGCCCGCGCCCGGCTCCTCGAACTGCCCGGCTTCGGCCCCTGGACCGTCGACGTCATCGCCATGCGCGCCCTCGGCGACCCGGACGCCTTCCTGCCCACCGACCTCGGCATGCGCCGTGCCGCCCGGGAACTGGGCCTGCCCTCCACCCCGGCCGCCCTCACCGCCGCCGCGGCGGCCTGGCGCCCCTGGCGGGCCTACGCCGTCCAGTACCTGTGGGCGACCGACAGCCACCCGATCAACTTCCTGCCCGTATGAGGACGTTCACCATGAAGCAGCACTCCGTCATCGACAGCCCCTACGGCCTGCTCACCCTCGTCGCCGACGACGGTGTCCTGTGCGGCCTCTACATGACCGACCAGCGCCACCGCCCCGCCGAGGACACCTTCGGCACCTTCGACGACACCCTCTTCGCGGAGGCGGAGGAGCAGCTCCAGGCCTACTTCGCGGGCGAGTTGAAGGAGTTCAGCCTCGAACTGCGCCTGCACGGAACCCCGTTCCAGCGCTCGGTCTGGGAGCAGCTCGTCCGCATCCCCTACGGCGAGACCCGCAGCTACGGCGGGCTCGCCGACGCCCTCGGCAAGCCCAACGCCTCCCGCGCGGTCGGCCTGGCCAACGGCAAGAACCCGGTCAGCATCATCGTCCCCTGCCACCGCGTGGTGGGCGCCGACGGCAGCCTCACCGGATACGGCGGCGGCATCGCCCGCAAGCAGCGGCTGCTGGACTTCGAGCGAGGGGCGGGGCTCTTCTAGACGAGTCATTCCGAAGTGATCAGTGGTCGTAGGCGATCAGGGACCGTGTGATCGGCTGTCCGGTCTTGTGGTTGTGCCAGATTGCTGCGGCCAGCGCGAGGACGCGTCGGGCGACGCGGACGGCGACGCCCTCAAAGGTCCGGCCGCCGTGTTGTTCCAGGTCGAGCCGGCCTTTGAGGGTGTCGTTCACCGACTCGATCAGTTGCCGCACCGATTTCAGCAGTGACTCGCCCTTGCGGCGTTTCTCCCGCTCGAACGAGGGCCGCAACAGCTCTGCCCCGCGCCTGGCCAGATCGGTCTCGAATTCCTTGGAGGCGCAGCCCTTGTCCGTGATCACCAGCAGGCCGGGGCGGTCGGTGACTGTGTCCGGCTCACGATCCAACATCGCGGTCAGCACCTCGCGCTCGTCCAGCTTCGGGTTCGCAAGGGACCACAAGATCGCCATACCGGTTGGGGTGCACACCAGGTATGGCCGCTGGCCCCCGAAGAATCGGGAATGGCTGGCGCAGTACCCGTATCCGGCCCAGCCTGCCAGGTCCGACCGCTTCACGGTGGGGCGTGACCGGCCGCACTCGACTGGGGTGGAGTCGGTGATCCAGTGGTTGTCGAACCAGAAGTCGGTGTCCGTCGCAAGGAGCCGTATGGCCCGTTTGACCAGCGGCAGCGCAGCCCGCAGCCGCTTGTTCCAGCCCGGCTGCTTCGGCACGAAGGGGAACATCTCGCCGAGGCGGGAGCCGACGAACCGCAGCCACCTGGACTCCGAGGTGAAGCCCAGCATCGCCTGGGCGACGGCGAGGCGGACGAGCTCGGAATCAGTCAGCCGGGGAGGGCGTCCCAGCCATCTGCTGTCCGTGATCCGTCGTCGATCTTCACATACAGTGCGGTGAGCAGGGCGTCCAGGTCATTCGTCACAGAACGATCTTGGCCGCCCATCGGTGTGTCATAGTCGGACGTTGTGTGGACAACGCTTGCGCCGCTCATCGGCGTCCTGCTCGGCGGGCTCATGTCGATGCTGGCCCAGCGCTCGGCAGGACGCGCCTTGGAACGCGGCGAGGCGCGCCGCAGTGTTCGTGAACTTGCCGAGGCGCGCCGCAACGAGCGTCTCACTCACCTCATCGAATTTCTCTCTGCGGTGCAGGAAGCTGAACGAGTCGCGGTGGATCGGTATCACCACAACCTGGCTGACGAGCAGTGGATGGCCCGGGCAAGGCAGGTCCTTGACAGGGTGTGGGTGATGCAGAAGACGATCCACGTACTGTGTACGTCCGAGGTCAGCGAAGCGGCACGCAGCCTCGCGTGGGCAGTACAGGAGGTGATCAGGAAGGGCCCCGAAGACCCGGGAGAGCCACAGGATGAGAAGGTCTGGGCGCACATACATCCGAGCCGACAGGCATTCCTTGATCTCGTGCGCGACCAGCTGAGTTGAACCCCGGGGAGGGATTCGGCAGCTGCCGTGAGCGGCCCGGGACAAGCAGTACCAGCTCCGGCCTCCATTATGCGGCGAGCGTCATCTACTGCGCCGGCTTCTCGAGGGATGCAAAGCCCGCCTTGGCGCAGGAGGCGTGCTTCTCCACGGGCCAGCAGCAGGCCGTCGAATGGCCCCTCGGCCCATCGACAAGCTGATCACGATCACTTCGGAACGACTCGTCCAGGGCCCGTGGGGCGTACCGGTCCAGGGCGGCCTGCGGGGCGTACCGGGCGCGGCGGCACAGGCGTCCCTCCCGTAACACGCTCCGGGTGCCCGGCTCCGCACGAAATGCGGCCCCTGCGGCGCGGTGGTGGAATGAGGCCGGGCGCCGATGGCGGTACCCCCGTGCCGTTCGCCTGTGAGGAGTCGCCATGAGTGACGACGTGGAGGAGATGGGGCCCGTCGACTACCTGGTCGTCGAGTTCCCCGGCAACCGGATGACCGGCGAGGGGCTGCCGCTGCTCGTCGATCTGGTCGATCGCGGCATCATCCGCGTCCTCGACCTCCTCTTCGTCCGCAAGGACGAGGACGGCTCGGTCGCCGTCGTGGAGCTGACCGACCTCGGTGACGAGGTGGACCTGTCCGTCTTCGAGGGAGCCTCCTCCGGCCTCATGGGCCAGGACGACCTCGACGAGGCGGGAGCCGTGCTCGCGCCGGGCAACTCCGCGGCGCTCCTCGTCTACGAGAACCTGTGGGCGGCGCCCCTGGCCCGTGCCCTGCGGCGCGGCGGGGCCCAGCTGGTGGCCGGCGGGCGTATCCCGGTCCAGGCACTGCTGGCCTCGCTGGAAGCCGTCGAGGAGACCCCGCCCGGGGCCGGACCCACTGCAGCCTGACCGACGCACACCCTTGGGAGATGAGGGGACATGCCCGGACTGCTTCGCGGTGTCGCGCGCACCGCAGTCGTCGCCGGCACCGCCACGGCGGTGTCCAACCGTGTATCGCGCCGCCAGGCCGGCCGCTGGGCGCAGCAGAGCTACGAGCAGCAGCAGACCTACCAGCAGCAGCAACCCGCCGAACCGCCGCCGGCCGCCCAGCCGGACGACATGTCGAGCAAGCTCGACCAGATCAAGAAGCTGGGCGAACTGAAGGAACAGGGCCTGCTCAGCGAAGCGGAGTTCGCGGAACAGAAGCGCCGCATCCTCGGCTGACACCGAGCCGCCCACCAGGGGCGCGCTGCCCCTGACTCGGCCGCCCCGGGGCCCCGCTTCGGCTGCGACCTAGGGCAGGGCCCCGGCTCGGCCTCGGCCCTGCCCCGGCCTCGGGGCAGCCCGGTCAAGGCTCTGGCTTCGTGCCGGATCGGGCCGTGGCTCCGGTGCTTGTTCTGGGCTCGGGCCCGGTTCCGGCCGCGGCACGGGCCTGCGTCGCCTACGGCCCGATTCGGGCTTCGGCCGGAGCCCGCTGGGCTCGACCAAAGCCGGGCCCGGTTCCCACTCGGTCCCGCATCAGGCTCCGGCGCGGACCGGGTTCGGGGGTCCCGGTACCGGCCTCCGCCTCCGGCCGTGGAGGCCGAGGGCGCCGGGTCGCTGGCCCGGCCGGGGACGGTATCCGCCGGGCGGATACCGGGACGTGGCCGCGAGCGCCGGGTCCCGGCCGTTCCGGCCCGGGACGGCCATGAGGCTCGCGGCACCGGCCGAGACAGCCCGGCCGTGGCTCTGGGCCGCCGCCGAGGACGTTCGGGGCGTCGCCCCCGACCCGACCCTCCTCCAACCCCGCCCGACCCCGCGCCCCGGCGCGGCCGTGTCCCCGCCCCGGCCGGGGCGGTCACCGTCCGCCCCGGGGCGGGCACCCTCGGCCCGGGACGCTCGCCGCGCGACAGTGCGGCGGCGCGGCGCCCGGGCGGTTCACCGTCAGGGAGACCATGGTGCGCAAGCACGAGCGCCTCGCGACCGTCTGGGCCGCCGGAGTGGCCGGGGTGGTGTTCGCGCTGCTGATGGCCGCGGTGATCGTGCTCGTGCGGACCGCCCTGCCAGGCGGCGCCGACGGCGAGGACGTCGCCGATCCGGGGCAACGCGGCGCCGTGCGTACGGCACTGGCCCTGCTGCCGTTCGCAGGGATCGCGTTCCTGTGGTTCATGGGCGCCCTGCGCGAGCAGGCGGGCGCGGGCGAGGACCGCTTCGTCTCCACCGTGTTCCTGGGCAGCGGCCTGGTCTTCGTCGCGACCCTGTTCGCCGCCGCCGCGGCGGCCGGGAGTGTGCTGGAGGAGAACCAGCAGAGCTCAGGCTTCGGCCGGTACCTCGCCTACACCCTGCTGACCACGTACGCGATGCGGATGGCGGCGGTGTTCATCATCACGACCTCGACCATCGGCCGCAGGCTCGGCGTGCTTCCGCGTCCGCTGGTCGTGTTCGGCTATCTGGCGGGCCTGACGCTGCTGGTGATCGGCGCCAACGTGCCCTGGTCCGAACTGATCTTCCCGGCCTGGGCGCTGGTGCTGAGCCTGAACATCCTGCGGGGCAGGCGTCCCCCCGCGGCACGCCCCGCCGCCCCGGCCTGATCAGGCCGGAACCGTCACTCGAACGGTCTCCCCCTCGTCGCCGCATCCGGGCAGGCCACCGAGAGTGGTCACGAGGAAAGACCGGGCCCCTGGAGAGGACCGATCCCGTGGTCAGGATTGCCGTCGATCTGAACCGCTGTCAGGGGTACGCGCAGTGCGCGTTCCTCGCCCCCGACCTCTTCGTCATGCACGGCGACGAGGCGCTGCTGTACGACCCGGACGCCGACGAGGCGCAGCGCGACAAGCTCGCCCAGGCCGCCGCGGCCTGCCCCGTCCAGGCGATCCTGGTCGACGCCGTGGACGTACCGGCCGAGGCGGTGTCCGATGGCCGCTGACGCCACCCTGGAACGTCTCCGGCGCGAGGGCCGCATCGTCGTCGTCGGCGCCTCGCTGGCCGGCCTGCGCGCCGCCGAGACCCTGCGGGCCAAGGGCTTCGAGGGCTCACTGACCCTGATCGGCGACGAGCCGTACGAACCGTACGACCGCCCGCCGCTGTCCAAACAGGTGCTGCTGGGCAGGGCGCGGGCCGAGCGCACCGCGCTGCCGAGGCTCCGGTCCGTCGACGCGACCTGGCGGCTGGGTGTCGCGGCCACCGGGCTGGACATGACGGCCCGGCGGGTGCGGCTGGCCGACGACGACGAGGTGCCCTACGACCGGCTGCTGATCGCCACCGGCGTGCGGGCACGGCCGTGGCCGCACGAGGCCGAGGCCGAACTCGACGGCGTCTTCGTGCTGCGCACCCGCGACGACAGCGCCGCGCTCGCCCGGCGGCTGGACGAGGGACCCCGGCGGGTGCTCGTCATCGGGGCCGGGTTCACCGGCTCGGAGATCGCCTCCGCCTGCCGCGAGCGCGGCCTGCCCGTGACCGTCGCCGAACGCGGCGCCGCGCCCCTGGTCGGCGCGCTCGGCGGGGTCGTCGGCGCGGTCGCCGCCGAGCTGCACCGCGAGCACGGCGTGGACCTGCGGTGCGGGATCATGGTGACCGCGCTGGAGGGCGACGCGGCGGGACGGGTGCGCGCCGCGCAGCTGTCCGACGGCTCCACCGTGGAGACCGACGTGGTGGTCGTCTCGCTCGGCGCCCTGCGCAACACCGAATGGCTGGCCGGATCCGGCCTCGGGGCCGGCCCCCGTGGCATCGCCTGTGACGCGGGCTGCCGTGCCTTCGACATCCGGGGGATCGTCACCGACGACATCTACGCGGCCGGCGACGTCGCCCGCTGCCCACACCCCCTGTTCGGCTACCAGTTCCTGTCCCTGGAGCACTGGGGCAACGCCGTCGCCCAGGCGGAGATCGCCGCGCACAACATGCTGAGCGAGAGCCCCGGACGCGTGCCGCACATGGAGGTGCCCGCCTTCTGGTCCTCGCAGTTCGGGATCAACATCAAGTCGGTCGGCGTGCCGTCGCTGGGCACCGAGATCCTCATCGCGCAGGGCTCGCTCGCGGACCGCCGGTTCATCGGCGTCTACGGCTACCAGGGGCGCGTCATCGGCGCCGTCGCCTTCGACCAGGCCCGCTGGCTGCCGTTCTACCAGGAGCTGATCGAGTCCACCGCGCCGTTCCCGCCGCCGTTCGCCACGGTGGACCGGCGCCCGGAGGGGCAGCGGCCGCTGGACGCGGACTTCCCCGACCCCTCGGTCCCCACCCACGGCCCCACCGTGACCCTCAGCGGATACTCGCCGGCCGACCGCCGGATGACGTTCACGCCCGCGCACTGACCCGAACGGCCACGAGGACCCGCCATGACGCACACCCTGCTGCACCAGATCCTGGACTACGCCAACCGGGCCGATCCGTACCCGATCTACGAGGAGCTCCGGAAGACACCGGTCCACCACGAGGACGACGGGCCGTACGTGGTCAGCACGTACTACGAGATCCGCAGCCTGCTGCACGATCCCCGGATCAGCTCCGACGCCCGCAACCTCGCCTCGCACGCCCCCGACCCGCTGGCCGGGGAGTCCCCCGAGGAGGGTGGCGCGCTGCCGCCGGGCTTCCTGAAGCTCGACCCGCCGGAACACGACCGGCTGCGCCGGATGACGAACCGGCCGTTCGGCCCGCCGCACTCGCCCCGCCGTGTCGACGGGATGCGCCCGGAACTGCACGACATCGTCACCGGTCTGATCGACGGCATCGGCGACCCGGGCCGGATCGACCTGGTCGAGCAGTTCTCGTACCCGTTCCCGGTGACCGTGATCTGCCGGCTGCTCGGCATTCCCCGCGAGGACGAGGCCCGCTTCCACGTCTGGGCGGACACCCTCGCCGCGAGCCTGGACCCCGACCCGGACGCCGACCCCGCCGAACGGGGCAAGGGCGCGCACGACGCCCGGATGCAGCTGGGCATGTACCTGGCCGGCCTGATCGAGGAGCGCCGCAGGAACCCGGGCGAGGACATGCTCTCCCAACTGGCCACGGCCAAGGGCGAGGACGGCCCGATGACCACGATGGAACTGCTCAGCACCGCCGCGCTGCTGCTGATCGCCGGGCACGAGACCACCGTCAACCTGATCACCAACGGCATGCTCACCCTGCTGCGGCACCCCGACGTCCTCCAGCGGCTGCGCACCGAGCCGCGCCTGGCCGTGCCGCTGGTCGAGGAACTGCTGCGCTTCGAGCCGCCGGTCCAACTGGTGCCGCAGCGCACCACGCTCGCCGACATCGAGGTCCGCGGGGTCACCATCCCCAAGGGCTCGGCCCTCTGGCTGGTCCTGGCCTCCGGCAACCGCGACCCGCAGCGCTTCAAGGACCCCGGCCGCTTCGACCCGGACCGCCCCGACATCCAGCACCTCGGCCTGGGCAGCGGCATCCACAGCTGCTTCGGCGCCCCGCTCGCCCGTCTGGAGACCCAGCTCGCGCTCTCCGAACTGGCCCGCAGGCTGGAGAACCCGCGCCTCGTCGAGGACCCGCCGCCCTACCGCCAGAACGCCGTACTGCGCGGCCCCCGCCATCTGTACATCGCCTGCGACGGCATCCGTTCCTGACGGCCTGCCGGGGCGGGCCCGGATCAGGCGACCCGGTCGCCGCCCGCGCCGAGCGTGCGCAGCAGTCGCGGCAGCGCCGTGCCGATCGGCTCCCGTACGACCTCGTCGGCGATCTCGTCGTACGGCGTGGGCTCCGCGTTGACGATGATCAGACGGGCGCCGTGGTCGACGGCGAGACCGGCCAGCGCGGCGGCCGGCTGCACCTGGAGGCTGGTGCCGACGGTGATGAAGACATGGCAGGCCTTGGTGACGGCGAGGGCTTCGCCGAAGACCTCGGGGTCGAGGTTCTGGCCGAACATGACGGTCGCGGTCTTCAGGATGCCGCCGCAGACCGGACAGGCCGGGTCGTCCTCGCCGGCCTCGAGGCGGGCGAGGGCGTCCTCCATCGGTCCACGCACGTCGCACTCGGTGCAGACGAACTGCCGTGCGGTGCCGTGGAGTTCGATGACCTTGCGGGCGGACAGCCCGGCCAGCTGGTGCAGCCCGTCCACGTTCTGGGTGATCACCCGCACCGGCACACCCGACCGCTCCAGCTCGGCGACCGCCCGGTGCGCGGCGTTCGGCTCGGCCAGGAGCGTGCCGGCCCGGCGCCGCATCTGCCAGGAGCGCCGCCGGATGTCCGGATCGCTCATGTAGTACTCGTACGTCACGAGCTTCTCGGCCTCGGGGTCCTTGCGCCACAGCCCGTTCGGGCCGCGGTAGTCGGGGATTCCGGAGTCCGTGCTGATACCGGCGCCGCTCAGGATCGCGACGAGGGGCTTGGTCATGGCTCCGAGCGTAGGCGGGGGTGCCCCCGGGCGGCGAGGCGATTTCCCTGCCGCGCGGGGAAGGCGGCTGCTAGCGTCCGGGGCATGGCCAAGATCAGCATCTCCCTGGACGCCGAGCTCGTCGTGGAAGCGATGGTGCTCTCCGGCGCCGGCAACCCCCAGGACGCCGTCGAGCTCGTGGTGCGGGACTACATCCAGCGCGGTCACCGCACCGAGGCCAGGGTGCTGGAGCAGGACGAGGCGCTGCACGACCGCACCGCCCGGCCCCGGGACGTCGAGGGCTGACACCCGTACCGGCTGCCGGCTGTCGGCTCAGGCGACCGGGAGGCCGTTCTCCAGCTCGGCCGTTCCCGCGCCGGACTCGACGACGTCCAGTGCCGTGAGCACCCGGTGGCCGAGGTTGCCGGGCAGGAGCCCGGCGAGGTCCTCGCGGGCCACCATCCGCCAGGACAGCAGCTCGTCCTCCTGGAGCCGGATCGCCTTCAGGTCGTCCTCGCCGAGCACCCCGCCGTCGTAGAGGTACGCCACCAGCGGCGGCCGGCCGGGGCCGCGGGGCCAGTCCACCGCGAGCAGCCGTCCGATCTCACGGTCCAGGCCGATCTCCTCGGCCGTCTCCCGCCGCGCGCCCTCGCGCGGGCTCTCCCCCTCGTCCGACTCGACGGTGCCGCCCGGCAGGCCCCAGCCCTCGCGGTAGTTCGGCTCGACGAGCAGGACGCGCCCCTCGGCGTCCCGGAACAGGGCGGCGGCACCGACGAGAACACGGGGCAGGCCCGCGATGTACGCGGCGAAGTCAGCAGTGGTCATCCGGGCAGCGTACCGAGCGCGCACCCTCCCGCGGCGGGCGCACGGGGGCGCACCGACGGCCGCCCGCGGCCCTCGCTCAGACGGTGGACTCCGCCAGGCGCAGGGTGCGTTCCGCCAGCTCACTGATGCGTACGCCGTCGAAGCCGAACACCGCCGTGCGGACCGTGTCCTCCAGCGGGTCCGTCCAGTGCGCCGGGATGCCGCGGGCGCCCGTCAGCACGCCCGCCACCGAGCCGGCCGTGGCGCCGTTGGAGTCGGTGTCCAGTCCGCCGCGGACGGTCAGCGCGAGGGTCCGGGTGAAGTCGCCGTCGCCGTAGAGCAGCCCGGCGGTGATCACCGCCGCGTTGGGCACGGTGTGGATCCAGCCCAGGCCCGCGGTCTCCTCGGCGACCGTGGCCACCGTCTGCTCCCAGCTCAGACCGCTCTCGTGCAGCGAGGCCACCCGGCGAACGGTCCTGGCCAGCCGGCAGCCGCCGGGGACCACGGCGAGGGCCTCCTCCAGCGCGTCCCGCACGGTCCCGGCGGTGAACGCCGCCGCGATCAGCGCGGCCGCCCACATCGCGCCGTACACCCCGTTCCCCGTGTGCGACAGCACCGCGTCCCGGCGGGCCAGCGCGGCGGCCCGGTGCGGCTCGCCGGGACAGGTCCAGCCGTGGATGTCGGCACGGATCAGCGCGCCGATCCAGTCCTGGTAGGGATTGTCGTACGTCGCCGTCAGCGGCGGCCGCAGCCCGTTCGCCAGATTGCGGTACGCCGCCCGCTCCGCCGTGAACGTCTGGAGGTACGGCAGGGACAGCAGCCACAGGTCGCCCACCTGCTCGGTGCTGAACGCGAAGCCGTGCCGCTCCAGCAGATGCAGCCCGAGGATCGCGTAGTCGACGTCGTCGTCGCGGCAGCTGCCGTGGATACGGCCGCGTACGCACCGGCGCCACTCCGGGCGCAGCGCCGCCGCGTCCTCGGCGCTCGCGGGCTCGGGGAGGTAGTCGGTGAGCGGCAGCGCGTCGGCGTCACCCAGATAGCGGTCGATACGGGCGCGGGTCCACACCTCGCCCTGCTCCACCGGCTTGCCGAGCATGTTGCCCGCGATCCGGCCCAGCCAGCCGCCGTGCACGCGGTCGGCGAGCGTGCCCGCGGCGGTGCCCACAGTGGTCATGCAGGAAGGTCTACCCCGTTCCGGGCCCGTCGGCGCGGGTTCCACGCTGTGGGCGGGGGCATGACGGGGGTGGTGTCCTGAGGTTATGGTCACAGCGGCGCGACTGCCTTGACATGCGCAAGGCTCGGAGAGCAAGGGGATTGCAAGGTGGCAGACGCTGCACTGGAAGGCACCCGCAGGGTGCTCGTTGCCGCGGACAAGTTCAAGGGGTCGCTGACGGCGGTGCAGGTCGCCGAGCGGGTGACCGCGGGACTGCGCCGGGTCGTGCCGGATCTCGAGGTCGAGGCGCTGCCGGTGGCCGACGGCGGTGACGGGACGGTCGCCGCGGCGGTCGCGGCCGGGTTCGAACGCCATGAGGTACGGGTCTCGGGACCGCTCGGTGACGAGGTGACCGCCGCGTTCGCGCTGCGCGCGGGCACGGCCGTGGTGGAGATGGCCGAGGCGAGCGGGCTCCAGCGGCTGCCGGAGGGTGTCTTCGCGCCCCTCACGGCGTCCACGTACGGGTCGGGGGAGCTGCTGCGGGCCGCGCTGGACGCGGGCGCCCGCACGATCGTGTTCGGCGTGGGCGGCAGCGCGACCACGGACGGCGGGGCCGGGATGCTGGCCGCGCTGGGCGCGCGGTTCCTGGACGCGGCCGGGGAGCCGGTGCCGCCGGGGGGCGGCGGGCTCGCCGCGCTGGCCTCGGCCGATCTGTCGGGGCTCGACGCCCGGCTGGCCGAGGTGGAACTGGTGCTGGCCAGCGATGTCGACAATCCGCTGACCGGGCCCAAGGGGGCGCCCGCGGTGTACGGGCCGCAGAAGGGTGCCTCGCCGGAGGACGTGCGCGCGCTGGACGAGGCGCTGGGGCACTTCGCGAAGGTGCTGGAGGACGCCGTCGGGGCGCGGGCCGCCGAGTTCGCGGTGGCGCCGGGGGCGGGGGCGGCCGGGGGCATCGGCTATGGCGCCCTGCTGGTCGGGGCGCGGTTCCGTCCCGGTATCGAGGTGATGCTCGATGTGCTGGGGTTCGCGCCTGCGCTGGAGCGGGCCTCGCTGGTGATCACGGGTGAGGGGTCGCTGGACGAGCAGACGCTGCACGGCAAGGCTCCCGCGGGGGTCGCCGCCGCGGCGCGGGCCGCCGGCAAGGAGGTTGTCGCGGTGTGCGGGCGGTTGGCGTTGGCGCCGGAGGCGTTGGGGCGGGCCGGGATTCGGCGGGCCTATCCGCTGACGGAGGTCGAGCCGGACGTTTCGCGGTGCATCGCTGACGCGGGGCCGATCCTGGAGCGGGTCGCCGAGTCGCTCGCGCGGGACTTCCTGTCCTGAGGCCGGGGGTTTCTCGCCCCCGCCGCCCCTTCCCGTCCCGTCCCCAGGGGGCTCCGCCCCCTGGACCCCCGGGGCCTTTGCCCACCCACCACCCGAAACGGGCGTTCGAGGAGTCGCTGTACGGGCTCCCGGGGAACGGGCGACCGGGGAGTCGCTGTACGACGACAGGGCCCGAGCTCGGTAGCGAGCTCGGGCCCTGTCGTGTCGTGCGGGGTGGTTACGGCAGCTGGGCCGCTCGGGCCTCGCGGCGGTTGTCGCGGAAGTTGTTCACCCGGCGGGCCGTGGCGAACAGGGGGATCACCGCGGCCGTGACCAGCTGAAGGGCACAGCCGGTCTGCAGGAGCACCTCGCCGCTCGGGGCGTCGAAGGCCCAGGCGGTGAGGAGGCCCATGCTGAGGACGATCCAGGTGAGCATCGCCACCGCGAGGCGGCCCCGCGGCTTCGGGTACTCGACCCGGCTGACCATCAGCCACGCGGTGCCGATGATCGCCAGCAGGGTCGCCACGAAGGGCAGCTCCAGCAGGACGATCGAGACCACCGTGAGCGCGCCGAAGGGGGAGGGCATGCCCTGGAACATGCCGTTCGTCGGCGTCACACAGGAGAACCGGGCCAGTCGCAGGACCACCGCCAGCAGGACCACGATCGCGCCCACCGCCGCCACACGCTGGTGCGCGTCGTCCGCGACCATGCCGTAGACGAGGACGAAGTACGCCGGCGCGAGGCCGAAGCTGATCAGGTCCGAGAGGTTGTCCAGCTCGGCGCCCATCGGCGAGGAGCGCAGCTTGCGCGCCACCAGGCCGTCGAAGAGGTCGAAGACCGCCGCACAGAGCATCAGGATGACCGCCGTGGCCGCGCTGTGGCGGGCCATGCCGGACTCCTGGCTTCCGGTGAGGTGCGGGATCAGGATGCCGGTGGTGGTGAAGTACACCGCCATGAAGCCGCACGTGGCGTTGCCGAGGGTGAGCGTGTCCGCTATCGACAGGCGCAGCGAGAGCGGCATCTCCTCCTCGTCGCTCTCATCGGCCTCCGGCACCCATTCGGTCCGGGTCTCCGGGTCAATCACGGTCAATGCGAGTCACCCCTGCCACGGTCTTCTGACCCACCTCGACCGCGATCTCGACGCCCTCGGGGAGGTAGATGTCGACGCGCGAGCCGAAGCGGATCAGACCGATGCGGTCGCCCTGCTCGACCTTCGTGCCCTGGGGCAGGTAAGGAACGATGCGGCGGGCCACGGCGCCGGCGATCTGGATCATCTCGATGTCACCGAGCTCGGTGTCGAAGTGCCAGACGACGCGCTCGTTGTTCTCGCTCTCCTTGTTGAAAGCGGGAACGAAGCCGCCCGGGACGTGCTCGACGGACGTCACCGTGCCCGAGAGAGGGGCGCGGTTGACGTGGACGTTGAGCGGGCTCATGAAGATCGCGACCCGGGTCCGTCCGTCCTTCCACGGCATGATGCTCTGCACCACTCCGTCGGCGGGGGAGATGACCCGTCCCTTCGCGATCTCTCGCTCGGGGTCGCGGAAGAACCACAGCATGCCCGCCGCGAGAGCGGTGGCGGGTACGGCGACGGCCTTGGCGACGCCGGAGCGGCGGGCCTTGACCAGGCTGAGTGCTGCGGTGGCGACGGTCGGGAGAAGCCACGGCGATGCTCCGCGCGCGAGGCGTACGCCGGCCCGGCTGTCGCGTGGTGCAGAGGTTTGGCTGTGGGGCATGGATGACCTTCGTAGCGGATGATGCCGCGCTTGAGGGGGGACGGCGGCTTTCCGGCGATCGTAGCGGTTAAGCGCCGCAACTGGGTAAGCCAGGAAGCCGAGTCGGCAGCCGAGGAGTGCCTACGGGGTGTGATCTTCTTCTCGAAGAAAACACCCCGTTCCCGGACAATCAGCCCTGGAATCGATACTCTTCGAGCAGCCTGCGCCCGATGATCATTTTCTGGATCTCGGCGGTACCTTCACCGATCAGCAGCATCGGAGCCTCGCGGTAGAGGCGCTCGATCTCGTACTCCTTGGAGAAGCCGTAGCCGCCGTGGATCCGGAAGGCGTCCTCGACGACCTCCTTGCAGTATTCGGAGGCGAGGTACTTCGCCATCCCTGCTTCGAGGTCGTTTCGTTCCCCGGAGTCCTTTTTGCGTGCCGCGTTCACCATCATGGCATGAGCGGCCTCGACCTTGGTAGCCATCTCGGCCAGCTTGAACTGGATCGCCTGGTGCTGGGCGATCGGCTTGCCGAAAGTGTGACGCTGCTGGGCGTACTGGACGCCGAGTTCGAACGCACGCTGAGCGACACCGCAGCCACGCGCGGCGACATTGACGCGGCCGACCTCGACCCCGTCCATCATTTGGTAAAAACCTCGTCCGGTGACCCCGCCGAGCACGCGATCGGCCGGAATCCGCAGGCCATCCATGATGAGCTCGGTGGTGTCGACACCCTTGTAGCCCATCTTGTCGATCTTGCCGGGGATGGTGAGGCCGGGCCGGACCTCTCCGAAGCCGGGCTCCTTCTCGACGAGGAAGGTCGTCATCGACTTGTGGGGGGCCGTGCCCTCGGGGTGTCCTTCGTCACTCCGGACCAGAACGGCCACCAGAGAGGACGTGCCGCCGTTCGTCAGCCACATCTTCTGGCCGTTGAGGACGTACTCGTCGCCGTCCTTGACCGCCTTGGACGTGATGGCCGACACATCGGAGCCCAGGGCCGGCTCCGACATCGAGAAGGCGCCGCGGATGTCGCCGGCCGCCATGCGCGGCAGGAAGTGGTCCTTCTGCTCCTGCGTGCCGTGCTGCTTGAGCATGTACGCCACGATGAAGTGCGTGTTGATGATGCCGGACACCGACATCCAGCCGCGGGCGATCTCCTCCACGCACAGGGCGTAGGTGAGGAGCGACTCGCCCAGGCCGCCGTACTCCTCCGGGATCATCAGGCCGAAGAGGCCGAGTTCCTTGAGGCCGTCGACGATCTGCTGCGGGTACTCGTCACGGTGCTCCAGCTCGGTCGCGACCGGGATGATCTCCTTGTCCACGAAGTCGCGGACGGTCTTGAGGATCTCCTGCTGGACGTCGGTCAGACCGGCGGTCTGGGCGAGACGGGCCATCTCTACTTCTCCTGCTGCTTCAGTTCGGGACGGCCGGGCTGCTCGCCGCCGCGCTCCTTGATGTACGTCTCGGTGGGCACCATCACCTTGCGGCGGAAGACGCACACCAGGGTGCCGTCCTGCTTGTAGCCCTTGGTCTCGACGTAGACGATGCCGCGGTCGTTCTTCGACTTCGACGGCCACTTGTCGAGCACGGTCGTCTGGCCGTAGATGGTGTCGCCGTGGAAGGTCGGCGCCACGTGCTTGAGCGACTCGATCTCCAGGTTGGCGATGGCCTTGCCGGAGATGTCCGGCACGCTCATGCCGAGCAGCAGGGAGTAGATGTAGTTCCCGACGACGACGTTCTTGCCGAAGTCCGTCGTCTTCTCCGCATAGTTCGTGTCCATGTGGAGGGGGTGGTGGTTCATGGTGAGGAGACAGAACAGGTGGTCGTCGTACTCCGTGACCGTCTTGCCCGGCCAGTGCTTGTACGTCGCCCCGACCTCGAACTCCTCGTAGGTGCGTCCGAACTGCATGGCCCTACGCCTCCGGGATCTCGAACTTGCTGGTGCGCTGCATGCCGGCGGCCCGGCCCTTGCCGGAGATGACCAGGGCCATCTTGCGGCTGGCCTCGTCGATCATCTCGTCGCCGAGCATCGCGGAGCCCTTCTTGCCACCCGCCTCGGACGTGTAGTAGTCGTACGCGTCCAGGATCAGCTCGGCGTGGTCGTAGTCCTCCTGCGACGGCGAGAAGATCTCGTTGGACGCCTCGACCTGGCCCGGGTGCAGCACCCACTTGCCGTCGAAGCCGAGCGCGGCGGCGCGCTGCGCGACCGCGCGGTAGCCGTCGATGTTGCGGATCTGGAGGTAGGGACCGTCGATCGCCTGGAGGTTGTTGGCGCGGGCAGCCATCAGGATCTTCATCAGGATGTAGTGGTAGGCGTCCGCCGGGTAGCCGGGCGGCTGCTCGCCCACGACCAGGGACTTCATGTTGATCGACGCCATGAAGTCGGCCGGGCCGAAGATGATGGTCTCCACGCGCGGGGAGGCCTGCGCGATGGCGTTGACGTTGTTCAGGCCCTGCGCGTTCTCGATCTGCGCCTCGATGCCGATCTTGCCGACCTCGAAGCCCATCGTCTTCTCGATCTGCGTCAGCAGCAGGTCCAGCGCGACGACCTGCTCGGCCGTCTGCACCTTCGGCAGCATGATGCAGTCGAGGTTCTGGCCGGCGCCCTCGACGACGGTCACGACGTCGCGGTACGTCCACTCGGTCGTCCAGTCGTTGACCCGCACGACACGCGTCTTGCCGGTCCAGTCGCCCTCGTTGAGGAACTTGACGATGGTGTGCCGCGCCTCGGGCTTGGCGAGCGGGGCGCAGGCGTCCTCCAGGTCCAGGAAGACCTGGTCGGCCGGCAGACCCTGGGCCTTCTCCAGGAAGCGGGGGTTCGAGCCCGGCACGGCCAGGCAGGAGCGCCGCGGGCGGAGACGGTTGACGGTCATGCGGGGACCTCCAGGGGGTCGAGCTTGTTCGCTTTCCGGATCTCGTCGACGATGCGGCCGATGATTCCGGTGATGTCGAAGTCCTTCGGGGTGAACACCGCGGCCACTCCGGCGGCCCGCAGCTGTTCGGCGTCACCACTGGGGATGATGCCACCGGCGATCACCGGGATATCTGTGGCACCGGCCACACGCAGCCGTTCCAGGACATCAGGCACCAGCTGGGCGTGCGAGCCGGACAGGATCGACAGGCCGACCGCGTGCACGTCCTCGGCGAGGGCCGCGTCCACGATCTGCTCCGGGGTGAGCCGGATGCCCTGGTAGACCACCTCGAAGCCGGCGTCTCGGGCCCGGACGGCGATCTGCTCGGCGCCGTTGGAGTGCCCGTCCAGGCCGGGCTTGCCGACCAGGAAGCGCAGCTTGCCCGAGCCCAGCTCGCGGGCCGTGTCCTCCACCTTGCGGCGGACCTCGGCGAGCGCGGAGCCGGCCTCGGCCGGCACGGCGACCGGCGCGGAGGACACACCCGTCGGGGCGCGGAACTCGCCGAACACCTCGCGCAGGGCCCCGGCCCACTCACCGGTGGTGACACCGGCGCGGGCGCACTCCAGGGTGGCCTCCATGAGGTTGGCGGTGCCCTTCGCGGCCTCCTTCAGACGCTCCAGCGCCTTGCAGGGGCGGGGGTGGTTGAAGGGCGGCTGGTAGCGCGTGTCCCGCCAGTGCTGGAGGGAGGCGATGACCTGGGCCTCGACCGCCGGGTCGACCGTCTGGATCGCGGTGTCCAGGTCGGAGGTGAGCGGGTTCTCCTCGGTCGTCTCGAAGATGTTGACGCCGACGATCTTCTCCTGGCCGGACTCGATGCGCGCCCTGCGCTCGGCGTGCGAGGAGACCAGCTGCGACTTGAGGTAGCCGGACTCGACGGCCGCCATGGCGCCGCCCATCTCCTGGATCCGGTCGATCTCCTTGAGGGAGTCCTCGACGAGCTGGGCGACCTTGGCCTCGATCACCGTCGAGCCCGCGAAGATGTCCTCGTACTCCAGCAGGTCGCTCTCGTGCGCCAGGACCTGCTGGATGCGCAGGCTCCACTGCTGGTCCCAGGGCCGGGGCAGGCCCAGGGCCTCGTTCCAGGCGGGGAGCTGGACGGCCCGCGCGCGGGCGTCCTTGGACAGCGTGACGGCCAGCATCTCCAGGACGATCCGCTGGACGTTGTTCTCCGGCTGCGCCTCGGTCAGGCCCAGGGAGTTGACCTGGACGCCGTAGCGGAACCGGCGCTGCTTGGCGTTCTCGATGCCGTACCGCTCGCGCGTGATCTCGTCCCAGATCCGCCCGAACGCCCGCATCTTGCACATCTCCTCGACGAAGCGGACGCCCGCGTTCACGAAGAAGGAGATACGGGCGACGACGTCCCCGAACTTCTCGGCGGGGACCTGCCCCGAGTCGCGCACGGCGTCGAGCACCGCGATCGCGGTGGACATCGCGTACGCGATCTCCTGGACCGGCGTGGCGCCCGCCTCCTGCAGGTGGTAGCTGCAGATGTTGATCGGGTTCCACTTGGGGATGTGGGAGACCGTGTACGCGATCATGTCCGTCGTGAGACGGAGGGAGGGCCCCGGCGGGAAGACGTGCGTCCCGCGGGACAGGTACTCCTTCACGATGTCGTTCTGGGTCGTGCCCTGGAGCCGGGTGATGTCCGCGCCCTGCTCCTCGGCGACGACCTGGTAGAGCGCCAGCAGCCACATGGCGGTGGCGTTGATCGTCATCGAGGTGTTCATCTGCTCCAGGGGGATGTCCTGGAACAGCCGGCGCATGTCGCCGAGGTGCGCGACCGGCACTCCGACCCGGCCGACCTCGCCGCGGGCGAGGATGTGGTCGGAGTCGTAGCCGGTCTGGGTCGGCAGGTCGAAGGCGACCGACAGACCCGTCTGGCCCTTGGCGAGGTTGCGGCGGTACAGCTCGTTGGACGCCTCGGCCGTGGAGTGTCCGGCGTACGTGCGCATGAGCCACGGCCGGTCCTTCTCCCGCCGCCCTTCGGCGTTCTGACGCTCAGTCATCTATGACCCCGGGTGTCTCAGACGTTGCGGAAGCGGTTGATGGCGTCGATGTGCTTGGCGCGCATCTCCTCGTCGCGCACGCCCAGACCCTCCTCGGGGGCCAGGCAGAGCACGCCGACCTTGCCCTGGTGGAGGTTGCGGTGCACGTCGTAAGCGGCCTGGCCGGTCTCCTCCAGGGAGTAGACCTTCGACAGGGTCGGGTGGATCTTGCCCTTGGCGATGAGGCGGTTGGCCTCCCAGGCCTCGCGGTAGTTCGCGAAGTGCGAGCCGATGATCCGCTTCAGCGACATCCACAGGTAGCGGTTGTCGTACTCGTGCATGTAGCCCGAGGTCGAGGCGCAGGTGGTGATGGTGCCGCCCTTGCGGGTGACGTAGACCGAGGCGCCGAAGGTCTCGCGGCCCGGGTGCTCGAAGACGATGTCGATGTCCTCGCCGCCGGTGAACTCGCGGATGCGCTTGCCGAAGCGCTTCCACTCCTTCGGGTCCTGGGTGTTCTCGTCCTTCCAGAACTTGTAGCCCTCGGCGCTGCGGTCGATGATCGCCTCGGCGCCCATCGAGCGGCAGATGTCCGCCTTCTGCTCGCTGGAGACGACACAGATCGGGTTGGCGCCGCCGGCCAGCGCGAACTGCGTGGCGTAGGAGCCGAGGCCGCCGCTCGCGCCCCAGATCAGGACGTTGTCGCCCTGCTTCATGCCGGCGCCGTTGCGGGAGACCAGCTGGCGGTAGGCGGTGGAGTTCACCAGGCCCGGCGCGGCGGCCTCCTCCCAGCTGAGGTGGCCCGGCTTGGGCATCAGCTGGTTGGACTTGACCAGGGCGATCTCGGCGAGGCCGCCGAAGTTGGTCTCGAAGCCCCAGATGCGCTGCTCGGGGTCGAGCATGGTGTCGTTGTGGCCGTCGGAGGACTCCAGCTCGACGGACAGGCAGTGCGCGACGACCTCGTCACCGGGCTGCCAGGCGTTGACGCCCGGGCCGGTGCGCAGGACGACGCCCGCGAGGTCGGAGCCGATGATGTGGTACGGCAGGTCGTGGCGCTTGGCCAGCTCGTTGGTGCGGCCGTAGCGCTCCAGGAAGCCGAAGGTGGACAGCGGCTCGAAGATCGAGGTCCACACCGAGTTGTAGTTGACCGAGGAGGCCATCACCGCGACCAGGGCCTCGCCCGGGCCGAGCTCCGGCAGCGGCACGTCGTCGAGGTGGATCGACTTGCGCGGGTCCTTGTCGCGGGACTCGAGGCCCGCGAACATCTCGGTCTCGTCCTTGTGCACGGTGATCGCGCGGTACGACTCGGGCAGCGGAAGAGCGGCGATGTCGGCGGACGTGGTGTCCGGCGACTGGATCGCGTCCAGGATGTCCTTGGTGGTCACGGTGTTGCCTCCGGCGATGCGCACCCTGAGGGAGGGGTGCTGAGGGAGCGCCCTGAGGGAGGGGCGCTTGAGGGTTTTCGGCTGTGCTGCTGAGGGTTTTTGCGGATGCCGTCGGTTCGGCGGTGATGCTGATCGGCAGCGCTTTGTGGCGCGGGAGGTTGCCTGTGACGCAGGCGTCCGGGCGGCGAACCAGAGGTTGCGGGGACAGCCGACGCACGAAGGATCACTGCGCGCCGGCCGCCCGGACAACATCAACGTATGGCACACCGTGTCACCTGGCAAGGCACTGAGTGCCAGGAATTGGGCTCAGGTGAAATCTTTACGTAACAAATGAGCGATGATCGATCGAATATGGCTGGAGACTCGGTGGAAAAGGGCCTCTGACATGCCAAAACGGCCACCCCGAGGGGTGGCCGTCATCACAGCGGGGAGCGGGCTCAGCGCTCCTTCAAAGCCTCTTCGATGGTCCGCATGACCTCGTCCAGCGGGGCGTCGGTCCGCGCCACCGTCACCAGCACCTCGCCCGTTCCCGTGACCGTGGCCGCCGGGACGGAACGGGCCGCGTCGGCGCTCGTGCGGCCCGCGCCGATGCCGTTGCCGAACGTCTTGCGCACGATGGCGAAGGCGTGGTCGAGCTGGGCCTCCACGTCCCCCTGGCCGCCGGCCCTCAGCCAGCGGCGCAGCACGTGGTTGTGGGCGGTGACCACGGCGGAGGCGGCGACCTCGGCCAGCAGCGGGTCGTCGTTGGCGTCGTCGTCGTGGGCGTGCTCGTCGAAGTGGCCGAGCAGATAGCGGGTGAACAGGCGCTCGTAGCGGGCCACCGAGGCGATCTCCGCCTCACGCAGGGTGGGCACCTCGCGCGTGAGCTTGTAGCGGGCCACCGAGATCTCCGGCCGGGCCGCGTACATCCGCATGACTTCCTTGATGCCCCGGCACACCGTGTCGAGGGGGTGCTCATGGGCGGGGGCGGCGTTGAGCACCGCCTCGGCGCGGATCAGGGTGTCGTCGTGGTCCGGGAAGATCGCCTCTTCCTTGGACCGGAAGTGACGGAAGAAGGTGCGGCGGGCGACCCCGGCCGCGGCCGCGATCTCGTCGACGGTGGTCGCCTCGTACCCCTTGGTCGCGAACAGCTCCATGGCCGCGGCCGCCAGTTCACGGCGCATCTTGAGCCGCTGGGCCGCCGCGCGGGACCCCGCGGCGCTTTCCGGCGCGTCGGCTGTGGCAGGGGTACGGGAGGACTTGGCGGGCTGGGACATGCCCCGAACGTACTGCATGTGCGCAGCTCGGTGCGCATGCACGGGGGTTCCCCCGCCCTCGGGGGGCGGGGGAGCGGGTCCGCGGGCGGGCTGCCCGGCCCTGGCCGGTTCGAGCAGCCCGCCCCAGTCCTCCCCGGTCCGGAACCAGTCGCCGACCCGGTCAGCGCCGGGCATATTCGCGGAAACCCCGGCCCGTCTTGCGGCCGAGGCAGCCCGCTGCCACCAGGTGTTCCAGGAGCGGCGCGGGGGCGAGACCGGGGTCGCGGAACTCGCGGTGCAGCACCTGCTCGATGGCCAGCGAGACATCGAGTCCGACGACGTCCAGCAGCTCGAACGGGCCCATCGGGTAGCCGCCGCCCAGCTTCATCGCGGCGTCGATGTCGTCCAGCGTCGCATAGTGGTCCTGGACCATCTTGATGGCGTTGTTCAGGTACGGGAACAGCAGCGCGTTCACGATGAAGCCGGCCCGGTCGCCGCAGTCCACCGCGTGCTTGCGGATACGGGCGCACACCTCGCGGACCGTCGCGTGGACGTCGTCACCGGTCAGCACCGTGCGGACCACCTCGACCAGCTTCATGGCCGGCGCGGGGTTGAAGAAGTGCATGCCGATCACGTCCTGCGGGCGCGTGGTGGCGCGGGCGCAGGCGACGACGGGCAGCGAGGAGGTGGTGGTGGCCAGGATCGCGCCCGGCTTGCAGACCTTGTCCAGCGTCGCGAACAGCTGCTGCTTGATCTCCAGGTCCTCCGCCACCGCCTCGACGGCCAGGTCGACCTCGGCGAAGGCCTCGTAGGAACCGGCCGGGGTGATCCGGCCCAGGGTCTCCTCGGCCGCCTCGGCGGTCATCCGGCCCTTGGCGACCGAGCGGGACAGCGACTTGCCGATGAAGGCCTTGGCCGCCTCCGCCTTCGCCTCGCTGCGGGCCGCGAGGACCACGTCGAAGCCCGCCTTGGCGAACACCTCCGCGATGCCCGACGCCATGGTGCCCGAGCCCGCGACACCGACCGAGGAGACCGTACGGCCCTCGGCGAGCGCGCCGCCCTCCAGCGGGGTGAGCGCGTCGCGCACCACCGTGGCACTGCCCGGGGCCTCGTAGGTGTAGAAGCCGCGGCCCGCCTTACGGCCCGTCAGCCCGGCCTCGCTGAGCTGCTTCAGGATCGGTGCCGGGGCGTGCAGCCGGTCGTGCGACTCGGCGTACATGGCCTCCAGGACCCGGCTCGCGCAGTCGACGCCGATCAGGTCCAGCAGGGCGAGAGGGCCCATCGGCAGACCACAGCCCAGCCGCATCGCCGCGTCGATGTCCTCGCGGGAGGCGTACTTCGCCTCGTACATCGCGGCCGCCTGGTTGAGGTAGCCGAACAGCAGGCCGTCGGCGACGAAACCGGGCCGGTCGCCGACCGCGACGGGCTCCTTGCCCAGCTCGATCGCCAGGTCGGTGACCGCGGCGACGGCGTTCGGGGAGGTGAGCACCGAGGAGACGATCTCCACCAGCCGCATCTGCTGCGCCGGGTTGAAGAAGTGAACGCCCAGCACCCGCTCGGGACGCTGGGACTCCGCGGCGAGCCGGGTCACCGACAGCGCGTTGGTGCCGGTCGCCAGGATGGTCTCCGGGCGCACGATCCGGTCCAGCTCGCGGAAGATCTCCTGCTTGATCTCGTACGACTCCGGGGCCACCTCGATGACCAGGTCGGCCTCGGCGGCGGCGCCGAGGTCGGTGGAGGTGCGCAGCCGGGCGACGACGTCCGCGCGCTCCTGCTCCGTGAGGCGCTCACGCTCCACGGCACGGGCGGTGGCGGCGTCCAGGGCGGCGACGCACCGGGCGGTCTGCGCCTCGTCGACGTCGATGCCGATGACCTCGCGGCCGGCCCGGGTGAGCACCTCGGCGATGCCGGTGCCCATCGTGCCGAGGCCGACCACGGCAATGGTCTTGAACGGGGACAGAGGGGTGTCGGACAGGGGAGTGGCCATCGCGGGACTCCAGGAATGAGGGTGACGACTGGGAGCGCGACCCGGTACGCCGAAGGGGCGCACCGGGTGCGTGGAAGATGCGGGTGTGGTTCCGGGCTGCGAGCGCACACGCCCGGCGCCGCTCCGACGGGCGTGCACACGCCCGCCCTGCGGCGGAATCCGACCGGCCCTGTCCCTTGGCCGGGTCGCACTGCGGTGCCTACGGGCACCGAACCGACTGCTCTCATGGCGGCTGCGTCACCAAACCGCCACGAGCGTGGTAGCGAGTGGGTAACTCGCTCGTCTGAGCTTAACCGGTGGGTAACGAGCGCGCCAGCCCCCGGACTTTGTGATGTACGTCCCCCGGTCGGCCGATCCGCCCTACGCTCCCCCCTCATGGACGAAGAGTTGCGATCGCTCACGGAGCGCTTACGGCAGGAGTCGGGGGCCACCCCCGCCTTCGAGCACCTCGCCGCAAGCGGAGAGAGCGAGCTGGCGCAGGTGCTCACCGCCCCCGGACAGCCTCTGTGGGCCCGTGAACTGGCCGCGTTCCGGCTGGGCCTGGCCGGCGACCGGCGGGCCTTCGAGTCGCTCGTCCTGCTGCTCAACCACCGCGACCCGCAGCGCTGCGCCTCCGCCGCCCACGCCCTCGCCCGCCTCGGCGACCCGCGCACCGCCCGCGCGGCCGCCGCCCTGGCCACCAACGAACTGCGCGTCGCCTACGCCCTGCACCCGGTGCGGCTGCTGGTCGAGCTGCGGGCCCCGGAGTCCGCGCCCGCGCTGATCACCACCCTGGAACGGCGGCTGCGCCCGCACGACCCCTACCGCAGGGTCGCCCTCGCCTGTGTGGAGGGGCTCGGCGCACTCGGCGACCCGAGGGCCAGGACGGTGCTCAACGAGGCCCTGGCGCACCCGGTGCTCGCACAGGCCGCCGTGCGGGCCCTGGCGCGGATTCCCCGGCCTAGATGAGGTCCCGGGTGTACCGCACCTCGGGTACCAGGACGCCGCCCGCCTCGAAGGGCTCCTCGGTGCCGTCGGCCGAGAACCCCGCCCGCTCGTAGAACCGCCGCGCGCGGACGTTGTCCTTCAGCACCCACAGCAGCATCCGCGCGTGGCCGGCCTCGGCGCAGCGCCGTACGGACTCCGCCAGCAGGGCGCCGCCGGCGCCGGTGCCGTAGTGCTCCGGGGCGACGTAGATCGCGTACAACTCGGCGTCCGCGGTGCGCACTTCGCCGTCCCGGTAGGGGCCGTGGCAGGCCCAGCCGGTGATCTCGCCGCCGGGCTCGCGCTCGGCGACCAGGTTCACCATCGCGCGGTCGGCGGCCGTGAACCGTGCCCGGTGGCGGTCTGCGTCTGCGGCCACGCTGAGGCCGTCCAGATAGGGCTGGGGCATCAGTCCCCGGTAGGCCGCCCGCCAGCCGCCGACGCGGATCTCGGCGACCCGGCCGCAGTCCGCGAGTGTCATCTCCCGCACCCGCGGGGTCACTCGGCCACCACCGCGTAGGCCTCGATCTCCATCAGATACTCCGGCCGCACCAGCGCGGCGACCTGTACGGCGGAGGCGGCCGGGAGCCGGTCGTCCGGGATGTGCGCGGCGCGGGCCGCGCGGATCGCGGGCAGGTACGCCATGTCCGTGACGAAGAAGGTGAGTTTGACGACGTCCTCGAAGGTCGCCCCGGCGGCGGCGAGGCAGCGCCGGATGTTCTCGAAGACCTGACGCGCCTGGGCCCCGGGGTCGTCCGGGCCGACCAGCGTGCCGTTCTCGTCGAGCGGCAGCTGGCCGGACACGGCCACGAGACGCCCGCTGCCCGTCACCACATGGGTGTACGCGGCTGCGCGGGCGACGCCGTCGGGGGCGGGGATCCTGGTGATCGGCTCACTCATGCGGCCATGGGATCACAGGAGCCGGGCCGCCCGCCCCCGGATAACGCCTCAGCCGCGCGGGCCCAGCAGCCCGTGCAGCGTCGAGCCCCGCGAGGAGGCGGACCTGGTGGCCAGCGGCTCGGGTTCGGCCTGGGCCGCGCACACCGCGTCCGCCTCACCGGCCCCGTCGCCGCGCGGCACCGTGCCGTCGGCCAGATAGGCGGCCAGGTGCTTGTCCAGACAGGAGTTGCCGCTCAGCGTGATGCCGTGGTTCCCGCCGCCGTCCTCGACCACCAGGCTGGAGCCGCGCAGCAGGGTGTGCATCATGGCCCCGCCTCGGTACGGCGTCGCGGCGTCTTCGGTCGCCTGGAACAGCAGCACCGGCGGCAGTTCGGCGTTGGCGACGTCCACCGGAAGCTTCGGCGGGACCGTCCAGAACGCGCACGGCGCGTTGTACCAGGCGTTGTTCCAGGTCATGAAGGGCGCCTTGTCGTACATCGCCCAGTTGTCCGAGCGCCAGGCCGGCCAGGCGCGCGGCCAGGACGCGTCCCGGCACTGCACCGCGGTGTAGACGCTGTAGCCGTTCTCGCCGGAGGCGTCGAGCGCGGCGAAGGTGTCGTACGCCTCGACCAGCGCGTCGGCGTCCTTGTCGTTGACGTACGCGGCGAACGCCTCGGCGAGGTAGGGCCAGTAGCCGTCGTAGTAGCCGCCGGGCATGAAGGTGTCCTCCAGCTCGGCCGGACCCACCTTCTTCCCCGCGGGCTCCTTCACCAGCGCCGCCCGCATCGCGTACCACCGCGACTCGACCTCGGCCGGGTCGGTGCCCAGTCCGTAGGCGCGGTCGTGCCGGGCGACCCAGGCCAGGAAGGCGCGGTGGCGGTCGTCGAAGGCGAGGTCCTGCGCGAGGTTGTCCTCGTACCAGACGCCCGTCGGGTCGACGACCGAGTCGAGCACGAAGCGGCGCACCCGGTCCGGGTGGAGCTTGCCGTAGACCGCGCCGAGGTAGGTGCCGTACGAGTAGCCGAAGTAGTTCAGCCGCTGCGCGCCCAGCGACTGCCGGATGAGGTCCATGTCGTGCACGACGGCGGTCGTGTTGATGTGCGGGAGCACGTCGGCGTGCTTCTCGGCGCAGGCGTCGGCGAAGGCCCTGGCGCGGGCCAGGTTGGCGTTCTCGACGCCGGGGGCGGCGGGCACCGAGTCGGGGCGCGGGGCGTCGAAGTGGCCGGGCAGGCAGTTCAGCGCCGGCTTGCTCCTGCCGACACCGCGGGTGTCGAAGCCGATCACGTCGTACTGGGAGGCCACCGATCGGGGCAGGGAGGCCGCGACGAATCCGGCGAGGGTGCGTCCGCTGCCGCCGGGGCCGCCGGGGTTGACCAGCAGGGGTCCCTGGGACTTCCTCGCGGTGTGCGGGACGCGGGTCAGGGCGAGCGTGATCTGCCGCCCCTGCGGGTCCGCGTGGTCCAGGGGGACGTCCAGGGACGCGCACTGGAGCGTCGGGTAGTCGCTGGTGCCGCACCTCTTCCAGGCGATTGCGGGGGCGGCGGCTCCCGGGCCGGTGGCCTCGGCGGGAACGGCGGTGAGCGACCCGGCCAGGACGGCGGCGGCACCGCACAGCACGGCTGCGCGTTTCTTCATGGAGTCCTTCCAGGGCGGAACGGGGCCGGACCGCGGGGGTCACGGTCCTCGCGGCATCGTCCCGGAATCCCTGCCCGGAAGAACGTGTTATCGCCGTACTTGACCCGATTGGGTCGTCAGGTGCGCTCGGTTGCCTCTCACATCAGCGTGAGGTCGCCTCTCACATCAGCGTGAGCTGGGTCGGCTCCGGCCGCGGCTCGGGGGCGGGCTCCGGCTCGGGGACGCGGCGGGGCATGCCGGGGCGCGCGGGTCCGATGCCGTACTCCTGGGCCAGTTCGTGCACCTGGCCGGTGATGCGGCGCTGGTACCACTTGGGCGCGTAGGCGCCCTCGGCGTACAGGCGCTCGTAGCGGCGCACCAGATGGGGGTGGTGCTGCCCGAGCCAGCTCATGAACCACTCGCGGGCGCCGGGGCGCAGATGCAGCACCAGCGGGGTGACCGAGGTGGCGCCGGAGGCGGCGATCGCCCGCACGGTGGCGCGCAGTTGGGCCGGATCGTCGCCGAGGAACGGGATCACCGGGGCCATCAGCACCCCGCAGCCGATGCCGTGCCCGGTGAGGGTGCGCACCACCTCGAGCCGGCGTTCGGGTGCGGGGGTGCCCGGTTCGACCGTGCGCCACAGCTCGTGGTCGGTGAAGCCGACCGAGACCGAGATGCCGACGTCGGTGACCTCGGCCGCCTGTTTCAGCAGGTCGAGGTCGCGCAGGATCAGCGTGCCCTTGGTCAGCACGGAGAAGGGGTTCGCGTGGTCGCGCAGGGCGGCGATGATCCCCGGCATCAGCCGGTAGCGGCCCTCCGCGCGCTGGTAGCAGTCGACGTTGGTGCCCATCGCCACGTGCTCGCCCTGCCAGCGCCGGGAGCCGAGCTGGCGGCGCAGCAGCTCGGGCGCGTTCACCTTCACCACGATCTGGGTGTCGAAGCCGATGCCGGTGTCGAGGTCGAGATAGCTGTGCGTCTTCCTGGCGAAGCAGTAGACGCAGGCGTGCGAGCAGCCCCGGTACGGATTCACCGTCCACTCGAAGGGCATGCGGGAGGCGCCCGGGACCCGGTTGAGGATCGACCGGGCCCGGATCTCGTGGAAGGTGATCCCGCGGAACTCGGGCGTGTCGAAGGTCCGGCTGACCACCGCGTCGGCACCGAAGAGGCCGGTGCCGGCCCGGCTGTGCTCGGCGGACTCGGTGAGGTTCTCCCAGCGCATGAGGCCTCCTCTGTAGCGCTGACCCTGCACTGACCCCAAGAATAGAACACATGTTCCCATGATCGTGCGACCTCGATTTGGGCGGCCGGGCGACAGGGTGGTTGGCTGGGCCTGCCTTCCGGACCGGGCCCGCGACGGCGGCGTGATCCGGAAGAACGGCCCAGGGGCCGCAACCCCGAGCAATCAGGTCATGGAGGCAGCAATGGCGCAGGTCGAGGCCACTACGGAGCGGGTCGTCACGGCGGACCCGGAGAAGGTGTTCGACACCATCGCCGACTACAGCGGCAGCCGCGCGAAGCTCCTGCCCGCGCACTTCAGCGAGTACGAGGTGCGCGAGGGCGGCGACGGCGAGGGCACCCTCGTCCACTGGAAGCTCCAGGCCACCAGCAAGCGGGTGCGCGACTGCCTGCTCGAGGTCACCGAGCCCACCGACGGCGAGCTGGTCGAGAAGGACCGCAACTCCTCCATGGTCACCGTCTGGCGCGTCACCCCGGCCGGCGAGGGCAGGTCCCGCGTCGTCGTCACCACCACCTGGAACGGCGCGGGCGGCATCGGCGGCTTCTTCGAGAAGACCTTCGCCCCCAAGGGCCTCGGCCGGATCTACGACGAGGTCCTCGCCAACCTCGCCACCGAGGTCGAGAGCGCGTAGTGCCGGGCGGGCGGCGTCCGGTGGGGGTTGTGCCGGGCGTCGCGACGGCCCGGCCTTCGCCCGCCGGGGAACCGGAAGCCTGAGCCGAAGCCTTCCTCCAACGGCCCCGCGGGGCGGGCGGATCGGGGTGCCGTGTGACCTGTGAGGCACGCGGTGCCGCGAATTCGCGGATTGCCGCACATCCCGTGCTGCCGGAGCCGTACGGTGGTCCCGGGGACAGATCTTGTGGAGGCGCGCGGAGAGAGGGCTTGGGCCATGGACCGTGGCACCGACCGGGCAGCATCTCCCAGCCGGCCGGCTGGGTCCGGCGGGCGGGCCGGGCGTGTCCCGCTGGCCGTGGTCGTCGTCGACCGCGAGGGCCTGGTCTCGCACTGGAGCAGCGGCGCCCGGCGCCTGTTCGGCGTCCCCAAGGAGGACGCGATCGGGCGGCCCGCCACCGATCTGCTGCCTGTCTCCGGCGCCCTGCCCGAGGAGCGCGAGCCCGGCCTCTACGGCGCCCACAGCACCTACGACGGCCTCGGCCCCGACCTGGAGTCCTCGCTCGGCGGCGGACTCTCCTACCCCGCCGCCGGACGCGCCCGGCTGGACATGCCGGACGGCGACCGGGCCGACGTGCTGTGGTGGGCCTACCCCCTGGTGGGACCCGGCCCCGAACGGCTGCTGGTGCTCGCGGCGGACGCCGCCGGGCCGCACCGCGACGGCGAGCACGAGGACGAGCTCGGCGGCGGGCACGAGGACGAGCCGGGCGTCGAGCGGATCGCCCCCGCCTTCGCCCTGCACACCGACTTCCCCGGCGCCGAGGACCTCGCCCGCCGGCTGCCCGAGATCCTGCCCAGCATGAGCGTCGGGGAGAGCGCCCGCATCGTCGCGCAGGTCCTCGAACTGGGCTACCCCGTGATGGAGTTCAGCCAGAACGACCGGGTGCCCGTCACCCCCGACTGGGGCGTGCCCCGGCGCGCCGAGCGCAAGGCCCGCCGCGAACGCCTGGCCCACGCCGTCGCCGCGGGCGAGCCGCCGCCCGGCGGCCCGGCCGAGGACGACGACGCCGAGGACCTCGAGTACACCGCCGTGCGCGAGCGCCTGGAGTTCCTCAACGAGGTCAGCGGACGCATCGGCACCTCCCTGGACCTCTCCCGCACCATCGTCGAGGTCAGCCGCGCGGTCGTGCCCCGCTTCACCGACGTCGCCGGCACCTATCTGCGCGAACAGGTCGTCGCGGGCGAGGGCTTCCCCGACGGCGTCCCCGACACCACCACCCTGTGGCACCGGGTCGCCGTGGAGCACACCGACGAACCCGGCCGCTGGGACGACGTGGTGCCGGTCGGCGAGGCCATGCCGTTCCCCGCGCACACCCCGTTCTTCCAGTGCATGACCAGCGGTGAACCCGTCCTCGTCCCGCGGATCAGCGAGCAGATGGGCCACGCCATCGCCTCGCAGTTCGAGAAGCGCGACATCCGGCCCCTGATCACCGGCCGGTCCATGCTGGTCGTCCCGCTCAAGGCACGCAACGTCGTGCTCGGCTTCATGATCCTGCTGCGCCACCCCGAGCGCGTCGAGTTCAACGACATGGACCGGGTGACCGGCGCCGAACTCGCCGCCCGCGCCGGGCTGGTGCTCGACAACGCGCGCATGTACACCTACCAGGAGTCGGTCGCCGAGACCCTCCAGGACAGCATGCTCCCGCACATCCCGGCGCGCCGGGCGGGCTGCGACATCGCCACCCGCTATCTGCCCGGCACCCTCCTCGGCCGGGTCGGCGGCGACTGGTTCGACTCCGTGAAACTGCCCGGCGCGCGCACCGCCTTCGTGGTCGGCGACGTCATGGGCCACGGACTGAACTCGGCCGCGATGATGGGCCAGTTGAGGACCGCCGTACAGACCATGGCCGCCCTCGACCTGCCGCCCGCCCAGCTGCTGCGCAACCTCGACGACCTCGCCCAGCGCCTCGGCGACACCTATCTGGCGACCTGTCTCTACGCCGTCTACGACCCGATCGAGAGCGAACTGCACCTCGCCAACGCCGGGCACATCCCGCCGGTGATCGTCCGCGCCGAGGACGGCCGCAGCGAACTGCTCGACCTGCCGACCGGCGCCCCGATCGGGGTGGGCGGAGTGCCCTTCGAGTCCGTACGCGTACGGGTGGAGCCCGGGGACCGGCTGGTGATGTGCACCGACGGCCTGGTGGAGATGCGCGGCGAGGACATCGGGGTGGGCCTGGCGACGCTGTGCGAGTCCGCCGCGCATCCGGCCGCGTCCATGGACGAGGCCTGCGACACCATCATCCGCGCCCTCAACACCCGCGGCGGCCGCAAGGACGACGTGGCCCTGCTGATGGCCCGGCTGAACGGCATCGAGCCCGACGACGTCGCCGAGTGGCGCCTCCCGCTCGACCCCCGCCAGGTGTCCCGCGCCCGGGCGGTGGTACGCGAGCAGCTGCACGACTGGGGGCTCGGCAAGCTGGCCGACACCGCCGAGCTGCTGGTCGGCGAGCTGGCCACCAACGCGCTGCGGCACTCGGTCCGCCGGCCGGTCGAACTGCGGCTGGTGCGCGGCGACACCCTGCTGTGCGAGGTGGACGACGACGAGCACGAACTGCCCACGCTGCTGAGCGCCGGACCCGGCGACGAGACGGGGCGCGGACTGCGGGTGGTCTCCACACTGGCCCGGGAGTGGGGCACCAGCCGTACCGGCACGGGCAAGACCGTGTGGTTCGAACTCACCCTGCCCCGGCGCCGGGGCTGACAGGGACCCACCCGGCCTGTCCGCCCGCCGGACGGGCCGACGGGGACCCACTCAGCCTGTTCGGCAGGCCGGCAGCGGCCCTGCTCAGGGCGTACGGGTCTCGAACGAGGCGTGAAGGAACGTCTCGCGTGCTTGTCGCGGCCGCCCGGGGGCGATAGACCGTACTGGCCCGTCAGTACGGCGGATCGACAGTGCACCCTGGGGAGTTGGGCATGAGCGTGACGAGTCGGTACCGGGACGCCTGGGAGGGTTTCTGGCGGGAGGCCTCCGACGAACCGGGGTCCGTGCTGTGGGACGCCGAACCGTCGCTGACCTCCGCGCTGCACGTCGCCCTGTTCGAGCCGCTGCTCGCCGACCCCGGCCTGCCGATGATCGACCTCGGCTGCGGCAACGGCACCCAGACCCGCTTCCTGGCCGCCCGCTTCCCGCGGGTGCTCGGAGCCGACCTGTCCGCCGCCGCCGTGGAGCACGCCCGCCGCGCCGACCCGGCCGGGCAGGCGAGATACCGGGAGCTGGACGCCACCGACAAGGCGGCGGCCGAGGCCCTGCACGCCGAACTGGGCGACGCCAACGTCTATATGCGCGGCGTCCTGCACCAGAGCGATCCGGACGACCGCCAGCCGCTGATCGACGCGCTCGCCGCGCTGGTCGGCAGCCGGGGCCGTGCCTTCCTGGTCGACCCCTCCGAGGCTGCCGGGGCCGCCCTGCGCGGGCTGGCGCAGAGCCCGGACGGCCCGCCCGCCAAACTCGCCCCGATCTTCCGCCACGGCATCGCCCCCGGCGAGGTCGCCGACACCGCGGTCCCCGCTTTCCTGGCCGCCGCCGGGCTCACCGTCCTCGCGAGCGGGGACCTGCCCCTGGCCACCACCGAGCACGCGGCCGACGGCTCCCTGATCGAGCTGCCCTCGAAGTGGCTGGTGGCCGCCGGAGCCTGAGCGCCGCCGTCCGGCGTGTGTGCGGGCGCCGCTCGGGCGGCACCCGCACCCGTCACCGACCGACGGGTCGGTCAGGGAGCGTCCTGGCCCGTTCTGGCTTCTGCGCGTAACGTGACGCACCATGAAGATCCTGATCAGCGCCGACATGGAGGGCGCGACCGGCGTGACGTGGCCCGCCGACGTGCTCCCCGGAACACCGCAGTGGGAGCGGTGCCGGTCGATGTTCACCTCGGACGTCAACGCCGCGGTGCTCGGCTTCCTCGACGGCGGCGCCGACGAGGTCCTCGTCAACGAGGCGCACTGGAGCATGCGCAATCTGCTGCTGGAGCGGCTGGACGACCGGGCCCAGATGCTGACCGGCCGGCACAAGGCGCTGTCCATGGTCGAGGGCGTGCAGCACGGGGACGTCGACGGCATCGCCTTCATCGGCTACCACGCGGGCGCCGGCATGGAGGGCGTCCTCGCGCACACCTACCTCGCCAACCAGCTCACCGGCGTCTGGCTGAACGGCGTACGCGCCAGCGAGGGCCTGCTGAACGCGCATGTCGTCGCGGAGTACGGCGTCCCGGTCGTCCTGGTCACCGGCGACGACCTGGCCTGTGAGGACGCGCTCGGCTACGCGCCCGAGGCGCTGAAGGTCGCCGTGAAGGACCATGTCTCCCGCTACGCGGCGGTCTGCCGCACCCCCGCCCGGACCGCCGCCGACATCCGCGCGGCGGCCAAGGAGGCGGCCGCGCTGGCCGTGCGGCACGAGCCGGTGTCCGCCGGGCCGCACACCATCGCCCTGGAGTTCGACGCCGAGCACCTGGCGATGGCCGCGACCGTCGTGCCCGGCGTGGCCCGGACCGGGGAGCGCAAGGTCGCCTACACCAGCGACACCATGTTCGACGGGATCCGCACCTTCAAGGCGGTCACCACCATCGTCTCGGCCGCAGTGGAGGAGCAGTATGGCTGACGAGCAGGCACTGGACGAGGTCGTCAGGTTCACCTCCGACCTCATCCGCATCGACACCACCAACCGGGGCGGCGGCGACTGCCAGGAGCGGCCCGCCGCCGAGTACGCGGCCGCGGCCCTCGCAGAGGCGGGCCTGGAGCCCGTCATGCTGGAGCGCGCCAAGGGCCGCACCAATGTCGTGGCCCGGCTCGAGGGCACCGACCCGTCGGCGGACGCGCTGCTGGTCCACGGCCATCTGGACGTGGTGCCCGCCGAGGCGGCCGACTGGAGCGTGCACCCGTTCTCCGGAGAGGTCCGCGACGGCGTCGTCTGGGGCCGGGGCGCGGTCGACATGAAGAACATGGACGCGATGATCCTCGCCGTCGTGCGGTCCTGGGCCCGCACGGGAGCGCGCCCACGGCGCGACCTGGTCATCGCCTTCACCGCCGACGAGGAGGCCAGCGCCGAGGACGGCTCGGGCTTCCTCGCCGACCGGCACCCGGAACTGTTCGAGGGCTGCACCGAGGGCGTCAGCGAGTCCGGCGCCTTCACCTTCCACGACGGCACCGGGCGGGAGATCTACCCGATCGCGGCCGGTGAGCGCGGCACGGGCTGGATGAAGCTCACCGCGCGCGGCCGCGCCGGCCACGGCTCCAAGGTCAACCGGGAGAACGCGGTGACCCGGCTCGCCGCGGCCGTCGCCCGGATCGGCGCCCACGAGTGGCCGCTCAGGCTCACCCCGACCGTACGGGCCGCCCTCACCGAACTCGCCGCGCTCTACGGCGTCGAGCCCGACCTCGACGACGTGGACGCGCTGCTCGCCAAGCTGGGCCCGGCGGCCAAGCTGGTCGAGGCGACCGTGCGCAACAGCACCAACCCGACCATGCTGGACGCGGGTTACAAGGTCAACGTCATCCCGGGCGAGGCGGTCGCCCATGTCGACGGCCGGTTCCTGCCCGGCGCCGAGGACGAGTTCCGCGCCACCATGGACGAGCTGACCGGGCCCGACGTGGACTGGGAGTTCTTCCACCGCGAGGTGGCCCTCCAGGCACCCGTCGACTCGCCGACCTACGCCCGGATGCGGGCCGCCGTCGAGGAGTTCGCGCCCGGCGGCCATGTGGTGCCGTACTGCATGTCGGGCGGCACCGACGCCAAGCAGTTCTCGCGCCTCGGCATCACCGGCTACGGCTTCGCGCCGCTGAAGCTGCCGGAGGGACTGGACTACCAGGCGCTGTTCCACGGCGTCGACGAGCGGGTCCCGGTCGAGGCGCTGCACTTCGGCGTCCGCGTCCTGGACCGCTTCCTGCGGACGGCCTGAGCGAGTGGGGGACGACGTGCAGACACTGGCCTACGGTTCCTGGCCCTCGCCCATCGACGCGGCCCTCGCGGCCGCCCACGACGGACATCCCGAGTACCTGGGCTTCGTCGGCGAGGAGGCCTGGTGGACCGAACCCCGCCCCACCGAGGGCGGCCGCCGCACCCTGGTCCGGCGGCACACCGACGGCCGCGAGGAAGCGGTGCTGCCGGCCCCGTGGAACGTGCGCACCCGGGTCATCGAGTACGGCGGACAGCCCTGGGCCGGGACCGCCCTGGACGGCCGCCCGCTGGTGGTCTTCGTCCACTTCGACGACCAGCGCCTGTACCGCTGGGAGCCAGGCGGCGAGCCGGTCCCGCTCACCCCGGTCGGCACGGCCGGCGGCGGACTGCGCTGGGCCGACCCGGTGCTGCTGCCGGAGCGCGGCGAAGTCTGGTGCGTGCTCGAGGAGTTCACCGGCGAGGGACCGAGCGACGTGCGCCGGGTCCCGGCCGCCGTACCGCTGGACGGGTCCGCCGCCGGGGACCGGACCGCCGTACGCGAACTCACCGCCGAACGGCACCGGTTCGTCACCGGACCCAAGCTGTCGCCCGACGGGCGGCGGGCCTGCTGGATCGGCTGGGACCATCCCCGTATGCCGTGGGACGGCACCGACCTGCTGCTCGCCGACGTCCGGCCCGACGGCACCTTCGGCACGCCCCGGACCGTCGCGGGCGAGCCCGAGGAGTCCGTCTGCCAGGCCGACTTCGCCGCCGACGGCTCCCTGCTGTGGGCGAGCGACCGCACCGGCTGGTGGAACCTCTACCGCGACGGGGAGCCGCTGTGCCGCCGCGAGGAGGAGTTCGGCGGGCCGCTGTGGAAGATCGGACACCGCTGGTTCGCCCCGCTGCCCGGCGGACTGATCGCCGTCGTCCACGGGCGCGGCGCCACCGCGCTCGGCATCCTCGACCCGGAGACCGGCGAGGTCGTCGACGCGGCCGGACCGTGGACCGAGTTCGCGCCCACGCTCGCCGTGACCGGGCAGCGGATCGCCGCCGTCGGCGCCAGCCCGCGCACCGCGTACGAGGTCGTCGAACTGGACACCGGCACCGGGCACGCGCGGGTGATCGGCGCCGCGCACGACGACGCCGTCGACCCCGTCCACTACCCCGAGCCGCAGATCCGCACCTTCACCGGACCCGACGGCCGCGACATCCACGCGCATGTGTACCCGCCGCACAACCCGGGGTGCGCCGCGCCCGACGCCGAGCGGCCGCCGTACGTCGTGTGGGCGCACGGCGGGCCGACCGGGCGCTCCCCGCTCGTCCTCGACCTGGAGATCGCCTACTTCACCTCACGCGGCATCGGTGTCGCCGAGGTCAACTACGGCGGCTCGGCCGGGTACGGGCGCGAGTACCGCAACCGGCTGCGCGAGCAGTGGGGCGTGGTCGACGTGGAGGACTGCGCGGCCGTCGCGCTCGCCCTCGCCGACGAGGGCACCGCCGACCGGGCCCGGCTCGCCGTCCGCGGCGGCAGCGCGGGCGGCTGGACCACGGCCGCCTCCCTCGCCACGACCGACGTCTACGCCTGCGGCACCGTCATCTACCCGGTGCTGGACCTGGCCGGCTGGGCGACCGGGGAGACCCACGACTTCGAGTCGCGCTACCTGGACACCCTGGTCGGGCCCTACGACGAGGTGCCCGCCCGGTACGCGGAGCGCTCGCCCGTCGAGCACGCAGACCGGATCACCGCGCCCTTCCTGCTGCTCCAGGGCCTGGACGACGTGATCTGCCCGCCCGCGCAGAGCGAGCGGCTGCTCGCCCGGATGGCGGGCCGCGACGTGCCGCACGCCTACATCGCCTTCGAGGGCGAGGGGCACGGCTTCCGGCGCGCCGACACCATGGTCCGCGCGCTGGAGGCCGAACTCTCCCTGTACGCCCAGGTGTTCGGACTGAACCCGCCCGGAGTCCCGAGACTGGAGCTCGACGAGTGAACGAACTGCGGCGCCCGCGGCGTCTCGCACCCGGTGCCCGTGTGGCCGTGGTCGCGCCCAGCGGACCCGTGCCCGAGGAACGGCTCCAGGCCGGTCTCGACGTGCTGCGCGGCTGGGACCTCGACCCGGTCGTGGCGCCCCATGTCCTCGACCGGCACCCCGAGTTCGACTATCTGGCCGGTACCGACGCCGACCGTGCCGCCGACCTCCAGGCCGCCTGGTGCGACCCGTCGGTCGACGCCGTGCTGTGCGCCCGCGGCGGCTACGGCGTGCAGCGCATGGTCGACCTTCTCGACTGGGAGGCCATGCGGGCGGCCGGGCCGAAGGTGCTCGTCGGCTTCAGCGACGTCACCGCGCTGCACGAGGCGTTCGCCGTGCGGCTCGGTCTGGTCACGCTGCACGGGCCGATGGCCGCGGGCGTCGACTTCCTGAAGAACGGCCGCGCCCAGGAGCATCTGCGGGCCACGCTGTTCGCGCCCGAGACCGTCACGGTCGTCACCGCCGAGGGCGGCCGGGCCATGGTGCCGGGCCGGGCCCGCGGGGTGCTGCTCGGCGGCTGCCTGTCCCTCCTCGCCGCCGAGGCGGGCACGCCGTACGCGCGGCGGTCCGCGGCCGGGGGGCTGCTGTGCCTCGAGGACGTGGGGGAGGAGACGTACCGCCTCGACCGCTACCTCACCCAACTGCTGCGCACGGGCTGGCTGGACGGGGTGCGGGGGGTGCTGCTCGGGTCCTGGGAGAACTGCGACGCCTACGACACGGTGCGGCCGATGCTCGTGGACCGGCTCGGGGGGCTCGGTGTGCCGGTCGTCGAGGAGTTCGGCTTCGGTCACTGCGCGGGGGCGGTGACGGTCCCCTTCGGTGTGGCGGCCGACCTCGACGCGGACGCCGGCGCGCTGACGCTGACCGCCCCGGCCCTGACCTGAGCCCCGGCCGCGGGCCCGTGGGGGCTTGTCGCGCAGTTCCCCGCGCCCCCAAGCAGGGCGTTCGACCAGCCCCGCCGGCCCGCGGCCAGGTACCCGAGCGGCTCGATCGCGGGTGCGGTGGGTTGTGGCTGGTCGCGCAGTTCCCCGCGCCCCCAAGCAGGGCGTTCCCCGCACCCCCGGGATGGGCGGCGCAGTCCGCCGAGGGGCGCGGGGAACTGCGCGCTCAGCCCCCACCGGCCCGCAGGCAACTGCAATACCGGCCCCAACCTGCCCGCAGGTATCACCCCGCACCCCCGGAATAGGCGGCGAAGCCCGCCGAGGGGCGCGGGGAACTGCGCGAGCGGCCCCCACCGGGTCGCAGGCGACTGACCGGGCTCCGGGATGGGCGGCGTAGTCCGCCGAGGGGCGCGGGGAACTGCGCGAGCGGCCACGACGTGACCGCAGGTGACTCACTGTGCTCCGAGGACGGGGCGTCGGGGGCGGGGGGCGGTAATAGGGTGGGGCGATGCCGCACACCGCTTCGCGCTTCCTCGCCGAGGGCCCACGCGTGGGCATACGCCCCATCACCCACGCCGACGCCGCCGAGTTCACGGCCCGCGCCCTGGAGAGCAAGGACCTCCACCACCCCTGGCTCTTCCCGCCGGACAACGCGCGAGCGTACGGCTCCTACGCGGGGCGGCTGATCGAGGACCCGACCAAGGCCGGCTTCCTGGTGTGCGCGCAGGCGGACGGCGCCATCGCCGGGTTCATCAACATCAACAACATCGTCCACGGCGCCTTCCAGTGCGGAGCCCTCGGCTACGGCGCCTTCGCGCACGCCGCCGGCCGCGGCCTGATGCGCGAGGGCCTCGGCCTCGTGATCGACCACGCCTTCGGACCGATGCGGCTGCACCGCCTCGAGATCAACGTCCAGCCCGGCAACGCCGCGTCCGTCGCGCTCGCCCGCTCCTGCGGCTTCCGCCTCGAAGGCTTCTCACCGGCCATGCTGTTCATCGACGGTGCCTGGCGGGACCACGAACGCTGGGCGCTCACCGCCGAGATGCGCTCCGCCTGCTGACCTCCGGCTTCACGCCCAGTTACGGCGGCCGGACGGCGGGTACTCGGCCGCCATGGACCGACTGGATCATCTGGAGCATCTGGACAAGGCACTGGTCGACGAGCTCGCTCAGGTGACGCGGGAGACCGTGCGCGACGAGCTGCGCCGCCAGACGCGCGGGCAGCGCCGCCGGGCCATGCTATACGCCGCGTCCGGGGCCGTCGCCCTCTACGCGGGCGCGGCGCTGGCGCTGACGCTGGGCCTGGCCCTGGCCGCCGGTCTGCCCGACTGGGCCGCCGCGCTGATCACCGCCGTGATCCTGGGCGTGGCCGCCTATCTGCTGCGCGGCGCGGCCCGGCCGGCCCCGCGGCGGACGGCCGAGGACGCGGCCCGCGGGGAGCAGGCGCACGGCGGCGGCGCACCCCTCGGGCCGCCCGGCGGGTTCGCCGGCCCGACCGGCTACCCGCCGGTCCCGCCGGTCCCGCCGGGCGGCGCGGGCGCGGCCACCGGAGCCCCCGGCGCCGGCACTCCCGCGTCCGGCACGCCCGGCACGCCCGGCACGCCCGACGTGCCCGCACCGCGCCCCGACGACATCGACCCCGAATCTCCGCACCACCGGGCCTGAGGCCCGACGGAGGCGGACACGCCGCGTCCCCCGCCCCGGGGCCGCGGCCAGGGCCGGGCCCGAGAACTCTCGGGCCCGGCCCTCTGCTGTGCCCGGAACCGGACGCACGCCCGCCGTGGGGCCGCTGACCGCCCGTGCCGACGCGCGTGCCGAGAGTTTCGCGCGTTTGGGTGACCAGGTCAGGGTTACGCGGAAGGTCCCGGTACGCGCCGAACCGTCGCGTCCGGGGGGAATCGCGTCAGCCGCCGCGCAAGGTGATCGCCCGCGGCGCTGACCCGGCGGACCGAGCGCCCGGACCCGTCCCGCGTGAGGACCTCGCCGACAGCTCACGACAGCCGGCTCACCGAACCCCCGAGCCCACGATCCGGAGGAAGGAGCGCGATGAACTCCCCCGAAGTCACCGAATTCACCGACCTGGCCCGCCAGCTGCGCGTCGACAGCGTGCGCGCGGCCGCCGCCGCGGACAGCGGACACCCGACGTCGTCGATGTCCGCCGCCGATCTGATGGCCGTGCTGCTGGCCGGTCATCTGCGCTACGACTTCGACCGACCGGCCCACCCCGCCAACGACCGCTTCGTCCTCTCCAAGGGCCACGCCTCGCCGCTGATGTACGCCGCGGCGAAGGCGGCGGGCGCGGTCGACGACGAGGAACTGCTCACCTTCCGCCGGCAGGGCAGCAGGCTGGAGGGACACCCGACCCCGCGCCGACTGCCCTGGGTGGAGACGGCCACCGGCTCGCTCGGCCAGGGTCTGCCGGTCGCGGTGGGCATCGCGCTGGCCGGAAAGCGGCTGGACCGCACCGGCTACCGCGTCTGGGTGCTCTGCGGCGACAGCGAACTCGCCGAGGGCTCCGTGTGGGAGGCCGCCGAGCACGCCGCGTTCGAGCACCTGGACAACCTCACCGCGATCGTCGACGTCAACCGCCTCGGCCAGCGCGGGCCCACCCGCCACGGCCACGACCTGGCGGCCTACGCCCGGCGCTTCCAGGCCTTCGGCTGGCACACCGTGGAGATCGACGGGCACGACCCGGACGCGATCGACCGCGCCTACCGGGAGGCCGAATCCACGGCCGGCCAGCCCACCGCCGTCCTCGCCCGCACCCTGAAGGGCAAGGGCGTCGCGGACGTCGAGGACCGCGAGGGCCTGCACGGCAAACCGCTGCCCGACCCCGAACGGGCCGTCGCCGAACTCGGCGGCCCCTCCGACCTGCGGGTCCAGGTCGCCCCGCCGCCCGCCACCCGCGTCCTGCACGCCGTACGCACCGGACAGCACGAGCCGCCCCGCTGGACCAAGGGCGAGGAGGTGCCCACCCGCGACGCCTACGGCAAGGCGCTCGCCGCACTCGGCCGCGGACGCGGCGACGTCGTCGCGCTGGACGGCGAGGTCGGCGACTCCACCCGGGCCGCGTTCTTCGCGAAGGAACACCCCGACCGGTTCCTCGAGTGCTACATCGCCGAACAGCAGATGGTCGCCGCAGCGGTCGGACTGGCCTCCCGCGGCTGGATCCCGTACGCCTCCACCTTCGCGGCCTTCCTCACCCGTGCCCACGACTTCGTCCGCATGGCCGCCGTCAGCGGCGCGGGCGTCAACCTCGTCGGCTCGCACGCCGGAGTCGCCATCGGCCAGGACGGGCCCTCGCAGATGGGCCTGGAGGACCTGGCGATGTTCCGGGCCGTACACGGCTCGACCGTGCTGTACCCGTGCGACGCCAACCAGACCGCCCGCCTCGTCGCCACCATGGCCGGGCTGGACGGCATCCGCTATCTGCGCACCTCGCGCGGCGCCACCCCGGTGATCTACGACCCGGACGAGGACTTCCCGGTCGGCGGCTCCAAGGTGCTGCGCTCCTCGGCACGCGACCGGGTCACGCTGGTCGCGGCCGGTGTCACCGTGCCCGAGGCCCTCGCCGCGGCCGACCTGCTCGACCGCGAGGGCATCGCCGTACGGGTCCTGGACCTGTACTCCGTGAAACCCGTCGACCGGCTCACCCTGCGCCGGGCCGCCGAGGACACCGGCTGTCTGATCACGGTCGAGGACCACCACCCCGAGGGCGGCCTCGGCGACGCCGTCGTGGACGCCTTCCTCGACGGACGCCCGATGCCGCGCCTGGTGCGCCTGGCCGTCCGTTCGATGCCGGGCTCCGCCGCCCCCGACGAGCAGCTGCACGCCGCGGGCATCGACGCGGAGTCGGTCGCGGCCGGCGTACGGCTGCTGGTCGAGCAGGCGGTCGTGGGGTGAGCGGCGGCCACGGCCGGGGCGGGGCCGAGGAGCGGGACACGGTGCGCAACTGCCCGGCGCCGCGCGCCCCACCGTCCGTCACCCGGCCGTCACGCACACCGTAGGAGAGGTTTGGCCTGGGGTTACGAGGCCACTCGACGTGCACGAGGGGAACCCATGACACACACACCCGACGACAAGACACCCGAGGGGACGGAGAGCCGGCAGCCGGGAGGTTCGGTGGCCGTGGTGGACCGGGCCCGCGAGCAGCTCGCGCAGCTCACCGGAATGCCCGCCGAGTCCGTCACGTCCTGCGTACCCGCGGAGGACGGCTGGCAGCTGGAGATCGAGGTCCTGGAACTGGCCCGGATCCCGGACACCACCAGCGTGGTGGCCACCTACCAGGTCGATGTCGACGAGGACGGCTCGCTGATCGCCTATCGCAGGGTCGGCCGCTACGAACGCGGCCGCACCGACAAGGCGGGGCCCAGCGGACTCTAGACCGCCCCCCGGTGGCAGCGGGCAGCAGGAGCGGGAAAAGGAGGAGCGACGGTATGACCGTAGTCCCGGCACAGCAGACCGGAGGGTCGGGAGGCAGCAGTGGCCTCTACGACGTGCTGGAACTCGTACTGGACAGGGGCCTCGTCATCGATGCCTTCGTGCGGGTCTCCCTGGTCGGTATCGAGATTCTGAAGATCGACGTGAGGGTCGTGGTGGCGAGTGTCGACACCTATCTGAGGTTCGCCGAGGCGTGCAACCGCCTCGACCTGGAGGCCGGGTCCCACAAGAGTCCGGGCCTGCCCGACCTGGTCGGCGAGGTCACCGAGTCCGGCAGCCGCGGCAAGACCAAGGGCGCGCTGGAGGGAGCGGCACAGACCGTGTCCGACGCGTTCCGGCAGGCCCGCGGCGAGAGCGGTGACGAGGAACCCGAGCGCAGGCCGCGTGCGCGGCGCAGCGCCACCCGCAGGAAGGAGGAGCAGGAGTGAGCGTCTACGTCTACGGCATCGTCGCGAGCGACCACGAGCCGTTGCCCGAGGAGCTGAAGGGCGTCGGCGACCCGCCGCGTCCCGTGCGCCTGCTGACCGCGGGCGGACTGGCCGCGGTCGTCAGTGAGGCGCCCGAGGGTCTGCGGCCCAAACGCCGTGACCTGATGGCCCATCAGACCGTGCTGGGAGAGGCCGAGTCGGGCGGCGGAGTGCTGCCCATGCGGTTCGGCAGCGTCGCACCCGACGAGGACTCCGTCACCGGTGTGCTCGCCGAGCGCGCCGACCACTACCACGAACGTCTGCGGGCACTGGGCGGCAAGGTCGAGTACAACGTCAAGGCCTCGCACCTCGAAGAGGCGGTCCTGCACCGCGTACTGTCCGAGAACCGCGAGATCCGTGCCCTCAGCGAGGCCAACCGTGGCTCGGGCGGCGGCAGTTACGACCAGAAGCTGCAACTCGGCGAGATGGTCGCCACCGCCGTACGGGCGCAGGAGGCCGAGGACGCCGCGGAGCTGCTGCGTGTCCTCGAGCCGGCCGCCGAGGCGGTGAGCCCCGGGCCGGAGTCCACGGGCTGGCTCGCCAACCTCTCCTTCCTGGTGGACCGCGACGCGGCCGGGGCGTTCATCGACACGGTCGACAAGACCCGTGCCGCCCTGCCCCACGTCGAGGTGCGGGTCAACGGCCCCCTGCCCCCCTACAGCTTCGTCGAGCCCGGTCCGGCGGAGCCGGCGGACACCGGAATGGCCGGTGCCGGGACCGCGGAGTGAGTGAACAGCGGAGTGAGTGAACAACCGTGGGACTGATCAAGGAAGTTCTGCTGCTTCCGTTCGCACCGATGCGCGGCAGCGCCTGGGTCATCGGCCAGGTGCTGGAGGAGGCGGAGCGGCGCTATTACGACCCCGCCGCAGTCCGGGCCGAACTGGCCCGGCTGGAGGAGCGCCTGGAGGCGGGAGACATCGACGAGGAGGAGTTCGACCGTCTGGAGGACGAACTCCTCGACCGGCTGGAGCACGGCCCCCAGGGGCCGCGGCCCGGACAATGACAGGACGGCACGATGAATCGAACGGCACTCGGCCTCGCGATCGGGGCGGGATACCTTCTGGGACGGACCAAGAAGCTGAAGCTGGCCTTCGCCGTAGGCACCTTCGTGGCCGGCCGGCGTCTGGCGACGAGCCCGGGTGGGCTCGCGGGCCTGGTCTCCGGCCAGTTGAAGGACAATCCCCAGTTCAAGGAGATCGGCGACCAGCTCCGTGAGGAACTGCGGAGCGTCGGACAGGCGGCCTCCACGGCACTGGTCGAGCGGCAGCTCGACCACCTCGCCGACCGTCTGCACGACCGCACGGCCGACACCCGCGACCGGCTGGCCGGCGTCGTGCCGGGCGGCGCGGACGACGAGGCGGAGGAGGAGACCGAGGACCGCGAGGACACCCGCGCCGAGGACACCGACGCCGAGGAACCCGGGACGGAAGCGGCGGACGAGACGGACGAGGCCGAGGACACCGACGAGGCGGACGAGCCGGAGGACGACGCCGACGACCGGCACGAGGCGAAGGGCCACGAGGCGAAGGCCCACGAGGCGAAGGCCCACGAGGCGAAGGCCCACGAGGCGAAGGGCAGGGACGCCGACGGGGCCGCGCGGGCCAAGTCCCGCAAGCCGCTCGCGCCCGCCCAGTCCGCCAAGCCCGGCAGGTCCGGCGAGCGCGGCTCCGCACCCCGGAAGAAGGCCGCCGGTACGGCGACGAAGCCCGGCTCCCGCAAGGCCGCCACCGCGAAGAAGACCGCGAAACCGGCCGCACGGGCGCACTCGGCGAGCGGAGGTGGTGACCGATGACGGCCACCCAGGACACCCAGACCACCCAGGACACCCGGAACACCAAGGCCGGCCCGGGCAACCCGCTGGCCGGCGTGGCCGACAGCGAGGCCGCCCAGCGGCTGAAGGCCGAGGCGCAGGACTACGTCGCCGCCCAGGCCCAGCGCCTGCTGACCGACCTCGGCCGCAAGCTGGGCCAGACCACCGGCAAGCTCGACGACATCGCGGCCGGCAAGAGCCCGGGGCTGGGCAAGCTCGCCCTCGGCACGGGCCGCAAGCTCGTCGACGGCAAGGGCCCGGTGCGCGCCGCCCTGGAGGCCGGGGCGTCCCAGGCCAAGGACAGCGTGACGGGCGCGCTGAAGAACGCCCTCGGCGGCAAGGGCAAGCGCAAGAGCAGCTCCGGCTCCAAGCCGACCGTGATCATGGAGTCCGTGGACGTCGGTGTGCCGCTGCGCACGGCGTACGACCAGTGGACCCGCTTCCAGGACTTCAGCACCTTCGCCAAGGGCGTCAAGAGCGCCCAGCGCGCCGACGACACCACGTCCGACTGGCAGATGAAGATCTTCTGGTCCAGCCGGAGCTGGAAGGCGCGCACCGTCGAGCAGGTGCCCGACGAGCGCATCGAGTGGACGTCCGAGGGCGCCAAGGGCAGCACCAAGGGCGTCGTCACCTTCCACTCGCTCGCCGAGAACCTCACCCGCGTCGTGCTGGTCATCGAGTACTACCCCAAGGGCCTGTTCGAGAAGACCGGCAACATCTGGCGCGCCCAGGGCCGCCGGGCCCGGCTGGACCTGAAGCACTTCGCCCGCCACATCACCGTCAAGGGCGAGATCGAGGACGGCTGGCGCGGCGAGATCCGCGACGGGAAGGTCGTGCGCGAGGACGGGGAGGAAGAGGAGGACGAGGGCGACGGCGAGGCCCGCGACGAGGCGGCCGAGGACGCCGAGTACGACAATGAGGAGGAGGACGGCGCCGAGGAGGAGGGCGCGGAGGACGAGGCCTACGCGGACGACCGAGACGACGATGACGACCGCGAGGACCCGGACGCCGAGTACGACGAGGACGAGTACGACGAGTACGCCGACGAGGAGGACGCCGATGAGGAGTCCCACGAGTCCGGCCGCCGGAGGAGCCGTCGATGACCGCCTACGAGCGGACGCCCGAGCCCTACCGTCCCGCCGGCGGCACCAACCTCGCCGACGTGCTGGAACGGGTCCTGGACAAGGGCGTCGTGATCGCCGGCGACATCCGGATCAATCTGCTCGACATCGAACTGCTCACCGTCAAGCTCCGGCTCGTCGTCGCTTCCGTCGACAAGGCCCGGGAGATGGGCATCGACTGGTGGGAGAGCGACCCGGCGCTCTCCTCCCGGGCCCGGCGTTCACAACTGTCCCGGGAGAACAGGGCACTGCGTGAACGGCTCGCCGAGCTGGAGCCCGAGTACGAGGCCGAACTGGCGGAGCCCGATGAGCCCGAGGAACTCGAGGAGCTGGAGGAGATCGAGGCCGAGGCGGTCGAGGAACCCGAGGAGGCCGAAGAGGAGGCCCGATGACCGCACTGCGTTATGTCTACGCCGTCTGCCACCCCTTCCGCGCCGCGTTGCAGTCCCAGTTGACCGGTGTCGCCGGGATGCCTCCCAAGATGCTGACGCACCACGGCCTGATCGCCGTCGTGTCCACGGTGCCGGAGGCGGACTTCGCCGAGGAGCCGTTGCGTGCCCACCTGGAGGATCTGGACTGGCTCGCCGAGACCGCCCGCGCCCACCAGAGCGTGATCGACGCGCTCACCGTCGTCACCACCCCGCTGCCGCTGCGGCTGGCCACGGTCTTCCAGGACGACAGCGGCGTACGCGTGATGATGGAGGCGCACGAGGACCTGTTCCGGCGCACCCTCGACCGGCTGGAGGGCCGGGTGGAGTGGGGGGTGAAGGCCTATGCCGAGGAGCGGGCCGCCGAGCCCGCGCGGCCGGCCGCCCGGCCCGCGAGCGGCCGGGACTATCTGCGGCAGCGGCGGCAGCAGTCGGCCGCGGGCCAGGAGGCCGGCCGGCGGGCCGAGGAGTTCGCCGACCGGCTGCACGGGACGCTCGCCCGGTTCGCCGAGGACGCCCGGCTGCACCCGCCGCAGAACGCCCGTCTCTCCGGAGCCACCGGGCGGAACGTGCTCAACGCGGCTTATCTCGTGCCCCGCGCGCTGTCCGAGGAGTTCGTGGAGCTCGTCGACCGCACCAAGGACGAGGCGTCCGGGGTGCGGGTGGAACTCACCGGCCCCTGGGCCGCCTACTCGTTCTCCGGCTTCACGGGAACCGGACAGGAGGCGCCGTGACCGTCGTCGAACGCCGTGAGGTGGCCCTCGTCGACCTGCTGGACCGGCTGCTGGCCGGGGGAGTCGTGCTCACGGGCGACATCACGCTGCGCATCGCGGACGTCGATCTCGTCCGCATCGACCTCAACGCCCTGATCAGTTCCGTCGGCCGCAATGTGTCCTCGCCCTGGGAGGAGCCGACGTGACCGACAGCCGACGACGGATGGACCTCGACCCGGACACCGTCGAGCGCGACCTCGTGAAGCTGGTCCTGACCGTCGTGGAACTGCTGCGGCAGCTCATGGAGCGGCAGGCCCTGCGCCGCGTCGACGCGGGCGATCTGAGCGAGGAGCAGGAGGAGCGCGTCGGGCTCACCCTGATGCTCCTGGAGGAGCGCATGACCGAGCTGCGCGACCGCTACGGTCTGCGGCCGGAGGACCTCAATCTGGATCTCGGGCCGCTCGGGCCGCTGCTTCCGCGGGAGTGAGCGCGCACGGCCGCTCCCGCGGTGGAACCGGCGGGTTCAGCCCTGCTTGCGGCAGAGGATCTCGCCGTGCAGGACGCTGAACCAGCCGTCCTCCCGCTCGCCCCACTCCCGCCAGGCCCGCGACACCGCCTTCAGCTGCTCGACGGTGGCATGGCCGCCCTCGACGGCACGGTCGGCGTAGGCCGAGGCCAGGGTGCGGTCCGCCCACAGCCCGCTCCACCAGGCACGTTCCCCGGGTGTGGCGAAGGTCCAGGTGGCCGAGGACGCGGTGACGTCGGTCAGCCCGGCCTTCAGCGCCCACGCCTTCAGGCGCCGGCCCGCGTCCGGCTCGCCGCCGTTGGCACGGGCCACCCGCTGGTACAGGTCCGCCCAGTCGTCCAGGCCCGGCACGGCCGGGTACCAGGTCATGGCGGCGTAGTCCGAGTCTCGGGCGGCGACGATCCCGCCGGGCGTGGTCACCCGCGCCATCTCGCGCAGCGCCTGGACCGGGTCGCCCACGTGCTGGAGCACCTGATGGGCGTGTACCACGTCGAAGGTGCCGTCGGCGAAGTCCAGGGCGTGGACGTCGGCGACGGTGAAGTCCGTGTTGGCCAGGCCCCGTTCGGCGGCCGTGGCGCGCGCGGTCGCCACGATGTCCGGCGCGCTGTCGGCGCCCGTGACATGCCCGTCGGGGACCAGGGCGGCCAGGTCCGCGGTGATGGTGCCGGGACCGCAGCCGATGTCCAGCACGCGCATCCCGGGCTCGATCGAACCGAGCAGGTAAGCCGCCGAGTTGGCGGCGGTGCGCCAGGTGTGGGAACGCAGCACCGACTCGTGGTGCCCGTGCGTGTAGACGGCGGTCTCCCGTGCTCGTGGCATGGCCGTACCCCTCTCGTCCGGTCCCCGGGGCGGCACCCCGGGCGGCTGACTCCACCGTACGCCGCACCGGCCGTATCCTGAGATACCCATTTCGCTATACGGACTGACGGCTGGTCAGATCCGAGCTCGTGCGCCGTTGACACGGGTAGGCTGGGACGGTCGTACGGCCGCCTCCCGCCGTACCGCCGAGCGAGGAGAACCCCGTATGCGCCTGCTGCTGATACGTCATGGCCAGACCACCGCCAACCTGGACTACCTGCTCGACACCGCGTTCCCCGGAGCCCCGCTCACCGAGCTGGGCGAGAGACAGGCGGCCGCGCTGGTCGAGTCGGTCGCGGAGGAGGACATCTCGGCGGTGTACGCCTCCCCGCTGACCCGCACCCGGCGCACCGCGGCACCGCTGGCCGACGCCCTGGGCCTGGAGGTGCGGGTGCGCGACGGACTGCGCGAGGTGTCCGCAGGCGACATGGAGATGCTGCCCGGACTGACGGGCGCGGGGGAGGCCTACTTCCGGACCGTGGTCGCCTGGATGCACGGCGACACCGCGCTGCGGATGCCCGGCGGGGAGAGCGGCGAGGAGGTCCTCGCGCGCTACGACGCGGTGATCGCGGAGGCCGCCGACAGCGGGGCCGGGACCGCCGCCGTGGTCAGCCACGGCGCCGTCATCAGACTGTGGACGGGCGTGCGCGCCACCAACGCCGATCTGTCCTTCGCCACCACCCACGGGCTGGACAACACCGGTGTCGTCGTCCTGGAGGGCTCCCCGGCCGACGGCTGGAAACTGCTGTCCTGGGCGGGCGCCCCGCTGCCCGCCCCGGGGACCGGACCTGCGGGTCTGCCGCTGGAGGAGCCCCGATAACGGTTTGCCCCCTCGTGCCGGGCGCCCGCACAATGCCGGACCATGGGACATCTGGAAGCCGCACACCTCGAGTACCACCTCCCCGACGGGAGGACGCTGCTCGGCGATGTCTCCTTCCGGGTCGGCGAGGGCGCCGTCGTCGCCCTCGTGGGACCCAACGGCGCCGGCAAGACCACCCTGCTGCGGCTGATCTCCGGCGAGCTCAAGCCGCACGGCGGGTCCGTCACCGTCAGCGGCGGCCTCGGTGTGATGCGCCAGTTCGTCGGCTCGGTGCGCGACGAGACCACCGTCCGTGACCTGCTGGTCTCCGTGGCCACACCGCGTATCCGCGAGGCGGCGAAGGCCGTCGACACCGCCGAGCACGCGATCATGACGGTCGACGACGAGGCCGCCCAGCTCGCCTACGCCCAGGCGCTCTCCGACTGGGCGGAGGCGCGCGGCTACGAGGCGGAGACGCTGTGGGACATGTGCACCACGGCCGCGCTCGGCGTGCCGTACGACAAGGCGCAGTTCCGGCAGGTGCGCACGCTGTCCGGCGGTGAGCAGAAGCGGCTGGTGCTGGAGGCGCTGCTGCGCGGCACCGACGAGGTGCTGCTGCTCGACGAGCCGGACAACTACCTCGACGTGCCCGGCAAGCGCTGGCTGGAGGAGCGGCTGGCGGAGACCCGCAAGACCGTGCTGTTCGTCTCCCACGACCGTGAACTCCTCGCCCGCGCCGCCCAGAAGATCGTCTCCGTCGAGCCCGGCCCGGCCGGTGCCGACGCCTGGGTGCACGGCGGCGGCTTCGCCACGTACCACGAGGCCCGCCGTGAACGCTTCGCCCGCTTCGAGGAGTTGCGCAGGCGCTGGGACGAGAAGCACGCCCAGCTGAAGAAGCTGGTGCTCAACCTCCGCCAGGCCGCCGCCGTCAGCCACGAGATGGCCTCCCGCTACGCCGCGGCCCAGACCCGGCTGCGCAAGTTCGAGGAGGCCGGACCGCCGCCCGAGCCGCCGCGCGAGCAGGACATCACCATGCGCCTGAAGGGCGGCCGCACCGGCGTACGGGCCGTGACCTGCGAGGGACTTGAGCTGACCGGCCTGATGAAACCGTTCGACCTGGAGGTCTTCTACGGCGAACGGGTCGCGGTCCTCGGCTCCAACGGCTCCGGCAAGTCGCACTTCCTGCGGCTGCTGGCCGGCGAGACCGTGTCCCACACCGGGCTGTGGAAGCTGGGCGCGCGCGTCGTGCCCGGCCACTTCGCCCAGACCCACGCCCACCCCGAGCTCCAGGGCCGCACCCTGCTGGACATCCTGTGGCAGGAGCACTCCCAGGACCGTGGCGCTGCAATGTCCCGGCTGCGCCGCTACGAGCTGACCCAGCAGGCCGAGCAGACCTTCGACCGGCTCTCCGGCGGCCAGCAGGCCCGCTTCCAGATCCTGCTGCTGGAGCTGGAGGGCGTCACCGCCCTGCTCCTCGACGAGCCCACCGACAACCTCGACCTGGAGTCCGCCGAGGCGCTCCAGGAGGGTCTGGAGGCCTTCGAGGGCACGGTCCTGTCCGTCACCCACGACCGCTGGTTCGCCCGCTCCTTCGACCGCTACCTGGTCTTCGGCAGCGACGGCCGGGTCCGCGAGACCTCGGAGCCGGTGTGGGACGAACGCCGGGTGGAGCGGGCGCGCTAGGGCGCCGGTTTGTTCGTACAGTGGAGGCAGAACAGCGAGGTCCATGGCTCCGTGCCGGGCGTCGCCCGGCGCCACTCGTACCGGACGGGAGCCCGAACCACATGGACGACCACGACGAGCGGGGCACCACCATGACCGGAGTCGACCCGGGCCGGCTGGACGACCAGCAACTCATGAAGGAGCTGGCGACGATCCACCGCACCCGCCACGACACCCTGCTGTACGGCTCGAACGACGCCCTGCGCGTCCACAACGAGCGGATGGCCCAGCTGGAGGGCGAGTACCTGCGCCGCAACCCGGGCCGGTCCGTCATCGCGAGCCGCACCCGCGACGGCGCCCGCGACCGGGTCACGGCGGGCCGTGCGACGGGCACACCGGTGGGCAAGTGGGGCCCCGGGTCGGACGGCGCCGGCACCTGACACCCGGCGGGTACGGCGCCCGGTGACGTCCCCGGGCGCCGTACCCGCTGCTGTGGCAGGCCGCCGCGGGCGGGTCAGCGTCCGCGGCCTCCGTGTGCCCCCTCGCCGCCGGTCAGGGCCTCCGCGAGCTCCTGGACGTTGCGGTAGCGGGCCGAACGGGGAAGGTCGTACAGAGGTTCGACCAGGGCGTCCGGGGCGTGCCGGTCACGGAGCACGCCGATCAGCTCCCGCGGCCCCGCGGGGAACGCGGAGCGCCCCAGCACCCGGCCCAGCTCCAGACGCGCCTCGGGCGTCGACGCCGGGGCCACGGGTCCGCCGGCCAGCCGCGGATCGTCCTCGGCGACGGGCTCCGGATCGTGCCACTCCTCCACCCGCGTGGGGCGACCCGACCTGAGCAGCTCCTTGAGCTGGTGCTTCATCTCGTCGTCGCGGCTCGCGCTCATCCGGTCGCTGCCTCGTTGCATGACGGAACTCCTCCATTTCGTCGGCGGTCGCCGACCGCGTACCCGGCCGGGCCCGCGCGACACCGGGGTTTGCCCCACGGATCCCGGGAGACCCGGCCCGCACACCCCCCACGGAAACCCCTGGGGAAGGAATGCCCATGGCTGTACTCGCGGTGCTGATCCCGGTTCTCCTGCTCGGCGTCCTGCTGGCGCTCGGCTGGTACGAGGACCTGCTGCTGCCCCAGGAGCCCGCCGCCGCACCCCCCGCCACGCGGACTCCGGCGCAGACTCCCGCGTCCACGCCCTGAATCGCGACGTTTGCGACCACGGCGCGCGGGCAGGCGGACACACAGTGCTTCGGACCGGAGGCACGTCCGTGGGAGCGAGTCCGCCTGCCCGCGCGCGTCCTGCCGGGCCCGCGGACGGCTCGTCACGGTGACCGTCCCATCCAGCACACCCGCAAGGGAGTTGCGACGCATCATGCGAACCACAGCACCCCCGAAGCACCACCCGCACGACGACGCCCCCGACACCGCAGGGGCCTTCCGCACCCTCGCCGGACTGCCTCCGGGCCCGCGCCGCGACACGTTGCGCAAGGAGATCACCGAGGCCTGGCTGCCCATGGCCGACCGTCTCGCCGGACGCTTCCGCAGCCGCGGCGAGTCCTACGAGGACCTGCGCCAGGTCGCGGCACTCGGCCTGGTCAAGGCCGTCGACCGGTACGACCCCGCGCGCGGCCACGCCTTCGAGAGCTACGCCGTGCCCACCATCACCGGCGAGCTCAAGCGCCACTTCCGCGACCACATGTGGACCCTGCACGTGCCGCGCCGGGTCCAGGACCTGCGCAACCGGGTCCGGCTCGCCGTACAGGACCTCGGCCGCTCCGGCCGTACCCCCACGCTCGCCGAGCTCGCCGGGCACACCGGCCTCGGCGAGGACGAGGTCAAGGCAGGGCTGGAGGCACTGGAGAGCTTCAACGCCCTGTCGCTCGACGCCGCCCCGCCCGGCGGCGAGGACGGCCCCCGCCTCGGTGACGCCCTGGGCTCGCCCGACCCCGCCCTCGACACGGTCGTCGACCGCGAGGCCGTCAGACCGCGGCTGGCCGCCCTGCCCGAGCGGGAGCGGGCCATCCTCTACATGCGCTTCTTCGACGACATGACGCAGAGCCGGATCGCCGAGGAGCTCGGCATCTCCCAGATGCACGTCTCCCGGCTGATCAGCCGCTGCTGCACCCGTCTGCGCGACCAGGTGATGCGCGACGCGGCGTAAGACACACGCCGATTCACCCGGTCGGGCGCGTGTGTCCCACTGATGGTGCCCGGCCGCGCGCGGGGCACGACGGGGCGGGCTGTGATGACTGCGGGGCGCGAACGCCGCGCCCCGCAGCCGCAGGCCGAGGAGCCCTTCGTATGCGCCGCACCGCCCGAGTCCTTTCCGTCGCCGCCCTCACCGGCGCCGTCCTGGCCGGTGCTGCCCCGCTGGTGTGGGCCGACCCGGCCGCCGAGCTGAACCCCGCCTCCGCCCGGCCCGGCGCCACCGTCACCGTCTCCGTCACCTGCGACCCCGGGGGCGGGAGCCCGCCGCAGAGCCTGGACGCCACGTCCGAGGCCTTCGAGGAGGGCACCGTCGCGCTCAACCTGATCCCCGGCGACCTCGGCGCGGCCGCCGGCCCCGCCTACCGCGGCACCGCCGCGATCGCGCCCGCCGCCGCCCTGGAGAGCGAACCCGCCGGCGCCGGACCGGACACCGCCTGGACCGTCGAGGGCACCTGCCCGGCCGCGCCCGGCGGCCAGGGCAAGCCCTGGAGCGCCACTTTCACAGTCACCCGTGAAGGGCCCGAACCGCCCTGCACCGGCGGCTCCCACGGCTCCGTCTGCCCGCCCGAGCCCTGCCCCGGCGGCTCCCACACCGACGACTGCCCGCCCGAGCCCTGCACCGACTCGCACACCGGCACCTGCCCGCCCGCGCCGCCGGTCCAGCGCGGTGTACGGGCCGGCGAGGGCGGCACCTTCACCGACTCCGTCCCGGCCCTGGCCGCCGGCGGCGTGTTCATCGCGGCCGCCCTCGGCGGCGCCGTGTACCGGCTGCGCCGCAAGGCCCCCGCCCGGGACGCCTGACCGGCCCCCGCCCGGGTACGCACCACCCCGAGAGACCTACGGCGCCCCGTACGGCACACCGGACCCGCGGCCCGGCCCCGTCGAGCGGCACGGCAGGCAGACGACACGGCAGCGGCACACGGAGGCGGGCATGCGGCGGACGGACACGGAAGGACACGGGCCCGTCCGGTACGGGCCCCCGCTGCCCGACGACGGGCTTCCGGTCCTGCCCGAGCTGTGCGCCGTCCTCGCGGCGGCGGCCGGCCTCGGCGGCGCCGAACCGGTCGGCGGCGGACAGCACCTGCTGGAGGCCGCCTGCGGCTACTGGGACCGGCGCAGCCTCGAGACCGCGCCCGAACACGTCACGGCGGGCCCCGGCGCCCCCTCGCTGCTGCTCGCGCTGACCGCCGCGCTCGGCGGCGACGTGCTCGTGCCCCGGCCCTGCGCCGCCTGGTGGGCCCCCTACGCCCGGCTGCTCGGCAGACCCGCCTTCCATGTGGCGACCCCCGCCGAGTGCGGCGGCGTCCCCGACCCCTACGCCCTGCTGGAGACCGTCCGCCGGGTGCGCGAGGAGGGCGGCGACCCGCGGCTGCTGGTGCTGTCCGTCGCCGACGACCCCACCGGCACGGTGGCCCCGCCCGAGGTGGTGCACGAGGCTGTCGAGGCCGCCGCCGGCGAGGGGCTGTACCTGGTCAGCGACGAGACCTGGCGCGACACCCTGCACGACCCCACCGCCACCGTCCTGCTCAGCCCCGCCGAGATGCTCCCGGCCCGGGTCGTCGTCGTGACCGACCTCGCGGGCGCCCTGCTGCCCCCCGGCTGGCCGGCCGCCGTCGCCCGCTTCCCCGCCGGGCCCGACGGCGCCGCCCTGCACGCGCGCGTGCTCGACGTCCTCACCGCCCTCGGCGCCCGGGTGGCCGGACCCGTCGCCGCCGCGGCCGCCTACGCCCTCGGCGAGCCCGAGCCCGTCACCGAGCGCGTCACGGCCGCCGTACGGCTGCACGCGCGCGTGGCCGCCGAGCTGCACTCCGCCGTCGTCGGGGCCGGTGCCCTCGCCCGGCCGCCGCAGGCCGGCCGCCATCTCTACGCCGACCTCGGCCCGCTGCGCGCCGCCCTGTCCGCGCGCGGTGTGGGCGACGCGCAGGAACTGGAGGACTTCCTCTCCGCCCGGCTCGGCATGTCCGCGCCCGGCGGGCAGCGCTTCGGGGACGACCTGGCCGCCCTGCGCGTCCGGCTCGCCACCGGCCCGCTCCTCGGCGGCACCGCCGAGGAGCGGGCGCGCAGCCTCGATTCCCCCATGCCGCTGGAACTGCCGCACGCGCAAGCCGCGTTGGCCAAGGTGACCACGGTCCTCGACGAACTCCGCGACGACGCCCGGCGACGGGAGCCGCCTCGATGACGCAGCAGTCCGAGTCGACCACCACGAGTGCCGCCTCGTCGGCGGACACCCGGGAGACCCCTGCCGCCGTGTCACCCCTGACCGAATCCCCCCTCGCCCCGCCCTTTCCGCCGCTGGCCGAACCCAGGCCCCTGGGCGGCCGCCGGGTCTGGCCGCGCACCTTCCACGACCGGCTCACCGCCCCGCTGCCCGGCCTCAAGGCACTGGCCCGCTTCGCCCGCGAGGGCTCCGTGCGCCCCCGTCGCGAGGGCTTCGCCGACATCCCCCGGCTGCCCTTCGAACCCGGCCCCCTGCCCCGCGTCGACGCCCGCGCCGTCGCCGTCTCCTGGGCGGGACACGCCAGTTGGGTGCTGCGGATCGGGGGCCTGACCGTCCTCACCGACCCGGTCTGGTCCCGCCGTATCCTCGGCACCCCCGCCCGGATCACGCCCGTGGGCATCCCCTGGAACGCCCTGCCGCGCGTCGACGCGGTCGTCATCAGCCACAACCACTACGACCATCTCGACGCGCCCACGCTGGCCCGGCTCCCGCGCCGCACCCCGGTGTTCGTGCCCGCGGGGCTCGGCCGCTGGTTCCACCGCCGCCGTTTCACCACCGTCACCGAGCTGGACTGGTGGGAGGCCGCCGAACTCGACGGCGTACGCTTCGACTTCGTCCCCGCCCACCACTGGTCCAAGCGCAGCCTCACCGACACCTGCCGGTCCCTGTGGGGCGGCTGGGTCCTCACCTCGCCCGAGGGCCGGCGCGTCCATTTCGCGGGCGACACCGGCTACGGCCACTGGTTCTCCCGCATCGGCCGCCGCTACCCCGGCATCGACCTGGCCCTGCTGCCCATCGGCGCCTACGACCCCCGCTGGTGGCTCAGCGACGTCCACTGCGACCCGGAGGAGGCCGTCCGGGCGGCCCAGGACCTGGGCGCCCGCCGGATGGCCCCGATGCACTGGGGCACCTTCATCCTGTCGGCCGAGCCGGTACTGGAGCCGCTGACCCGGGTGCGGGAGGCATGGCGGAAGGCGGGCCTGGACCGCGAGGACCTGTGGGACCTGCCGATCGGCGGCTCACGGGTGCTGGCGGCGGCGGACGGGGGAGCGGCCTGAAGCATCCCGCACCCCCTGCGGACGCCCCCTCGTCCTCGGCTCCCCGCCCGCATCCCCCCTGCGGACGCCCCCTCGTCCTCGGCTCCCCGCCCGCATCCCCCTCTGCAGACGCCCCCGCGTCCTCAGCTCCCCGCCCGCACCCGCCGCCACACACTCGGCACCACGCTGATCAGCAGCGTCAGCGCGACCGCCGCGACGACACCCTGCCACGGCTCGGGGAACAGCGACCCGCCCAGAATCCCGATCAGCTGGTACGTCAGCGCCCAGGCGAGACACGCGGGCAGATTCCCCCGAACGAACCTCCGCAGCGGCCACTCGGCCAGCAGACAGGCCAGCATCACCGGCAGCCGACCGGCCGGCACCAGCCGCGACAGCACCAGCACGGCCACCCCGTGCTCGGCCAGCTTGCCCTGCGCCCGCTCCAGCCGGTCCTCGGGGGCGCGCGAGCGGATCGCCTCCAGCCACCGCGAGCCGTTCCTCGACCCGATCCCGCGCCGCCCCAGCCAGTACAGCGCCACGTCCCCCAGGAACGCGGCCAGCGAGGCGGTCACGAACACCAGCGCCAGCGAGAACGGCGCGGTCTGATGGAACGCCACCACCGCGGCGGAGGACACCAGCGCCCCCGTGGGCACCACCGGCACCAGCGCCCCGACCAGCACCAGCAGGAACAGCGTGGGATAGCCGATGGCCTGGGGCGCCGACCCGGTCGAGACGGACGACGAGGCCGCCGCGAGCCAGGTCACCCCGCGACCTCCACCCGCACCCGTTCCCCGTGCCCGAGCCGGTGCACCGTCACGTCCGGCGCGCTCTCGGCGGCCAGCCGCACGAACTCCTGGCCGGGCGCGTGGAACTCGTGCGGCCGCACGGCGTCCATCCCGATCGGCCAGTACGTTCCGTAGTGCACCGGCACCGCGCTGCCCGCCCCCAGCAGCGCCAGCGCCTGCGCCGCCCGCCGCGCGTCCAGATGCCCGTCGCCCAGGTACGGCCCCCAGCCGCCCACCGGCAGCAGCGCCACGTCGACCGGCCCGACCTCCTTGGCCATCGTGTCGAACAGGCCGGTGTCCCCGGCGAAGTAGGTGCGCCCCTCGCCCTCGACGACATAGCCGAGCGCGGGGGAGCGGTGCGGTCCCACCGGCAGCCGCCGCCCGTCGTGCGCGGCGGGCACGGCCCGCACCACCACGTCACCCACCCGTGTCTCGTCGCCCGGGGCCATCTCGCTGATGGACAGGTGGCTGAGCCGGCGCAGAGTGGGCACGGACCGGCGCGCGCCCCGGGGCACGAGCAGACGCGTGCCGGGCGCGAGGCGCGCCAGCGACGGCACATGCAGATGGTCGGCGTGCAGGTGGGAGACCAGCGCGACGTCCGCCGTCCACGCGCCGGGCGGCGGCAACGCGCCCCGGCGGCGGCGCAGATGCGCCAGCCTGCGGGCGAACAGGGGATCGGTGAGCACGCGAATGTCCGAGTCCGCGACCGTGCAGGTGGCGTGGCCCCACCAGGTGATCTCCACCGGCACTCCTCCGCCCCTTTCGCGCGACTCCCCCGAAGCCTACGTGCAGGAGTAGGGTCGGCGGCGAAACCCGGAGGTGAGGGGGACGCCATGGGAAAGCCGCGGGGTGTTCTCGGCCTGCCGGACGAGGGGGTCGTCCAGGTCACGGCCATCGCGAGCCTGACGCCGCTGGAGGAGCTGGAGGCCGATCCGTTCCTGGTGGACTCCCGTGGCCAGCACGCCATGTGCGCCCGCTGGGCGGCCGAGCGCGGTTACGTCGTCGCGCGCGAGCTGCTCGGGCGGGGGCTGCGGCCCGACCACCGCGCCCTGTGGGACGGGGTCCGGCCGGGGCTCGACCTGTTCGTGGCGCCGAGCCCCCGGGTGCTGGAGTCGGCGCTCGCCTCCCTGGAGGAGTTCACCGCGGAGTGCGCCCGGCGCGGGGTGCGCGTGGAGACGGTGGACTGCGCCGAGCCCGCCTACGACGCCCGGATGAAGGCGATGGTCCACCGCAGACTGTCGATGCCGACCGCGGGATACGACGGCCGCTGAGCGCCGTCCCGTATCGCGCGGGACGACAGCCGGCCGACCGCGGGAACGACGGCCGCTGAGTCCCCTCCCCGCACCGCGCGGGACAACACCCGCCCTGCTCGCGAACCGTTTCCGCGAACCGGTGTGACACGCTGGACAGCGAGCCCGAGGCGGCGACGGGCCGGGACGTGAGGTGTGCGGGGTGCTGGGACGGCGTTGGCGGCGGGTCATGAGCCAGATCGGCCGGAGCACCGCGGTGTGGGCCGTGTCCACCCTCACCATGCTCGTGCTCGCCGGCATCCTGCCCGACTTCCAGCTCCAGTCCGCCGACGGCGACAGCGCCACCAGCATCGCCGTCACCGCCGCCCTCGGCGCGGGCGCCTTCGGTCTGCTGTCCGCGCTGGTCTGGCCGCTGCTGGTACGGCTGCTGCTGCTCGTCCCGGCGCTGGTGCTCGGCCTTCTCGTGTTCTTCCTCAACGGCGCCCTGCTGCTGGTCGCGCTGCGGCTGAACCCGGCCGAGCAGGGCGGCGCGTCCTGGGAGACCGCGGTCGTGGTGGCCGCCGTGATGTCCGCGGTCGCCTCGGCGACCGGCGCCGCGCTCGCCGTGCGCGACGACGACGCCTACCGACGCCGCCTGTACCGGCTCGCCGACCGCCGCCGAAGAGACCGGCCGGCCGGCCCGGTCACCCCCGGCACGCTCTTCCTCCAACTCGACGGCGTGGGCCACGACGTGCTCGTGGACGCCGTGGACAAGGGACTGATGCCGACCGTCGCGCGCTGGCTGAACGGCGGACCCGGCTCGCCCGCCACCCACCGCCTCACCCCCTGGCGCACCGACTGGTCCAGCCAGACCGGCGCCAGCCAGCTCGGCATCCTGCACGGCAGCACCTTCGACGTGCCCGCCTTCCGCTGGTACGAGAAGGACAGCCGGATCATCATGGTCTGCAACCGGCCCACCAGCGCCACCGAGCTCCAGCGCCGCGCGGTCGAGCGCACCGGCGACGGCGGACTGCTCACCGCCGACGGGGCGAGCCGGGGCAACCTGTTCAGCGGCGGCGCCGACGAGCAGGCCCTGGTGCTGTCCATCGCGGTACGCCGGCGCAGCCGCGAGAACCGCTCGCGCGCCGGGTACTTCGCCTACTTCTCCGACCCGGCCAACGCCGTGCGCACCGCCCTGTCCTTCGTCGCCGAGGTGGGCCGCGAGACCGGCCAGTCCGTGCGGGCCCGGCTACGGCGGCAGCGCCCCAGGGTCGGGCGCGGCGGGCTCTACCCCCTCGTCCGCGCCTTCGCCACCGTCGTGGAACGGGACGTCGTCGTCGCGGCGGTCACCGGCGACCTCTTCGCCGGCCGCACCGCCGTCTACGCCGACCTCGTCGCCTACGACGAGGTCGCCCACCACTCCGGACCGCGCAGCCGTGACGCCGAGAAGGTCCTCGCCCGGCTCGACCGGTCGCTCGCGCTGATCGAGAAGGTCGCCGAGCACGCCCCGCGGCCCTACCGGCTGGTCCTGCTCTCCGACCACGGCCAGAGCCCCGGCGAGACCTTCCGCGCCCGCTACGGCCTGACCCTCGCCGACCTCGTCCGGGCCGGCTGCGGACTGCCGGTGCCGCGCAGGGCGAGTCGCACCCACAGCGGCGCCGAGGCCCGCGCGGCGGTGCGCGCCGCGCTGCGCCGGCCGGTCGAGGAGCGGGCCGAGCCGATCCCGTCCGCGCGCCGCACCGAGCCGATCGTGCTGGCCTCCGGCAACCTCGGCCTGGTCTCCTTCCCGGACGCGGCGCACCGCATGACCAAGGAGGAGATCGACGCCCGCCACCCGGCGCTGCTGCCGACCCTCGCCAACCATCCCGGCGTCGGCTTCCTCCTCGTGCGCAGCGAGCGGCACGGCGGCGTGCTCCTCGGGGCGTACGGCGCCGAGATCCCGGTCGCGGAACTCGCCGACGGACGCGGCCCGCTGGCCCCCTTCGGGCCCGGTGCCGCCGACGCGGTCCGGCGCACGCACACCTTCCCGCACACCGCCGACATCATGGTCAACTCCTTCCACGACCCGGACGACGGCGAGGTGCTCGCCTTCGAGGAGCAGATCGGCTCGCACGGCGGACTCGGCGGCGACCAGGGCCGGCCGTTCCTGCTGTCGCCGACGGCCCTCTCGCCACCCGTGGCGGACGGCGAGCACCTGGTCGGCGCGGAGCAGCTGCACCACGTCCTCCGCGCCTGGCTCCGAGAAACCGACGGCCCCCAGATCCCCCTGGACACAACACCGGAAGATCAGGCCGCCTGACCGGGGACGTTCCCGACGGCGCACGCCGACAAAATCGGATGACGACCGTAACCACTCATTGAGAAGCTCAACGGCGAGCAACCAAGCCCCCCAGAGCGGCGCCGGATCAGGCGCGAAGAACGCGCCGGTTCAGGCGCAAGAAGGAGTGTGCCCGCGTTGCAGGCCGCCGTCACCGTCACCCCCGCCCGTGTCCCCGAGCTGCTGCTCGGCCTGGCCACCGTGCGGCCGGTGTTCCTCTGGGGAGCGCCCGGCATCGGAAAGTCCTCCCTGGTAAGGGAGTTCGCCGAGTCGCTGGGGCTGGAGTGCGTGAGCCTGCTGGGCACGCAGCTCGCGCCCGAGGACCTGATCGGGGTGCCGCAGATCCGCGACGGGCGCTCGGTGTTCTGCCCGCCGGAGGCCATCGCCCGCGACGAGCCGTACTGTCTGTTCCTCGACGAGCTCAACGCGGCCACGCCGGACGTCCAGAAGGCGTTCTACTCGCTGATCCTGGACCGCCGTATCGGCACCTACGAGCTGCCGAAGGGCTCGATCGTCATCGGCGCGGGCAACCGCTCCACCGACAACGCGCTCGCCCGGCCGATCGCCTCCGCGCTGGTCAACCGGCTCACGCATGTGCATCTGGAGGCCTCGCCGAAGGACTGGCTGGTGTGGGCGGCCGGCAACGGCATCCACCCCTGGATACTGGACCACCTCACCGACCGGCCCGACCATCTGTGGTCCAAGCCGCCCAAGACCGAGGAGCCGTTCTCCACCCCGCGCTCCTGGCACATGCTCTCCGACGCCCTGCACTCCTTCGGAGCGCACCTGGACGAGGAGACGCTGAAGGTCCTCGCGCACGGCACCCTCACCCCTCGGCACGCCACCGCCTTCTGCGGCTACGTCAAGATCGTGCGGAGCCGCTTCGGCATCGAGGCGATCCTCAAGGGGGACGCCCGCTGGCCCGGCCGGGTCGAGGACCGTGACCTGCTGTACTACCTCGCCGAGTCGTTCCGCGGCCGTCTGGTCAAGGACCTGCCCGACTCCAAGGAGCATCTGTCGGCGAACGGCCGCCAGACCGCCTACCGCGCCAAGTCCCTGCTGGTGCAGCTCGCCGAGATCTCCGTCGAGGTCGCCCAGAGCGTCATCGCGTCCGACGACGACGGCAACCCCGTCCTGCCCGCCTGGTTCCTCGTCGAGGCCGCCCGTGACATGCCCCGGCTGGTCGAGGCCCGGCGATGAGCCGTGCCGCGCGCAAGAAGCAGCAGGCCAAGCCGGACCCGGCCGCCGAGGCGTGCGCCGACGGGCTGCGGCTGGTGTGGGCCAACCCGGCGCTGGCCGCGCTGGAGGCCAAGACCTGCCGTGACCCGGAGTGCCAGGCCTCGCCCTGGCAGGGCCTCGCGCGCGTCGACTCCAACGGCGTCATCCATCTGCACCCCACCGCGCTCGCCGAACCCGCCGACTGGGCCTGGGCCATCGCCCACGCCCTGATCCACCTCGGCTTCGGGCACGTCCCCGCCGCGGTCGGCCCGCGCACCCCGCTGGACCCCTTCGAGCTGGCCGCGCGCTGTGCGGTCGCCGACCGCTTCCTGCTGACCTTCAAGGTCGGCAGCCCGCCCGAGAACCTGCCCACCGCCTACCCGGACGGCGACGAGGAGCGTATCGCCGCGCTGTGGCGCCGTGACGGCATGCCCGCCGTCTACCAGCGCGACGAGCGGGACCAGCTCCTGGTCTCCTGGGGTGCCTGGAGCGGTCAGCTGCCCGACTGGCAGCTCCGGTTCGCGCACGCCCTCACCCGCACGCTGTCCACCGCCATGGACCTGGCCGGCGGCCGCCGCGACTCCATGTTCGGCGGCCCCACCAGCCGGCAGCCCTGGGAGCGGGCCCTGAGCTGGTTCGTCTCCTCCTACCCGCTGCTCGGCGGCATCGCCTCCGGTATCGAGCTGGTCGCCGACGCCGAGTTCGCCCGTGCGCACGGCATCGCCGTCGCCGCCGTGGACGCTCTCGCCGGGGAGATCTACATCAACCCGCTGTGCCGCTACGACGACGAGGAATGGCGGTTCGTCCTCGGCCACGAGATGCTGCACGCCGCCCTGCGCCACCAGGACCGCTCCGGCACCCGCGACCCCCTGCTGTTCAACATCGCCTGCGACTACGTCGTCAACGGCTGGCTGCGGGAGATGCGCGTCGGCACCATGCCCGAGGGACTGCTGTACGACCCGGAGCTGGCCGGTCTGTCCGCCGAGGAGGTCTACGACCGCATCGCGGGCGACCTGCGCCGGGCCCGCAGGCTCGCCACCCTGCGCGGCAAGGGCGCCGGTGACATCCTCAGCGGCCCGCTGGGCGCGCCCGGCGACTACGTCGACCTCGACGAGTTCTACCGCCGGGGCCTCGCCCGCGGACTCGATCTGCACGAGCGGCAGGAGCGCGGTTTCCTGCCCGGCGGCCTGATCGAGGAGATCCGCGCCCTCAGCCATCCGCCGCTGCCCTGGGACGCGCAACTCGCCCGCTGGTTCGACGAGTTCGTGCCCCGCCCCGAGCCGCTGCGGTCCTACGCCCGCCCGTCCCGGCGCCAGGCGTCCACGCCCGGCATCCCGCGCGCGGGCCGGTACTTCCCGCCGGAGGAGGTCGCGCGCTGCACGTTCGGTGTCGTCCTGGACACCTCAGGGTCCATGGACCGGGTCCTGCTCGGCAAGGCGCTCGGCGCCATCGCCTCCTACGCCGAGGCCCGCGATGTGCCCGCCGCGCGGATGGTGTTCTGCGACGCCGCCCCGCACGACGCGGGCTACCTGCCGGTCACCGAGATCGCCGGACGCGTACAGGTGCGCGGCCGCGGCGGCACGGTCCTGCAGCCGGGGATCGACCTGCTGCACCGCGCCGACGACTTCCCGCCGGGCGCGCCGGTCCTGGTGATCACCGACGGCTGGTGCGACGTCCTGCGGGTGCGGCGCGAGCACGCCTATCTCGTTCCCCGGAACGCCCGGTTGCCGTTCACCGCGCGTGGGCCGGTGTTCCGGGTGCGTTGAGCCGGAATGTGATCGGATAGGGGCAGGGACCCCGGAAGCGGGACCGCATCCAGAGTTTGCGAAAGGAACAATCGTGGCAACCACGCGCTCCGCACACACCGTCTGGGAAGGCAACCTGCTCCAGGGCAACGGCGTCGTCACCTTCGACTCCTCCGGCATCGGCGAGCAGGCGGTGTCGTGGCCGTCGCGCGCCGAGCAGGCCAACGGCAAGACCAGCCCGGAGGAGCTCATCGCCGCGGCCCACTCCAGCTGCTTCTCCATGGCGCTGTCGCACGGCCTGGCCGGCGCCGGCACCCCGCCCACCAGGCTGGTCACCTCCGCCGACGTCACCTTCCAGCCCGGCGAGGGCATCACCGGCATCCACCTGACGGTGGAGGGCACGGTGGAGGGCCTGGACAACGACGCCTTCGTCGCCGCCGCCCAGGACGCCAAGGCCAACTGCCCGGTCAGCCAGGCCCTGAAGGCCGTGCCGATCACGCTGGACGCCAAGCTCGCCTGAGTCCGGACGACTCCCGTGCGGCCCGCCGGTCCGGCGGGCCGCACGCCGCTTCCACGAGAAGGGCTCGGCGATGGTCCAGGGCATCTCCGCTTCGACCACGGCGCTCGACTCCGCCTTACGCACGGCCACCCGCGTACGGCTGCTGTTCAGCCTGACCGGGCGGATCGACCCGGCCCTCGCCGTCGGCCGGCTCGTCGACCGGCTGGACTTCGGACGGTTCGGCCCGCACCTGCGCTCCGGGGACGCCGTACTGCCCGTGCCGGTGCTCGCCGAGTCCGTCGACCCGGCGGACCTGGGACTGCCGGGCGGTGACCACGGACTGCGCCTCGCCGGTGCCGGGATGGTCGTCGTCACGACCCCGCGCGGGGACGCCACCCTGATCCTGGACTGCGACTTCGCCGTCGACACCCCGACCGCCGCCCTCGCCCCCTGGCTCGCGGCCACCTGCTTCGAACGCGCGGCGTTCACCCTCGGCGGGCGGCCCCTGCTCGACGTGATCCAGGCCCGGCTGAACCTGCCCGAGCCGCTCGCCTTCGGCCAGAACGTCCACCAACTCGTCCAGCCCGGCGGCCAGTTGCTCACCGAGCTGCTCACCGCGGCGGGCTCCGGCCAGGACGCCCTCGCCGAGCCGCTGAACGAGCTGATCTACCGTGGCAAGCTGCCCGGCGCCCCGCGTCCCGACATCAGCGTGCCGCCCAACCTGTACATCCAGGGTGTGACCCTGGCCGCGCACGGCCGCGGGGTGTCCGTGCAGGCCGGCTGGGCACCGCACGTGGAGAACGCCCTCACCCTGGTCGCCGTCGGCATGCTGTCCGCGCTCGCCGTGCTCCAGCGCACCCGGCTGAAGTCGTTCGGGATGATGCGGCTCAACCAGCGGGCGACTCCCGGTTCACCCCGCGCGGCCCGCGAGCTGATCTCCGAACTGTCGGCGGGCGTCAACGAGCTCCAGCTGGACCTGGCGTTCGGCGTGGAGGCCTATGTCGACTCCCTGCTGATCCCTGAGATGCTCACCGAGGCCTTCCAGTCCTCCCTCGGCGAGTCCTTCGGCATCCGCGACAGCCTGGAGAACTCCGCTCGCATGATCGAGCGGCTCACCTCCGTCATCGCCGCCCGCTCGGCGAGCCATGACGCCGCCCTCGCCGACGAGAAGGAGCGCCGCGACGGCATCGTCTCCGGCCTGCTCGCCGTGGCCACGCTGATCGCCCTGCCGCCGACCCTGCTGCTGGCCTTCTTCGGCGCCAACGCCTCCGACGTCGACGACACCCGCTCCGTCCTCGACTTCGGTGTCTACGGGTGGGCGTACACCACGGCCTGGCTGCCCTTCGTGCTGCTGGTCGCCGTCGGGTGGCTGCGGCTGCGCCACCGGCCGGACCGGAACCCGGCCCCGGCCCCCTCGCCCGTCCCTCCGGGCACCCCGCCAGCCTCACCCCTGCCCGCGCCCCGTCCCCCGGCCGGGCCGTGACCGCCAGGGCCGCGACCGGCGCGATGCTCCCCTGACCACCCCTCGCGCCCCCGATGCCCCATTGACAAGAAAGCACTCAAGTTTTGTGCTGGAGGTGGCAGGCGATCGGGGACGCCCTGGCGGAAGGGGACGGCGATGGCACGTGCGGTCGGGATCGATCTCGGAACGACCAACTCGGTGGTGGCCGTACTGGAGGGCGGTGAGGCAACCGTCGTCGCGAACGCGGAGGGCGCGCGGACCACCCCCTCGGTGGTGGCCTTCGCCAAGAACGGCGAGGTGCTGGTCGGGGAGGTCGCCAAGCGGCAGGCGGTCACCAACGTCGAGCGCACCGCGCGCTCGGTCAAGCGGTACATGGGCGACACCCGGTGGCACTTCCCGGAGCAGGGCTCCGTGGACGGCACCCGCTACCGGGCCCAGGAGCTGTCGGCCCGGGTGCTCCAGAAGCTCAAGCGGGACGCCGAGGCCTATCTCGGCGAGGACGTCACCGACGCCGTGATCACCGTCCCCGCCTACTTCGACGACGCCCAGCGGCAGGCGACCAAGGAGGCCGGGGAGATCGCGGGCCTGAAGGTGCTGCGGATCATCAACGAACCCACCGCCGCCGCCCTCGCCTACGGCCTGGACCGCGGCGAGGAGCAGACCGTGCTGGTCTTCGACCTGGGCGGCGGCACCTTCGACGTGTCCCTGCTGGAGATCGGCGACGGCGTCATCGAGGTCAAGGCCACCAACGGCGACACCCGCCTCGGCGGCGACGACTGGGACCAGAGGATCGTCGAGTACCTGGTCAAACGCTTCCAGGGGCAGCACGGCGTCGACCTCGGCCGGGACAAGATGGCCGTGCAGCGACTGCGCGAGGCCGCCGAGCGCGCCAAGATCGAACTGTCCAGCTCCACCGAGACCAACATCAACCTGCCCTATGTCACCGCCTCCGCCGAAGGCCCCCTGCACCTGGAGGAGAAGCTCACCCGCGCCCAGTTCCAGGAGCTCACCGCCGATCTGCTCGACCGCTGCCGCAAGCCCTTCCACCAGGCGGTGAAGGACGCGAACCTCAAGCTCTCCGCGATCGACCACGTCATCCTGGTCGGCGGCTCCACCCGGATGCCCGCCGTCACCGACCTGGTGCGCGAGCTGACCGGCAAGGACCCGCACAAGGGCGTCAACCCCGACGAGGTCGTGGCCGTCGGCGCCGCCCTCCAGGCCGGTGTCATCCGCGGCGACGTCAAGGACGTGCTGCTGCTGGACGTCACCCCGCTGTCCCTGGGCATCGAGACCAAGGGCGGCATCATGACGAGGCTGATCGAGCGCAACACCACGATCCCGACCCGCCGTTCGGAGATCTTCACCACCGCCGAGGACAACCAGCCCTCCGTCGGCATCCAGGTCTACCAGGGCGAACGCGAGATCGCCGCGTACAACAAGAAGCTCGGCACCTTCGACCTCGCAGGGCTGCCGCCCGCGCCGCGGGGCGTGCCGCAGATCGAGGTCGCGTTCGACATCGACGCCAACGGGATCATGCACGTCTCGGCCAAGGACCTCGCCACCGGCCGCGAGCAGAAGATGACCGTGACCGGAGGCTCGGCGCTGCCCAAGGACGACATCGACCGCATGATGCGGGATGCGGAACAGTACGCCGAGGAGGACCGGGGCCGCCGTGAGGCCGCCGAGGCCCGCAACCAGGCCGAGCAGCTCGTCTACCAGACCGAGCGGTTCCTGCGCGACAGCGGCGACAAGGTCCCCGCCGACACCCGCGCCGAGGTGGAGGCCGCCGTCACAGGCCTCAAGACCCTGCTGGACCAGGGCGCCGACACCGCCCCCCTGCGCGCCGGCATCGAGAAGCTGGCCTCGGTCAGCCAGCGGATGGGCCAGGCCATGTACGCGAACGCCCGGGCCGGACAGCCGTCCGGCACCGAACAGCCCACCGAGCCCCCGCCGGACGAGGACGGCGTGGTCGACGCCGAGATCGTCGACGAGGACCGCGACCGGCGCGGGGGAGCGGCCTAGGACCCTGGCCAGGAGCCGACGGGCGGGGGAACGCGACGGGAGGGACTGCGACCCCGCGTGCCCGGCCCGGCTAGGACCCCGCGCGCTCCCAGCCCCGCCGCTCCGGCCGCGGCCCGAGCTGCTTCGGGTCGCGGCTGCGGTAGACGATGTACGGGCGGAACAGGTACTGCACGGGCGCGCTGAACATATGCACCAGCCGCGTGTACGGCACCATCGCGATCAGCACCATGCCGATCGCCGCGTGCACCTGGTACAGCACCGGCACGTCCGCCATCAGCGCGGTGTCCGGGCTCAGCGTGAACAGACTGCGCGCCCAAGGGCCGATGGACTCGCGGTAGTTGTAGCCGTCGCCGGAGGAATGGGAGAGCTTGGCGACCATGCCGAGCACGATCGCGCCCAGCAGGAACACGTACATGGCCTTGTCGTTGGCCGTCGTCGCGCGGAACACCGGGGCGTTGGTGCGGCGCCGGTAGATCAGCAGCACGATCCCGACGACCGTGAGCACCCCGGCCGCGGTGCCGCCGTACAGCGAGAACAGATGGTAGGTGTGCTCGCTGACGCCCACGTCGTCCGTCCAGGACATCGGGATGAACAGCCCGACGAGATGGCCCACCAGGACGAAGAGGATGCCGTAGTGGAAGGCCGGCGAGGCGATGCTCAGCAGCTTCGACTCGTAGACCTGCGAGGAGCGGGTCGTCCAGCCGTACTTGTCGTAGCGGTAGCGCCAGATCAGCCCGGCGACCAGCAGGGCGAACGCGAGATACGGCACGACGCCCCAGAGGAAGACGGTCATGGGCGCGCTCCAACGGGTGCGGGCGGCAGCGTGGCGCACACCGCGTCCAGGACGCGGGCGTACGGGGTGCCGAAGGCGGTCAGCCGGGAGCGGAGCTGCTCCAGGCCGCTGCGGTGCCCGGCCAGCAGGCCGGTGTCACCGGTGCGGGCGGTGAACTCCAGCACCGCGGGCAGGTAGTCGGGCAGTTCCTCGCCGGTGAACTCCAGTCCGTGGGCGCGGTAGACGTCCTTGAACCGCACCAGCGACATACCGCGCCGCCTGGTGTCCCCGTCCTGCCACCAGCTCAGATACAGGCTGTGCCGGTTCTTGAAGTCGAAGACGCGCACATAGTGCTCGGCCAGTTCACGGTCCGGGGTGACGGCCGCGTGGTCGGTGAACTCCCGTAGTTGCGGGGCGGCTTCGCGCAGCAGCGGCAGCCGCGCCCGGAAGTCGTCGTCCGGGTAGGTCAGACACAGCGCGGCCGCCTGGTACAGCACGGCGTCGGAGGGCATCAGGCCTCCTCGGAGTCGTCGGAGGTCTGCCGCCTGCGCAAGCCGTGGAAGTTCTCCACCGACACCAGCGGCAGCCGTCTGCGGCCGGAGTCCTGGCCGAACGGACCGTCGCCGCCCATGCCCGGCCCGCCCTCGTAGTCCAGGCTGCACCCCTCCGGCAGCGCCGACTCCTCCAGCCGGCGCGCGTCGCCCACGGCCGCGGTCGGAATGACGTACCGCTGCTCGTACTTGGCGATCGCCAGCAGCCGGTACATCTCCTCGATCTCGTCCGGCGTCATGCCGACCGCCGCGGCGACCGACGGGTCGGGCTCCTCGCCCAGGTTCACCGCCCGCATATGGGCGCGCATCGCGGCGAGCTTCTCCAGCGAGGCGCGCACGGGCCCCACGTCGCCGGCCGTGAACACCTCCGCCAGGTACTCCAGCGGAATCCGCAGGGTGTCGATGGCGCCGAAGAGATTGCCCGCGTCCTCCCCGTCGTGCCCGCTCTCGCTGAGCGCGTCCACCACCGGCGACAGCGGAGGGATGTACCAGACCATCGGCAGGGTCCGGTACTCCGGGTGCAGCGGCAGCGCCACCCGGTAGTTGCTGATCAGCGTGTGCACAGGCGAGCGGCGGGCCGCCTCGATCCAGTCGTGGGGGATGCCGGCCTCCTCGGCCGCCCGCCGCACCACCGGGTCCTCGGGGTCGAGGAACACGTCCAGCTGGGCCTCGTACAGGTCCTTCTCGTCCGGTGTGGCGGCGGCCGCCGTGACCCGGTCGGCGTCGTACAGGACGACCCCGATGTAGCGCAGCCGGCCCACACAGGTCTCGGAGCACACCGTCGGCTGGCCCACCTCGATGCGCGGGTAGCACATCGTGCACTTCTCGGCCTTGCCGGTGGAGTGGTTGAAGTAGACCTTCTTGTACGGGCATCCGGTCACGCACATCCGCCAGCCCCGGCACTGGTCCTGGTCGACCAGCACGATCCCGTCCTCGCTGCGCTTGTACATCGCGCCGGACGGACAGGAGGCGACGCACGAGGGGTTGAGACAGTGCTCGCAGATGCGCGGCAGATAGAACATGAAGGCCTGTTCGTACTCGAACCGCACCTTGTCCGAGGCCTGTTGCCGGGTCCGCTCCACCATCGGGTCGAGGTCGCCGTAGGCGGGGGCGCCGCCCAGGCTGTCGTCCCAGTTGGAGGACCACTCGATCTTCATCGGCTTGCCGTCGAGCTGGGAGACGGGGCGGGCGACCGGGTAGTCCCCGCCGAGCGGGGCGTCGGTGAGGTTGCGGTACTCGTACGTCCAGGGCTCGTAGTAGTCCTTGATCTCCGGCAGCTTGGGGTTGGAGAAGATCCCGGCGAGCTTCTTGAACCGGCCGCCCGCCTTCAGCCGCAGCGCGCCGCGCCGGTTCAGCTCCCAGCCGCCGCGCCAGGTGTCCTGGTCCTCGTAGCGGCGGGGATAGCCCTGGCCGGGCCGTGTCTCGACGTTGTTGAACCAGACGTACTCCATGCCGCGCCGGTTGGTCCATGCCTGCTTGCAGGTCACCGAGCAGGTGTGGCAGCCGATGCACTTGTCGAGGTTCATGACCATCGCGACCTGCGCCATGCAGCGTCCGATGGGGGCGTCACCACGGGGCATCAGTACTCGACCTCCTGGGCACGACGGCGGATCACCGTCACCTCGTCGCGCTGGTTGCCGGTCGGCCCCAGGTAGTTGAACGCCCAGCTCAACTGGGCGTAGCCGCCGATGAGATGGGACGGCTTGAGCAGCACGCGGGTCAGCGAGTTGTGGATGCCGCCGCGCATCCCGGTCGTCTCCGTCCTCGGCACGTTCACCGTGCGCTCCTGCGCGTGGTGCATATAGACCGTGCCGGCCGGCATCCGGTGCGAGACGATCGCGCGGGCCACCACCACGCCGTTGCGGTTGACCGCCTCGATCCAGTCGTTGTCCTCGACTCCGATGGCGTCCGCGTCCTGCGGGGCCATCCAGATGGACTGGCCGCCCCGGGACAGCGCCAGCATGAACAGGTTGTCCTGGTACTCGGAGTGGATGGACCACTTGTTGTGCGGGGTGAGGTAGCGGACCGTCACCTCCCGCCGGCCGTCCGCCCCGAGCCGTGGCTCGCCGAACAGCCGGTTCATGTCCAGCGGCGGCCGGTACACCGGCAGCGCCTCGCCCAGTTCATGGATCCAGTCGTGGTCGAGGAAGAAGTGCTGGCGTCCGGTGAGGGTGTGCCAGGGCTTGAGATGCTCGGTGTTGAGCGTGAACGCCGTGTAGCGGCGCCCGCCCGACTCGCTGCCGGACCACTCCGGCGAGGTGATCACCGGCACCGGAGCCGCCTGGGTGTCGGCGTAGGTGACCCGTTTGCCCTCGTGCTCGGCGGACAGATGGGCCATCTCCTGCCCGGTCCTGCCCTCCAGCGTGTGGAAGCCCTGGGTGGCGAGCCGGCCGTTGGTCGTGCCGGACAGCGCGAGGATCGTGTTCGCCGCCTTCACGGCCGTGTCGAGCGAGGGACGGCCCTCGTACCCGGTCCCGTTCAGCTCGCGCAGATGGGCGACCTCCTCGTCCGGCTTCAGCGCGATGCCCTTGGCGGGCAGCCCGAGCCGCTCCACGAGGGGGCCGAGCGCCGCGAACTTCGCGCCGATCGCGGTGTAGTCGCGCTCCACCACCACCAGGTTCGGCATGGTCTTCCCCGGCACCGGGTCGCACTCGCCGCGCTTCCAGTCCCTGACGACACCGCCCGGCTGGGCCGTCTCCCCCGGGGTGTCGTGCTGGAGCGGCGCGGCCACCAGGTCCTTGCGCACGCCCAGATGGTCCACGGCCAGCTCGCTCAGCTTCTCGGCGAGGGCCTTGAAGGCGTCGAAGTCGGTGCGCGCCTGCCAGGGCGGGTCCACGGCCGGGGTGAAGGAGTGGACGTAGGGATGCATGTCCGTGCTGGACAGGTCGTGCTTCTCGTACCAGGTCGCGGCCGGCAGGACGACGTCCGACAGCAGGGTGGAGGAGGTCTGCCGGAAGTCCAGCGACAGCAGCAGGTCGAGCTTGCCCTCGGGCGCCCGCTCGTGCCACTTCACATCCCTCGGCCGGACGTCCTCGCCGGCCTCCTCGGCGCGCAGCGAGGAGTGGGTGCCGAGCAGATGGCGGGTGAAGTACTCGGCGCCCTTCGCGGAGGAGCCGAGCAGATTGGCCCGCCACAGGTTCAGCACGCGCGGCCAGTTCTCCGGGGCGTCGGGGTCCTCGCACGCGAACTTCAGTGTCCCGGCGCGCAGTTCGGCCACCGCCTTGGCGACCGGGTCGCCGAACGTCTCGCCGAGCTCCAGCGGATTGCGGTCGAAGGTCGGATACGACGGCATCCAGCCCGAACGCGCCGACAGGGCCAGGCAGTCGGCGCCCGTCATCCCCTCGAACCGGCCCTCGCCCAGCGGCGAGGCCAGCACGTCGGCGGTGAACCGGTCGTAGCGCCACTGGTCGGTGTTGAGGTACCAGTACCCGGAGCCGATCATCTGGCGCGGCGGGCGGGACCAGTCGCTCGCGGCGGCCAGCGTGGCCCAGCCGGTCACCGGGCGGCACTTCTCCTGGCCCACGTAGTGCGCCCAGCCGCCGCCGTTGCGGCCCTGGCAGCCGGTGAGCTGGAGCAGGGCCAGGAACGCGCGGTAGATGGTCTCCGAGTGGAACCAGTGGTTGGTGCCCGCGCCCATCAGGATCATGCAGCGGCCCTTGGACCGCTCGGCGGTCCGCGCGAACTCCCGGGCGATCTTCACGCACCTGGCCGCCGGCACCGAGGTGTGCGCCTCCTGCCAGGCGGGTGTGCCGGGGGCCGACGCGTCCTCGTAGGAGGCCGGCCAGGTGCCCGGCAGACCGGGGCGCCCGACACCGTACTGCGCGAGGAGCAGGTCGAACACGGTCGTCACCAGCGGGCCGCCGGGCAGCCGCATCGCCGGGACGCCACGGCGGACGACCTCTCCGCGTCCCTGCCCGTGCTCACCGCCCTCGGTGTCGAAGCGCGGCAGCAGCACCTCCACACCCGCTTCGCCCAGCAGCGTCAACCGCGGTTCGATGCCGTCGAGTTGCAGATTCCAGCGGCCCTTGCCCGACTCCGTCCAGCGGAAGCCCAGCGAGCCGTTCGGCACCTCGGGACGCCCGCTCACCTCGTCCAGCACGACCGTCTTCCACTCCGCGCCCTCCCCGCCCTGCCCCACCTCGGAGGCCCGCAGGAACTTGTGCGGCACATACGCCCCGTCCCGCTCGGCGAGCGTCACCAGGAAGGGCAGATCGGTGAACTTCCGTACGTAGTCCGAGAAGAACGGCGTCTCCCGGTCGACGAAGAACTCCTTGAGGATCACATGCCCCATCGCCAGGGCCAGCGCCCCGTCCGTGCCGGGGTGCGGATGCAGCCACTCGTCGGCGAACTTGGCGTTGTCCGCGTAGTCCGGGGCGACCACCACCACCTTCTGGCCGCGATAGCGGGCCTCCGCCATCCAGTGGGCGTCCGGGGTGCGGGTCACCGGCACGTTGGAGCCCCACATCATCAGATACGCCGCGTCCCACCAGTCCCCGGACTCCGGCACGTCCGTCTGGTCCCCGAACACCTGCGGGGAGGCGACCGGCAGATCCGCGTACCAGTCGTAGAACGACAGCATCGGCGCGCCGATCAGGGAGTGGAAGCGGGCGCCCGCCGCGTGGGACACCATCGACATGGCGGGGATGGGGGAGAAGCCCGCGATCCGGTCCGGGCCGTACTCCTTGATCGTGTGCACATGCGCGGCCGCGACCAGCTCCACGGCCTCGTCCCAGGTCGCCCGCAGCAGGCCGCCCTTGCCGCGGGCCCGCTGGTAGCGGCCGCGGCGCTCGGGGTCGCCCTGGATGTCCGCCCAGGCCAGCACCGGGTCCTTCAGCCGCGCCTTCGCCTCGCGGTACATCTCCAGCAGCACACCGCGGATGTACGGGTAGCGCACCCGGGTGGGTGAGTAGGTGTACCAGGAGAAGGCGGCGCCGCGCGGGCAGCCGCGCGGCTCGTACTCGGGGCGGTCGGGGCCCACCGACGGATAGTCCGTCTGCTGGGTCTCCCAGGTGATGATCCCGTCCTTGACGTACACCTTCCAGCGGCACGAGCCGGTGCAGTTCACCCCGTGCGTGGAGTTCACGACCTTGTCGTGGCTCCAGCGGTCCCGGTAGAAGGCGTCCGCCTCCCGGCCGCCCACCAGGCCGATGCTGTGCAGATCGGGGGCCGCCGTACCGGCCCGGAAGAACCGTCCCGCGCGCAGCAGGGCGGCGCCCGGTTCGGTGGGCGGGGTCCGTGTGTCGGTCACGTGCGCTCCCTCGGCTCGCCTCGTGACTCGAACCTAGAGGCGAGCGGCGGAGCGCACCCGTTCACGGCGCCCGTACGGGTCACGCCGTACGGGCGCGGCGGCGGTGTCCGTGACCGCCGGGGCCGCGGACCTGGGCGTCAGGGCTTGCGCGCCACTCCCGCGTACACCGGCACGATGCCCTCGGCCTGGGACTCCACGTCCTCGGCCTCCGGACGCCAGCCGTGCACCGGGATCAGTCCGGGGCCGAGCAGCTCCAGGCCGTCGAAGAACCGGGCGAACTCGCCGACCGTGCGCGGGAAGAACGGGGTGCCGCTGCGCCGGAAGTTCTCCGCCGCCTGCTCGATGGCCGCCGGGTTCAGGTCGGGCGTGACCTGGGAGAGGATCAGATAGCTGCCCGGCGCGAGCGCGTCCACGTACCGCTTCAGCACGTCGTACGCCTCGTCGTCCAGGTAGTGGGTGAGCGCGACCAGCGACAGCGCGACCGGCTCGGCCAGGTCCAGGGACTGCCGGGCCCGCTCCAGCAGCACGTCCACGTCCCGTACGTCGGCGTGCACATAGTCGGTGCTGCCCTCGGCCGTACCGCCCAGCAGGGCCTCCGCGTGCCGCAGCACGATCGGGTCGTTGTCGGCGTACACGACCCTGGCGTCCGGGGCGACACTCTGGGCGACCTGGTGCAGGTTCGGCTCGGTGGGGATGCCGGTGCCGATGTCGAGGAACTGGCGGATCCCGGCCTCGGCGACCGTGCGCACGGCACGCTGCATGAAGCGCCGGTTGGCGCGCGCGCCGCGCACCACCGTGCCGTCGACGGCGAGGATACGGCGGGCCAGCTCCTCGTCCACCGGGTAGTTGTCCTTGCCGCCCAGCCACCAGTCGTACACCCGGGCCGGGTGCGGCCGGCTGGTGTCGATACGGGGGGCCGCGGCGTCGGATCCGGTCATGCGGGGTGTACTCCTCGATAGCGGTACGGGTGGTACGGGTCTAGTAGCGCTCGCGGTACTCGCGGAGGATCTTCCTGGTGCGCTGGGCCGAGGCGGCGTGCGCGGTGACATGGTCCAGGACCTCCAGATGGGCGGAGACCTCCCGCCGGGAGTCGAGATACAGCGCGCCGGTCAGATACTCGGTGAACACCATGTCGGGCAGCTCCGGTTCGGCGAAGCGGAACAGCGAGAACGGCGCGTACGTCCCCGGGTGCGGGCCGCTCGCGAACTCGGCGACCTGGAGTGTGATCCGGTCGTGCTCGGCGGCCTCCAGCAGCCGGTCCAGCTGGCCGCGCATCACCTCGGCGCGGCTGCACACCGGCCGGGCCAGCACGGTCTCGTCCATGATCACCCAAAGATGGGGCAGGTTCTCCCGCTCCAGCAGCCGCTGCCGCTCCATGCGCAGTGACACGTGCCGCTCCACGGTGTCGGGCCCGGTCTGCCCTATCGTCCCCGCGTCCAGCACGGCACGGGCGTAGTCCTCGGTCTGGAGCAGGCCGGGCACGAAGTGCGGCTCGTAGGAGCGGATCAGGCGCGCGGCGCCCTCCAGACTGACGTACACGCTGAACCAGTCGGGCAGCACATCGTGGTAACGCTGCCACCAGCCGGGCCTGTTGGCGTCCTCGGCGAGCGCCACGAACGCCGAGGCCTCGCCCGGCGCCACGCCGTACGTCTCCAACAGCACCTGTACATAAGGGATCTTGAGCGCGACCTCGGCCGTCTCCATGCGGCGCACCGTCGCCGGCGCCACCCGCAGCACCTGGGCCGCCTCCTCGCGCTTCAGCCCGGCCTTCTCCCGCAGCTCCTGGAGCCGCTTGCCGAGCACCACCTGCCCCACAGTGGGCGCAGCCCGCCGCTCACTCACGCCACGCCTCCCCTACGCGCCGAAAGCCTGAGGGCAGTCTGCCATGCCCCACCGCTCCGCTCACGAGTACGACCCTGAGTCCGTCACCACGCAACGGACCTGCGCGACAACGCCCTTGATTTTCTGGGGGCGCGGGGAACTGCGCAAAGAACGAGTCGCCCCGGGCTCCGTGACAGCCCAGGACGACAACGCCCTGCTTGGGGGCGCGGGACTGTATCGATCTGCGGCCACCGCCGCGCGGGCGCGACAAGGCACCCACGGTCCCGGCAGCCGCCGACAAACAGCAACCCCCACCCCCGTGGGCGCACCCCCATTACCCCCCAGGTAATCGACCCGCCCACCCCCGCAGGGACATCGTTGTGCCACGGGCTCCGGCCGGCGCACTCCGGCCGGACCCCGCCCGCAACCACACCCCGACCCGACGGAGGGTGACCACCCATGTCCGCGACCACACTCACCGCCCTCGCCCGCACCGCCGAGCCGAACACCGCACTCCGCCGCTTCCTCGCCCTGGACGCGATCGTGACCGGCGCCAACGGCCTGGCCTACCTCGCCGCCTCCGGCCCGCTCGGCCGACTGCTGGGCGTCGACGGAACACTGCTCCTGGAACTGGGCGCGATCCTCACCGTGTACGCCCTCGCGGTGGCCGTACTCGCCACCCGTACCCGCCCCGCCGCGCTGCCGGTCAAGGCCGTCGTGGAGACCAACCTCGCCTGGGCGGCCCTGAGCTTCGCCGCACTCGGACTGTGGCTGACCCCGACCACCACCGGCGCGGTGTGGACCGTGCTCCAGGCCGTCACCGTCGCCGGGTTCGCCCTCCTGCAGCACCTGTCCCTGAGGAACCGTCAGGCCATGAGCGAGTGAAGGTACTTGACCGTCGCCGGGTCGGCCGGGAGCAGCGTCTCGATGGCCAGCTCGGCGACGGTCACATCCATGGGAGTGTTGAACGTGGAGATCGAGGAGATGAACGACAGCACCCGCCCCTCGTGCTCCACCTGGAGCGGCAGCGCGAAGTACGGCACCGGCTCCTCCGGCTCCGCACCGCCGGCGGCCCCCTCGGGCACCGGGTACGCCGACACCTCCTCGTACAGCTCCCGCAGCGGCTGCGAGCGGTGCAGGGCGATCTGCCGCTCCATCTGGGCGAGCAGATGCCCGCGCCACTCGGGCAGATTACGGATGCGCGGCGCGAGCCCCCGCGGATGCAGGGTCAGCCGCATCGCGTTCAGCGGCTGCGCGAGCAGCTCCTCGGCCAGCCCGTCCATCAGCATCAGGATGCCCCGGTTGGCGGCCACCACGTTGTACATCGCGTCGACCACCAGCGCCGGGTAGGGCTCGTAGCCCTGGATGAGCCGCTCCATGCCCTCGCGCAGCGAGCGCAGCGCCGGGTCGTCCAGCGGCGTCTCGGAGTAGCGCGGGGCGTAACCGGCCGCCAGCAGCAGGGCGTTGCGCTCACGGACGGGGACGTCGAGGTGCTCGGCGAGCCGCAGCACCATCTCCTCGCTGGGCCGGGAGCGCCCGGTCTCGACGAAGCTGATGTGCCGGGCGGAGGAGCCTGCGCGCAGTGCCAGCTCCAGCTGGCTCACCCGGCGTTGCTCGCGCCAGGCCCGCAGCAGCGTGCCGACGCTGTTGTCGGTGGCGGCGGAGGCGGACACGGCGGCGGACAGGGGTGTGGTCATGTGGACGACCGTAGTCAAGCCGGGCACGCTGGACAGGTACGCGTCCTCCGAGGAAGGGAGCCATGCCGTGGCCGTCGAACCCCTGTCGCAGAAGGAGATCGAGGACCGGCTCGCCGAGCTGCCGGGCTGGGCGGTCGAGGACGACCGCCTGGTGCGCACCTACCGGCTCGCCTCCCACCCCGCCGCGACCGCGCTCGTGGTGCACATCGCCCGGGTCCAGGAGGAGCTGAACCACCATTCCGACCTCACCCTCGGCTACAACACCGTCCGTCTCTCGGTGAACACCCACAGCGCCGATTCCAAGGTCACCGCGCTGGACTTCGACCTGGCGAGAAAAGTCGAAGACCTCGCGCCCGCGCATGGGGCAAGCTGATCCGGCTGATCGATCAGCGGACGGCCCGGGGGTGGCGTGTGCTCGACTACGACAAGGAAGCCGGTGCCTACGACGCCCTGCGCGGCGGTGAGCCCCGGGCCGCCGCCGCGGCCGAGGCCGTCCTGGGCCTTCTGCCGCCCCGGTGCCCCGGGCTGCTGGACGTGGCCTGCGGCACGGGCATCGTCACCCGGCGCCTGGCCGCCGCCCGCCCGGGGACCCGGGTGACGGGCGTCGACCTGGCCCTCGGCATGGCCCGTACGGCCGAGGCCCGGATGCCCGGCACGGTCGTCGTCGGCGACAGCCGCCGGCTGCCCTTCCCGGACGCCTCCTTCGACGCGGTGGTGAGCGTCTGGCTGCTCCACCTGCTCGACGACGCCGACGTACGGCGGGCGGTCGCCGAGTGCGCCCGGGTGCTGCGGCCCGGCGGGGTGTACGTCACCACGGTCGACAAGGCCGCCGCGCACAACGTCGGCAGCGACATCGACGCGGTCCTCGCCACCCGGCCGCGCAGCCCCGCCCACGACACCGCCGGGCAGGTCACGGCCCTCGCCGCCGCGCACGGGCTCGCGCCCGCCGGACGGGCCCGCTTCCCCGGCCGCGGCCAGGGCCGCAGCCCCCGCCGCGCCATCGCCGACCTGCGCCGCGGCTGGTTCGTCACCCTCGCCCCCGGCGAGGCCCTCACCGAGACCTTCGCCGCCCGCCTGGCCGCCCTCCCCGACCAGGACCGCCCCCGCCCGGACCCGGTGTTCAGCGTCCGGGCGTACCGCAGCACGTAGCGACGCCTTCGGCGGCCCCCGGTCGCGGGCCGCTCACGCACGCCCTCCCGTGGTGCCCTCGGCCATGCTGTCGGCCAGATAGGAGGCCAGGTCGGGGGTGGCGGGGGCGAGCAGATGCCGTACCCAGGCGTCCCGCTCGTGCTGGATCGGCGGCAGCTCCCACACACAGCCGATCCACGGCCGGTCCAGCGTCACGAAGTGGGCCGGGTCGCGGTCGGGGCAGCCCAGCACGGGCTGTCCGGCGGCCGCGCCGCGGAAGTGGATCACGTTGTCCCAGACCCAGCTGTACGCGTTGAGATAGGCGCCGTCGTCGCCGCCCCGGTGCAGCACGACGAAGGTCGCGGGCGGTGTGCCGTCGGGGTCCGGCAGCAGCTTCGGCAGGATCGCGTAGGCGGCCTCGGCGACCTCGGGTGCGATGCCCGCCGGGTCGGAGGTGACGTGGTAGCGCTTGATGTGCCGCCCGGCGACCTCGATCGGCGGCGGGACGGTGAGCAGTTTCTCCTCGAAAGCCATGACGCGCACGCTAAAGGCGCTTCACTGACATCCTGTGGCAGTGAAGTCCAGCCGGCTCGTCTCGATCCTCCTGCTGCTCCAGACCCGGGGCCGGATGACCGCCGCCCAGCTCGCCGCCGAGCTGGAGGTGTCGGTGCGCACGGTCTACCGGGACACCGAGGCGCTCGCCGCGGCCGGTGTCCCGCTGTACGGCGACGCGGGCCACGCCGGCGGCTACCGGCTGCTCGACGGCTACCGCACCCGGCTCACCGGACTGACCGCCGAGGAGGCCGAGGCGCTGTTCCTCGCCGGGGCACCGGGCCCCGCCGCGCAGCTCGGCCTCGGCGCGGTGCTGGCCGCGGCCCAGCTCAAGGTGCGCGCCGCCCTCCCGGCCGAGCTGCGGGCGCACGCCGACCGGGTCGGCGGCCGCTTCCACCTGGACGCCACCGGCTGGTACGCCGACCCCGACGACACCCGCTTCCTCCCCGAGGTCGCCGACGCCGTGTGGAACGGACGGGTGCTGGAGGTGACGTACCGCCGCTGGCGCGAACCCACCGACGTACGACGCCGTCTGGAGCCGTACGGGCTGGTGCTCAAGGCGGGCCGCTGGTACGTCGTCGCCGGGCCGGGTCCGCGCACCTTCCGCGTCGCCAAGATCCTCGAACTGACCGTTCCCGGTGAGGAGTTCACCCGCCCCGAGGACTTCGACCTGGCCGCCCACTGGGCCGTGTACCAGCGCGACTTCCTGGCGCGGCTGCACCGCGCCGAGGCCGTCGTGAGGCTTCAGCCCGGTGTCGTCCTGACAGGACCGGCCGGGGACGCCGTACGTGCGAACGGGCGTACGGACGCGGCGGGCCGGACCGTGGCCACCGTGCCCGTCGAGTCCCTGGACGACGCCCATGACGAGTTCCTGCGCCTGGGCACCGGCATCGAGGTCCTCGAACCGCCGGAACTGCGGGCGCGGTTGGCGGCGACGGCCGGGGAACTGGCCCGGCGGTACGGCAACCCTCCGGCGCCCGGCGGCGACTGAGGGGAAACATCCGTCTTCCTCGGGAGGTTCGTCCCGTGAGGCACCCGCACCCCCACACCCACCCCGCGGCCGGCCGGCTACACGCCGTGAGCACGGGCGGCGGCCGCACCCCGGTCCCCGGGGCGGCCGCCGCTCACCGGACCCTGGGCGCCGGGGCCTCGGACACCGGGAACTCGGGCGCCGGGACCACGGCCCCGTTCTCGTCGAGGGTCCGGGTCTGCCAGTACTCGTACCACTTGTCGCCGACGCGCTCGGGGACCTTGCCCTGCGGGTAGCGGGCCCAGCCCGGCGCCGGCTCCCGGCCGTCGTCGACGCAGTCGCTCCCGGCGTCGTTCACGGCCAGCACCGGGTACCGACCGCCGGAGCAGACGGCGTCCTGCTCCAGGGAACACCCGGTCATCAGGGTGGCGGTCAGGCCGACCAGGGCGAGGAGCGGCAGCAGACGGGCTCGGCTGGTCGTGCGCACGGGTGACTCCCTCTCGGTGGTGTGTGCGACCAGCCTGCGCCACCCGGAGTCTCCTCCTCATGAGTAGGCGTACTCAGCGGTGCTGAGTGATCAGACGACCGTGCAGGTCCGATCACCCAGCCTGAACGCGGCCGGTCTCGGGTTGGCCCCCGACCAGGTGCCCGTGAACCCGAAGCTCACGGACGACCCGGCCGCCACGCTGCCGTTCCAGTCGGTGTTCCTCGCCGTCACCGCCGCGCCGGACTGGGTGAAGCCGGCGTTCCACAGCTGGGAGACCGTCTGGCCGCCCGCGAAGGACCAGCCGAGACTCCAGCCGGACCACGCGCTCGTGCCGGTGTTGGCGAGCCGCACGTCCGCCTGGAAGCCGCCCGGCCACTGGTTGGTGACGGTGTACGTCACCGCGCAGGCGCCGGCCGGCGTGGGGTCCGTCGGGTCCGTGGGGTCCGTGCCGCCGCCCGTGTCGGAGGTGTCGCCGTAGATCACGCCCCGGCCGTTCGTGGCGACGTACACCCGGCCGTACACCCGCGGGTCTCCGGTGATCGCGGCGCCCGTCCAGCCCCACTGATGGGCGTCGTCGTTGACGCGGGTCCAGGACGCGCCCTTGTCGGTGGAGCGGAAGATGCCGCGCACTCCGCCGATCTTCGCGCTGGTGTACAGCGTCTGATACGACGCGCCGGCCGCGGCCTTGCCGAAGCCGACGGTGTCGGCCTGCTCCACGTTCGGCAGCCTGGTGAAGGCCGCCCCGCCGTCGGTGGAGTGCCACAGCCCGTACGCCCCGTCGCTCGCCCCGCCGGCCAGCCACACATCGCCCTTCGCACCGGGCAGTGCCTTGAAGCGGACGCTGTCCCCGGCGGGCAGACCGGTCGCGGCGGAGGCGGTGAAGGTCGCGCCGCCGTCCGTACTGACGTAGAACTTCCCGGACTTGAAGTCGTAGAACACCTTCGGGTCGACCCGGTCGGACTCGACGACCGCACCGGCCGGGATGCCGGACGAGGCGGACCAGGAGCTGCCGAAGCCGGTGGTGTGGTGCACGCCCGCGCCCTGCGGGCTCCACACGAAGCGGCTGCCGTCGGCGGCCGCCGCGACCGTACCGCCGCCGCTCACCCCCGAAGGGTCGCTGCCCGCGAACCAGTTGGCGCCGTTGTCGGTGGAGAACGCGATGTGCGGGCCCGAGTCCAGATTGCCGGTGCGCACCACCGTGTCCGGGTTGGACTCGGCATAGTCCAGGCTGGTGGTGGAGGTGAAGTTCGGCGAGGTGTACATCATCGCCGGGACCTTGGTCAGGTCCGTGTGCCGGAAGCCGCCTATGTCACCGAGCGCGCTGAGCAGCGGGGCCCCCGACGGGGGCGAGACCAGGTCGTTGACGGCCGTCTCCTCCAGACCCTGCACCATCAGTCTGATGCCGAACTGGCCGCCGCTGTCCCAGTTGGTGAGGTTCTCGGTGCCGTACACCGTCGCGCCGGTGCCGTACATCATCCGGTCGGAGTCGAACGGGTCGATCTCCAGCGACTCCGTCATCCACCCGAGTTTCGGGGTCTGTTCGGGCGGTGAGGGATGTGCGCCCCAGGTCAGCCAAGGCGAGGACGACACATCCATCGTGTAGCGATTCGAGCGGTCGGGGTACGAGGTGTAGTCCCATGCCGTCGTCCAGGTGCCGCCGCTGTCCGTGGAGCGGAAGATCTGGGTGTCCGGCCACCAGGAGCTGTAGGCGGTCGCCATCACCGTGCCCGGCCGCTGCCGGTCGAGGGTGAGCCCGCTGAAGCCGTAGTAGGTGTCGGCCTCGGCGGCCGGGCTGATGTCCGTCCAGGTGCCGGACGCCGTCGCGTACCGCCACAGCCGGCCCTTGCCGCCGTCGTACGGGCCGCCCTTGTCGCTGTACGCGAGATACAGACGGCCGTTCACCGCGTCCAGCACGCCCTTGTGGGCCAGATACCCGGTGGGCTGCCCGGCCAGCCGCGACCAGGTGGCGCCGGCGTCCGTCGAGCGGTACACGGCGTTGTCCTTGTCGGCGACCCCGACGTAGATCGTCCGGGTGGCGCTGCCCGCGGTGCCGGTGGACTCGTCGAAGGTGACCCAGACGATGCCCTGGTTGTCGGAGGCGTAGCCGGAGGTGTCGCCCGGATCCTGCGCGTAGTTGCCGACGTTGGGGAAGTTCGCGACCTGGGACCAGGTCACCCCGGAGTCGGTGGACCGCCACAGGCCCTTGCCGCTCGGCGCGCCCAGATACAGCACACTGTTCCTGTTCGGGTCGACCGCGAGGCGCTCGCCCATGCCCCGGCCGGGCATGTTCCCGCCCAGCTTGAACGGCAGATCCGTCTTCTGCCAGGTGGCGCCCCGGTCCGCGGACCGCAGCACGGCCCCGTTCGTCGGGTCCCAGCCGTTGGTGTACGTCCCGACCGCCGCGTAGATCTTGTCCGGATCGACGGTGTCGGAGGCCAGGCTCACCACGCCGGTGTGCCCCCAGCGGTCCCAGCCGACGGAGTCCAGCAGCGGAGTCCACGTCTTCGACGCCTGTACCCAGCGATAGGCACCGCCGATGTCGGTACGGGCGTAGGCGAGGTTCTTCTCCTTCCGGTTGAACACGATCCCGGGAACGAACCCACCCCCGTCGATCCGGGCGTTCTTCCAGGTGTAACTGTCGGCGGCGACGGCCACGTCGGCCTGTTCGGCGGCCAGAGCGGGCTGAGCGGCGCCGGAGAGGGGACCGGCCGTCAGCGCGAACACGGCGGTGAGCAAACGAGTTCTGAGCACGATGCCCTGCTTTCGAAGTGGGGAGAGGGACAGCGCACACGAAGGGGCGCGGGGAACTGCGCACACGAAGGGGCGCGGGGAACTGCGCGACAAGCCACAGCCCACCCGCGCCCGACAACCGACAGAAGCCCCGAACTACTCGAGCAACTCGGAGTACGCCCCCATGGCGAGCGCGATGTCCGCCTGGGCCCAGAACCGGTGATACGTGAACGTCGGCGCGGCCCCACCGGCCAGATACGCCTCGATCTTCGACCACGACGGGTCGTTCTTGTAGAAGGACCGGATCGACGCGAACGTCGACGACGAGTTGATCGCGTCACCGTTCGGCATCGTGCCCGTCCACCCGCTCGGGACGTACACCGCGTCGTCGAACCGGTTGTAGTCGGTCCGGGTCTCCGGCACGGCGATGCCCAGTGCGTCCTGGTGGTGGGTCCACATGCCGTCAAGCAGCTTCTTCGCCGTAGTCGCCGCCTCGGTGTCACCCGAGCGGTCCGCGTAGTACGTCAGCGTCTTGGCGTACGCGGCGGCCACACCGACGTCGTTGGTGTAGTCGACCACGGAGACATGAAGTCCGTTGTTGGCACCGGGACTCGACGCGTTCCAGGTGTCGGGCTGCCCCGACCACGCGAGCGTGGAGGGGATCCGGAACGTGCCGTCGGGGTTCACGGTCGTCCTGGACAGCGCCCAGTCGACCCACTTGTCGAGCACCGACTTCGCCGCCGCGTTCCCCGTCTGCTGGTAGTACTCGGCGACCCGCTCCATCGACCATGCCTGGAAGCCGAACCACTGGTTGGACGGCGGGTCGTGGTAGACGGGCTTCTCGTCGTAGTACATGCCGTAGAACGTGGACGTCCCGGCCGGCGGGGTCGCGTAGCGGCCCGCCCAGCTGTTGGTCGCGCCACCCGCGATCGCGCCCTCGCTGGACTGGAGCCAGCGGTAGAACTCGACCTGACGCGTGAGGGACTTGGCCCAGTCCGCCTGACCGGTCGCCGACTTCGGCTTCAGATCGGCGTAGTTGGCCAGCGCGTACGCGGCCAGCGGGTTCTGGTAGCCGCCGTGCGCGTGGCTGGAGCCGATGCGCCAGGCCCAGCCCGCCGAGGTGTCGGTGGCTCCGCCCCAGGCGTAGTACCAGTTCAGCAGGTAGTGGGAGGAGTCCTTGCCGGTGCCGGCCGGGCAGGCCGTCGGGCCGACGCAGTTGCCCACCTTCTTGAAGTACTTGTCGTACATCGCGTAGCGCAGGTAGTCGCCCATCTTCGCGGCCTTGGCCACGGTCGCGGAGACGTCCGCCCCCTTGCCCTGCTGCTCGGCCCACACGTCCGCCCAGTACGCGGCCTGCACGGCACGCGCGTCGGCGTCGGGGGCGTTGGTGAACTTCCACTGCCTGGCGTAGCTGGAGTCACCGGTGAACAGGTCCAGATACCCGTTGCGGCCACCGTACTTGAAGGCGTCGCAGGTCGGCTGCGGCACGGTCTCCCACACCGACTCCTGCGCGCCGCGCTGGAAGGTGTTGATGTAGGACGGGCCGGCGTCCGCCGGACCCGCCTCGCACTTGCCGGGGGAGTTGCCGTAGCCGTAGACGTTGTCGACGTCCTGGAGCCAGTGCATGCCGTAGACGTCGTCCGTGCCGTACGCGCTCTTGAGCTCGGCCGCGATCGGGTCGGGGCCGACCGACACGCCCGTCTCCAGCCTGGCCGGATACTCGTTCGGTGTGTCCAGCTCGGGTGCGTAGGTGGCGGGCTTGGAGGCGTTGTAGAAGGAGTTGGTCGGCTGGTCGGCGTGGGTGGGGATCATGTACTTCTCCATGATCTCCCAGGCCCCGTTGAACTTGGACCAGTCGCCCGTCACCTTCCCGTACATGGCCTGGAGCCACAGCAGATAGCTGTACGCCTCCGAGGTGGTCTCATGGCCGTGGTCGGGCGCCTCGACGATCAGCGTCTCCACCGAGTGGTACGGGATGCCCTCGGGGGAGAAGTAGCCGTTCGCCGGGTTGGTGATCTTCCCGTAGAGCTCCAGGAAGCGGGCGTCGTACTCCTTCGTCGCGGCGATCTGGGTCACCGTGACGCTCGCCTTGGCGTGCCCGCCGGCCGTCGACTCGAAGACGGCCGAGCCGGTACCGCTCGCGGCGGCCGTGACGGTCACCTTCTGGACGGTGTTCCAGTTCGACGGGGTGAAGGTGAGCGAGGCGCCACCGGTCACCGACAGTCCGGTGTTGCCGCTCACCCGGGCCGTGGTGACGGTCACGTCGGCGCCGGGCTGTGTGGACAGCTTTACGTCGTACGTGCCCGACTTGCCCTGCTGGAGCGGGAGTTGGGCCGGTGAGGCGACCACGGCGGGCCCCGCGGCGACGGTGATGCCGACCGGTGTCGAGGCCGCGGAGGCGCCCAGGCTGTCGTACGCCTTGGCCACCAGCGAGTGGCTGCCCACGGCGAGCGTGGACACCGACAGGGAGTACGGCGCGCTGGTGTCGGTGCCGAGCAGGGTCGTGTCGTCGTAGAACTCGACCTTGCCGATGGTGGCGTTGTCGGCCGCGGCGGCGGTGGCCGCAAGGGGGACGGCGTCTCCCTGCGAGTACACCGCGCCCGCGGCCGGGCTGGTCAGTACGGTGATCGGCGGCTGGTGGGCGCCGGCGCAGGTGGTGCCGTTGACGGCGAACGACGTCGGAGCCGCGTTGGTGCCGCTGTAGGCGAACTGGGCGCCGGTCGTCACCGCGGCCCCGGCGGCGATCGTGCCGTTCCAGCCGGCGTTGCGTACGGTGATCGCCTTGCCGGACTGGGACCAGGTCCCGTTCCAGCCGTTGGAGAGCTGCTGGTTGCCGGTGTAGGCGTAGGTCAGCGTCCACCCGTCGATGGCGTCCGTACCGCGGTTGGTGATCGTCAGATCCGCGGTGAAGCCGGAGCCCCAGTCGTTGGTCTTGTAGTCGACGCTGCACTGGAGCGCGGCCGCCTGCGCGGGGGTCGAACCCGTCGCCAGCATGGTCAGGGGTAGCGCCAGAGCTGCGACGACGGCGGTCCACAGCCTTCGGACGGCTCTGCGCGGGTGTGGGGGTCTCACGTGCTGGTTCCTCCTTGCGGCTCGGAGATGAAGTCAAGGGTTGAACCAGTGGGAGCGCTCCCATAGTGAGGACGGGGCTGTATGCGGTCAAGGCGTGTGGACAGTCGAAAAGATTCGACAGACGCCATTTGCGGAAAGTCAAGGCAACCCTCTGGTCATTCACCGTCGCTTGGCGCTACCTTCCAACGCACCAGTGGGAGCGCTTCCATCAGTCGACGTGTGCCGTCACAGCACACCCGGCCCGCAAGGAATCGCTCATGCGACACCCCCCGCGTTCAGCTAGTTCACCTGCCGGCGCCGCCGTGGGCCGTCGGGCAGGTCCACCCCTTCAACTCCCGTTCCAGTGAGAGCTGCTGGGACTCCACCCCCGCTCCCGACGCCGCCCGGGTCCCCCGGCCGCCGACGGGACGGTGAGTCACCCGTGCGCACCTCGGCATCGGCCGCGTCATGGCGCGGTCGGCGTGCGCGCACTCCGCTGCCCGGGCCGGACCTGGAACACCCCGGAACCGCGGTACCGGCCCTGCCCCGATCTCCGCGCACGACGGCACCTCCACGCCGGCCGGGATCGGGCCGTGCGATCACCTGCGTTCCGACCGTCAGTGAACTCCCCCCGCAGAGAAGGAAACCCGCACTCATGAGCCGTAACAGAATGGCGTTGCTGGCCGCACTGGCGCTCGTCGCCGGCGCCTCCGGCACGGCCCTGGCCGTCGTCCCCGGCGCGGCCGCGGCCGCGGCCGCATGTACCGTCGACTACCAGGTGCAGAACGACTGGGGCTCCGGCTTCACCACCAATGTCACCGTCACCAACAACTCGGCCGCCAAGTCGAGTTGGGCGGTGAAGTGGTCGTACGCCGGCAACCAGCGGATCACCAACGGCTGGAACGCGAAGATCACGCAGTCCGGGACGGCCGTCACGGCGGCCAACGAGAGCTACAACGGAAGCCTGCCGACCGGCGGTTCGGTCAGCTTCGGCTTCCAGGGCGCCTACAGCGGCTCCAACGCGGTACCGGCGGCCTTCACCCTCGACGGCGTCACCTGCAACGTCGACGGCGGCGGACCCACCGACCCCGGCCCCACGGACCCCGGCCCGACGGACCCCGGAACCCCCTCCGGGCGGGTGGACAACCCCTACGCGGGCGCCAAGGTGTACGTGAACCCCGAGTGGGCCGCGAAGGCCGCCGCGGAACCGGGCGGCAGCCGCGTCTCCAACCAGCCCACCGGTGTGTGGCTGGACCGGATCGCCGCGATCAACGGGGTCAACGGCGGGATGGGCCTGCGCGCCCACCTCGACGAGGCGCTGCGGCAGAAGGGCTCCGGCGAACTCGTCGTCCAGCTCGTCGTCTACAACCTGCCCGGCCGTGACTGCGCCGCCCTCGCCTCCAACGGCGAGCTGGGCCCGACGGAGATCGACAAGTACAAGACCCAGTACATCGACCCGATCGCCGCGATCCTCGCCGACTCCAAGTACAGCGGGCTGCGGATCGTCACCACGGTCGAGATCGACTCGCTGCCGAACCTCGTCACCAACGTCTCCGGCCGGCCGACCGCCACGCCCAACTGCGATGTGATGAAGGCCAACGGGAACTACCAGAAGGGCGTCGGCTACGCCCTGAACAAGCTCGGCGACATCGGCAACGTCTACAACTACATCGACGCCGGCCACCACGGCTGGCTCGGCTGGGACGACAACTTCGGCGCCTCCGCCGACATGTTCAAGTCCGCGGCCGTCTCGGAGGGCGCGACCGTCGCCGACGTGCACGGCTTCATCGTCAACACCGCCAACTACAGCGCGCTGAAGGAGGACAACTTCAAGATCACGGACACGGTGAACGGCACCTCCGTGCGCCAGTCCAAGTGGGTCGACTGGAACCGCTACACCGACGAGCTGTCCTACGCCCAGGCCATGCGCGACAAGCTGGTCTCCATCGGCTTCGACTCGAAGCTGGGCATGCTCATCGACACCTCCCGCAACGGCTGGGGCGGCACCCAGCGGCCGACCGGCCCCGGCGCGACCACCAGCGTCGACACCTATGTCAACGGCGGCCGCTACGACCGCCGCATCCACCTCGGCAACTGGTGCAACCAGGCCGGAGCCGGCCTCGGCGAACGCCCGCAGGCCGCGCCCGCGGCCGGGATCGACGCGTACGTCTGGATGAAGCCCCCGGGCGAGTCCGACGGCGCCAGCAAGGAGATCCCGAACAACGAGGGCAAGGGCTTCGACCGGATGTGCGACCCGACGTACACCGGCAACGCCCGCAACGGCAACAGCATGTCGGGCTCCCTGCCGGACGCGCCCATCTCCGGGCAGTGGTTCTCGGCACAGTTCCGGCAGCTGATGCAGAACGCGTACCCGCCGCTGTCCTGACCGGCCGGAGGGTATGCCCCGCCGGGACCGGGAGTGGCCCCGGTCCCGGGGGGGACCCCCCCACCGGGCCCGGGGCGGGGTGTGGTACGGCTTGTTCCTCGCGGTACACCAGAGACACCACCCTTTTCTTTCTCTCCCCAAAACCCGCCCCCCCCCCCCGTGTGGGTAAAACAGAGTGTAGGGGCCTCTCTCCCCCTCGCCTCCCCCCCTTGGTACCGGGCCTCTTTCTTTTCGGGTCGCCT